>NZ_JBHJRX010000010.1:0-114747 GCF_042268605.1 Streptomyces sp. NPDC056296 | reverse complement strand
TCGTTTGTTGGCGTTTTTGTGTTGTGTGGGTCCCTCCTGGTTCGGGGGGGGGGAATTGCCTTTTTGCTTGTGGCTCGGGGGGTTGTCGGCCCCCCCCACCCCCCCCACCCCCCCCCGACAAACTTCACGTCGACGTTGCAGACGGCACCCAGATCCTCGCCAGCCCTGGGCAAGAACGACGCCCCCAACCGACCTGTGCGGAGGGTACCTGGGCTTATCCCAACGGTGCTCAGTGGGCTCGTTCCCAGCGTTGGTCATCCGGGGAGTATCACTGATCGGCGAGGTTCATGGACTCCTCGAAGTCGGGGGTGTTGGCGTGCAGGCGTGGCGGTCCGGGCGAGGCATCGGGGCGTGGCCGCGATCGGCGCGCGTCGGTAGCGCGGGAGAAGACTGGCCGAAGGCCGGGTGGCGGAGCCGCATCCTACGCGTCCCGGGCCGGTCAGGCGGAGGGCGCATCGTGGTGTGTTCGGTGCGCTTCTGCCTGGCCGGTCGGTACGTCAGTATGTGCTGGCCTTGAGGGTGAAGCCACCGTCGACGGGCAGGACGATCCCCGTGATGAAGGCGGATTCGTCCGATGCGAAAAAGAGGGCCGCGTCGGCGACGTTCTGTGCGGTGCCTTGGTGGCCCATAGGTACGAGGGCTGCTCGCCGGGCGGCGACATCGTCCCGAGGGGTGCCGGTCGACCGGGCGACTGAGTCCACGCCCATAGGGGTGTCCATCATCCCGGGAGCGACGGCGTTGACACGGACGCCGTGCGGTGCGTACTCCAGCGCCAGACTGCGGGTCATCGCGTGCACCGCCGATTTGGAGGTGGTGTAGGCGATGGCGTCGCCGCCCGCGAGCAGCCCCGCCATCGAGGAGATGTTGACGACGGCCCCGCGCTCTCGTTCTCGCATGTGCGGCAGCACGTATTTGCACGTCAGCCACATTCCGGTGAGGTTGACCTCGAAGCCCCGGCGCCAGTCTGCCGAAGAGAGGTCTGCGGTACGTCCGCCCGGCACGATCCCGACGTTGTTGTGGAGCACGTCGATCTGCCCGAAGACGGTCAGGGCCGTCTCCGCCAGGCCGGCGCAATCCTCCTCGTCGGTGATGTCGGCGCGGTGGGCCACGGCTGTGCCGCCGCTCTCCCGCACCAGTACGGCGGTCTCCTCCGCCGACTTCTCGTCCCGGTCGACGACGAGGACGCGGGCTCCTTCGCGTGCGTAAGTGAGCGCCGCGGCCCGGCCGTTGCCCATCGTCGTGCCCGGAGTCTGCCCACCCCCGACCACCACGGCGGTCCTTCCCCGCAAGCGTGCGGTCACCGCTGCTCCTCCTTGTCCGTGCCAGGCGTCGCACTCCGTGCCGTGCCGGATGCCAGGGCGGACACCTGGTCATAGCCGGACCTGCGGCCGGTTGCGGTGTCCACGGCGGCGTCGAAGGACGTGGCGAGCGGCCAGCCCGCGTAGTAGGCGATCTGCACGGCCGTTTCCCGCAGTTCGGCTTCGGTCAGGTCGCCGCTGTCCAGCGCGGCCTTGATGTGCAGCGGTGCGTGCAGGCGGTCCTGGCCGAGTACGGCGAGCACGGCCAGGGTGACCAGCCTTCGCTCGCGCCGCGACAGTCCGGGGCGGTCCCACAGGCCGGCGAAGATGTGCCGGCCGGCAAGGTCACCGAGTGAACCCGGCTCGCTCACGAACTCCGGCACCGGGCACTGCATGACTTCAGCCATGACGAACCGTCCGCGCGCGGAGAGTTCCGCCGACGTCTCCGCGCCGCTTGCGCCCGGCGATCCCGTGACCTCCCGGGCAGTCACCACGTCACCGGCAGCTCTTCGAGCCCGTAGGTGAGGGAATCGTCGCGGAAGTGCAACTCGTCCTCCGCCACCGCGAGTCGCAGAGTGGGGTAACGCTGGAAGAGGCGTGGCCAGGCCTCCTGCATCTCGACCCTGGACAGGTTCTGGCCCAGGCACTGGTGGACGCCGAAGCCGAAGCCCATGTGTCGGCGCTCGACGCGGGTGAGGTCAAGATTCTCGGGGGCGACGAAGACCTCCGGGTCCCGGTTGGCGGCGGGCAGATTGCAGATGACGCCTTCGCCGGCCTTGATCAGGACACCGCCGATCTCGGTGTCCTCCAGGCAGACACGTCGCGGCTCGGTCTGCACCATGCTCCAGTAGCGCATCATCTCCTCCGTTGCGGTGCCGGCGTACTTCCCCGGATCCGAGAGCAGGATGTCGCGCTGCTCCGGTTCACGCAGGAGAGCGAGGATGCCGAGGCCGATCATGTTGGCGGTCGTCTCGTGCCCCGCGCCGATGACAAGGGTGCCGAGGCCGACGGCTTCCTCGAAGGAGAGGACCCCCTTGTCGTCGACCCAGGTGTTGACCAGCCGAGAGAGCAGTCCGTCGTCGGGCTCGGTACGCTTCTTGGCCATGTGGCGGCTGAGGTTCCCGTGCAGCGCCTGGTGCGCGGCGACCTTCTCCTCCTTCGGGTGGCTCAACTGCACCATGATCTTTGACGATTCGTGCACGGCGTGGCGTTCCTCGTAGGGGACGCCGAGAATTTCGCAGATGACGACGGTGGGCAGCGCGAGGGCGTATTCCTCGACGAGGTCGAGCGGCTTGCCCTTGGCGGGCAGCTCGTCCAGAAGCCTCTCGGTCAGCTCGGCGACGCGCGGGCGCAGCGCCTCGGAACGCTTGGCCGTGAAGTCGGGGTTGAGGATGCGGCGGATCGGGAGGTGCTCGTCGCCGTCCTTGCGGAAGAAGACGTTGCCTTCGACGGCGGGCTGGGCGCTGGAGGTGTTGGGGAAACCGGGGTCGGTGACGTCGGCACCGAACCGGCCGCTGGGGCCCAGGACTTGTTGCACCTGGTCGTGCCGGGTGATCAGCCACGGACGGCTGCCGTCCCAGATCGTCACCCGGCGGGGTACCCCGGCCTCCCGGAAGGCGGTGGCGGTCTCCGGCGGGGAAAAGGGGCAGCCGCGTGTCAGGGGGACGGGGGGCGCTTCGGTAGTGCTGTCGGGGGACATGGAACCTCCTGGAAGCTGTCGGACGGTGAGGGGGAGGCTCTAGTGAGCCTGGTCCGCAGGGGTGCGGCTCCCCGGATGTGCGGGGTCGCGTGGGGCGCCAGGGGACCGCGACGGCGCAGCGGGCGGTTCATGCCGGCGCCCGGCGCGGCGGGGACACGTCGTGGAGGACGTACCGGGAGGTGAACTTCCGCTACCGCCCCGTCGCACCGTGGCGCAGTCTCTCGACCGCAGCCGTACCTCCCGGGGAGCCACGGACACGGTGATGGCACTGGGCACGGTCACCCGTGGATGCGGATGGCGGCGGCCGGACAGACGGCCGCGGCCTCGCGAGCAGCATCGTGCTGCTCGGACGGCGGCTCGGTATCCAGCAGGACCACGACGCCATCCTCGTCCCGCTGATCGAAGACCTCCGGGGCGACCAGCGTGCACTGGCCGGCGCCGCAGCATTTGTCCTCGTCGATCGCGATGCGCATGCAATTCCCATCGTGGGCAGGGGGTGAGCACCTCGGCAGGGCTCGCCACAATGAATAAACGTATGTATATTTACACTCGTTTATTCGACTGGTCAAGGGCCCAGACCCGGTCGGCGGGCGCCGCCCAGCACGTTGGACGAGGCGCTGTGCAAGGCTTGAGTCATGCCAGACGACGCCCGAACCCCCACGTCACCCGAGGGCTCAGCCGCCGGGCGCAGACCCCGCAACGCCCGAGGCGAGGGAGACAAGCTTCGCGAGGAGATCCTGCAGGCGACGCTGCGGCTCATCGCCGACGAAACCCGCATGAGCATCGTGCCGCTGTCCCTGCGGGAGGTGGCCCGCGAAGCCGGAGTCACGGCACCGGCCATCTACCGGCACTTCGCGGACAAGGAAGAGCTCTCGTGCACAGCGGTACGGGTGCTCTTCGGCCAGCTGCTGGATGAGATGGACCGGGCGGATCGGACCTCTGACGGCTTGCCCCCCGCCCGGCGACTGGCCGAACTCGCCCACGCGTACTGCCGGTTCGCCGAGAGAAACCCGGCCAGCTTTCACGTGATGTTCGCCGACCGCGACCGGCACCGCAACGAGACGGCGCGCCTGGCGGAGCGTTGGCGCGGCGCCGTGGCACGACTGGCGGAAACGGGCATGCGCACGATCCAGACCCCGGAAGCGGGTGCCGTGGCGGTGTGGTCAGCCGTCCACGGACGCCTCCTCCTGGACGGCGGCGCCGGGCAGATGTGGAGCCTCGGCGGCATCCACGACTTCGTCGAGGAACTCACCCGGTCCCTCGCCACGGTGGATGGCGCGCGTTGAGCCCCGTCCGCGTCGATGCGCTGCGGGCGTTCACCCCCGGCTTCGACCTGTCGCAGCCGACGATCTCCCACCGGACGTCTGCACAGCCGCGACGGTGAGCTTACGGACGCGATCGCCGGAGTCGCAGAGTCGGCAAGCTGCGCGTGCGGCAGCTCAACCCCCGGCCCGGCTCTGCGCTGCCTCGATGAGCCGGCCGTGATACGGAGGACCCGAACGCCTTCAGGCCGGGGCCGTGGCATGTTCGATGGCTCGGTGTGCCTTCGCGGCCTGTCCAGGTGCCGTGGCGAAGGCAGACGTAGGTATGGTGCGGCAGGACACGGTCCGTCCGGCCGCCGGGGTGCCGGGCATCGCAGGGGTGGCAGCCGGTTTGCGGCTGGTGCCGGGACTTCGACCGGTCGGGCGCCGGGTCGCGGAGTTCCGCCGCGCGGACGGTGGGTCGCGCAGCGCGGCGAGCCATACGGGGACTACGACGCGGCGAGCGGCACCGGGCGGTTTCGGCGCGGTGCCCTGCGGCCACACGCCGTTGGTGTCAGGCCGTGGAGGGTGGCCAGGCGGCTGATGCAGGTCGGGGAGATGTCCTGCCGGGCGGGCGGGGCCGGATCAGGGAGCGTGCGCGGGAGCATCAGGTCGCACGCCTGCGGCGTCCGGGCGCCTTGGCGGGGGCGGTGAGCTGTTCGGACTGCTCGGCGGCGAAGTCGATGGGCCCTAGTGGGCAACGGACCGAAGACAACCAAGACGTGCGCGCCCCACGCCATAGCCGCCTCAAAGCGCCGGGAGCGGCGCTGACCGCTCCTGGTCGGCGTACCGTGCGAGGCGGTCAGCGGGTGACCATGAGCTTGCGGACGCCGTAGTTGGTGCCGGTGAAGTCCATGGGGACTTCCTCCAACGGCGTGGCGAGCCGGAGGTTGGGGAAGCGCTGGAAGAGCTTGGGCAGGACGGTTTTGAGTTCGGCGCGAGCGACGTTCTGGCCGAGGCAGGCGTGGACGCCGTAGCCGAAGCCCATGTGGCGGGCCATCTTGCGGTCGATGTCGAGGGTGTCGGGGTCGGTGAAGGCGCGGGGGTCGCGGTTGGCGGCGTTCATCGCGACGACGACCAGGTCGCCCTGCTTGATCTGGGCCCCGGCGATATCGAGGTCTTCCTTGGCGACACGGCCCAGGCCGAACTGGACGATGGTGAGGTAGCGCATCAGCTCCTCGACCGTGGTGCCGATCTTCTCGGGGTGGGCCAGCAGTTGGTCGCGCTGCTCGTGATGGGTGAGCAGGGTGAGGGCGGACAGGCCCATCATCGCTGCTGTGGTGTCGTGTCCGGCGAAGAGCAGTAGCACGCCGAGACCGATGAGCTGCTTCTCGGTCAGGGCTGAGTCCTCGCCGTCGGCCGTGTTGATGAGTTCGGCGAGGATTCCGTCGGTGGCGTCGGTGCGGCGCTTGTCCGCGACGAGCTTGGTGATGTGGTCGATGAGCCAGTGGGCGCCCTTGTCGCGTTCCTCGCGGCTCTTGGCCATGTCCATCAGGTCGACGGTGGCCTCGTGGAAGCCATCGCGGTCCTCGTAGGGGACGCCGAGCAGTTCGCAGATCACCAGACACGGGATGGGCAGGGCCATGGCCTGGACGAAGTCGAAGGTCTCGGGACCCACGGCGATGGCATCCAAGTGCTCATCGACGATGCGGTCGAGGTAGGGCTGGAGCTTGTTCTGTACGGCCTTGGGGGTGAAGCGGGCGGTGAGCAGGCGGCGATGGGCACCGTGCTCGGGCTCGTCCATCATCACGAAGCCGGCGTCGAAGGGGGCATCCTCGCCGGCCTCGGAGATCTCACCCTCGGGGGTGTCGTGGCGTGGGCGCCTGGCGCTGAGCCGCGGGTCGGTGAAGACCTGACTGCCTTCCTCGAAGCGGGTGACGAGCCAGCCGGCGGAGCCGTTGGGGAAGCGGACCTTGACGATGGGCTGGTCCTCGCGGAGCCGGCTGTACTCGGCCGGAGGATCGAGAGGGGCGTCCGCCTCGCGGGCGACGGGCTGGTTCATGAGGGGCTCGGTCATTTCTGCTCCTGCGCGGTGGGGGGCTGGGCGGCGGTGTGCGCGTCGATCGCGGCGGTGACGCCGGTGTGGATGGCGGCGGCCTTGCACCAGCCGGTGTAGACGGCCAGGTGCAGGACGGCCTCACGGAGCTGATCGGCACTCAGGTCGTTGTTGACCAGTGCGCCGTTCGCGATGATCTGGACGATGTCGGGCTGGCCGACGGTGGCGGCGACGCCGAGGGTGAGCAGCCGGCGGTCGCGGACGGACAGGCCCTCGCGGCCCCAGACCCGGGCGAAGAGGTAGTCGACGGTATCGGCACTGTAGGGGTCACTGCTGTCCTGGACCACAGCGCTGAAGCCGGGGCCGTAAGCCCGGTCCATCATGTGCAGGCCGTAGGCGTGCACATCGTCCTTCGCCGGAGCCGGAGCCGGAGCCGGAGCCGGGGCCGGGGCCGGTTCGGCGTCCAGCTGGAGGGTGCGGCGAGCCTGAGTACGTACCGCCTCGACGAGGGGGGCCTGGACGCCGAGGGCGGCGGCGAGGTCCCGAGCGGCATCGAGGTCCTTGGTCATCAGCGGCTCGATCCGCCCGCCGACGGCCTCGGGCAGCACGCCGTCGGCGTCCTGCATGCGCAGCAGTTGCAGCAGGGTACGGCCATCAGGGTCGGCTGCGTCGATGACCTCGGCGAGCCGGGCGCTGTCCACGCCGGCCGTGCGCGCCATTGCGGCGGCCTCGGCGACCGTGCGCCAACTGCCGTAAGTGACGACATTGCGTGCGATCTTGGTGGCCATACCGGCGCCGGACGGGCCGCAGTGCACCACCTTCTTCGCCCAGTCTTCAAGGACGGGCAGAGCCATGTCCACGGTCTGCTGCTCTCCGCCGAGGATGGCTATCATGCCGTTCTCGGCGGCCTTGTCGCCCGGGGTCACTCCGCAGTCGAGGAAGCCCACGCCGTGCTCGGCGCACAGCGCGGCCAGCTCGTTCACGACCGGCAGGGCGACGGTGGCGAGCAGCACGACGGTCAGGCCCGGCCGGGCTGCCCGCAGCAGGCCGTCCTCGCCGCCGATGACGTCGCGTGCCTGGTCGGCGTTGACCACCGCGACCATCACGACGTCGCAGACCCCGGCCACCTCAGCGGGCGACCCGAGCGGGTCGGGCACACCGGTCAGGTCCGCGGCAGCGCCAGGGCGGACGTCGTAGACCATGGGAACCCGTCCACTGCGGGCCAGGCTGACGGCCACACCGCCGCCGATCATTCCCAGGCCGATCACACCGGCCCGGAGGGTGTCGCTCATGCCGCACTCCCGGTGAGAAGGGGGGCCGCCGCGGCGACCTGTGCCCGGTAGCCGCGCAGGGCCCGGACCATGTTGATGCCGACCGCCGCACAGGTCCGGCCGTCTTTGCCGTACAGGGCGACCAGCCTGCGTTCGGCCGTGCTGCCCTCGACGACGCGTATCTCGTCGGCGCCCCGAGTCCGGCCGTAGATCTGGATTTTCAGGTCGTACTGGTCGGACCACACGTAGGGCACCGAGTCGAAAGGCGTGGCACGCTCCGGCCCGGCCAGGATGTTGCGGGCAACGGCCAGGCCCTGCTCGGCTGCGTTCGTACGGTGCTCGATACGCCAGAGCTCACCGGTGCGGGCATGCATCCAGCAGGCGACATCGCCCGCCGCCCACACTCCGGAGCCGGCGTACAGCGTGGCGTTGCATTCCACCCCGTTGCCCAGCGGAACGCCGCTGCCGGTGAGCCACTCGGTGTTGGGCTGCGCGCCGATACCGACCAGGACGGCGTCCGCGGCCAGGGTGCGGCCGTCAGGAAGGCCCACCCCGCTCGCCCGCCCACCGTCGGTGAGGATTCGGTCGACGAGAACCCCGGTCTCGATCCGCACGCCGTGCTCGTGATGGACGGTGCGCAGCAGGGCGCCCAGCTCGTCGCCGAGAGCGTCGCCCATGGGCTGAGCGGTGTCGGTGACGAGGGTGACCTGGCAGCCCAGGCCGCTTGCCACGGCGGCGGCCTCGGCGCCGACGAAGCCGCCGCCGACCACGACCAGACGCGGGCTGGCGGCGAGGTCCTCGCGCAGCGCGATCGCGTCCTCCAGGGTTCGCAGTACGTGCACCCCGCGCACCGATTCGGTGCCCGGCAGCCGCCGGGCCCGGGTACCGGTGGATACCACCAGGGCGTCGTAACCGACGAGGCTTCCGTCGGCCAGGACGACCTCCCTGTTCCGGATGTCCAGTGCGACGGCCGACGTGCCCAGTCGTAGGTCCAGGCCGAGCGCCGCGATGTCGTCCACGCCGCGCAGGTGGAGTCGCTCGGTGCCCCACTCGCCGGACAGCAGCTGCTTCGACAGCGGCGGCCGGTCGTAGGGAAGGTGCTTCTCCTCGCCGATCAGCGTGAGCGATCCGGTGTAGCCCTCGCGCCGCAGTCCTTCCACGACGCTCAGTCCGGCCGCGGAAGCGCCGACCACGGTGATCCGCGATGGAGCGGCACTCATACCCGCACCCGAATCACGCCGGCCGGGCACACCGCCGCAGCCTGGATCACGTTCTCGGCCTGCTCGGCCGGCGGCCTGTCGTCGAGCAGGACCACGACGCCGTCCTCGTCCCGCTGGTCGAAGACCTCCGGCGCCGCCAGCACGCACTGGCCGGCACCGCAGCATTTGTCGAAGTCGATGGAGATGTCCATGGGGGGATCCACTTCCGTCCTGCCCTCAGAAAAGGGGCGACGCGGGCCAGGTGCCATATCGTTGCCCTGAGCACCTAACTTAGTTCAGCGGCGACTGTACTCCTGGGCATACCGGGCGGCAACCGGCTTCCTGGGAGGGGGTATTGGGGGCGTGAACGACATGCGGGAGCGAAGCGCCCGTCCGCTGCTCGGCACGCTTCCCCCGCCGCGGGGTGACTGTTCCGGCTACGGCTGCAGGCCGTCGGGCTCCCTGCGGCTCCTGATTTCCCGGATCCTGCGCGACGCATCGGTCTCGGCTGTGCTTCCGGTGAGGAAGGGGACACCGGGAGCGCCGGCGACGAGCGAGTCGACCAGTCCGTCGGCGAGCTGCAGGACCAGCTCTTCCGAGGACTCGTCCCGGTAGAGACTGTGGTGCAGCGAGACCATGCCGTGCAGTCCGGCCCACAGAGTCTGCGCGGCCTGCTCCACCGGCAGGGACAGGCCGAGCCCGCTCTCCGCGCAGCTGTGCAGGCCGGCGCGCAGGCCCGCGGAGATGAGGCGGGCGGGGTGACCGCTGATCCTGCTCGGGTCCGCCGCCGGCTGGTGCATCTCGAACATGAGCCGGTACTGGCCAGGACTGCTCATGGCGAACCGGCAGTACGCGTGCGCCTGCGCCCGGACCCGGCCTCGCGGATCCACGTCGTCACCGGCCTGGGCGGCGGCGGCCATCTGGGCGGCCAGCTCGCCGTAGCGTTCCTCCAGCGCCGCCCACACCAGCTCGGTCTTGTCGTTGAAATGGAGGTAGATGCTCGGGGCCGAGATACCCACCTCCTTGGCGACCGCGCGCATGGTCAGCCGGTCGGAACTGCCCCATTCGCCGAGCAGTCGCTGGACCGCGGTCACGATCTCCCGGCGCCGCTGCGAGCCCGGCCCTTCCTGCTGACCGCCGGCGGCCGGCCATGTCTCCATCGTGTGCACCGCCCTTCCGGCTACAGGTTAAGCAGTGCCCGGGAGCCGGCCGCGATACGGCTTCCGTACCCAGCAGAGTGCCGATCACCGACCGGCAGAACATCAAGAACGCTGTACGGTCGGCCGTAAGGGAAGCTGTTCCATTCGGACTCCGGTGCGGAGCAAGGCGCCGTCCGCCTCACTGTTTGCGTACCCCAGTCGATGTCAGCCGGTCACGACGCGAGTACGAGTGTCGTCCACATTCGCAACGCCGCCGAGGGTGACACCATCGAACTGCTCAGCTGCTTCGCCATCGACCCCGGTGGACCGCCCCGAATCCAATGCCGAGTCTGCCGGTTGCATCGAGATCGGGCCGCACCGGGCGCCTGGCCGGCTCAACCGTCAGCCACCGCCCACGAAAGGATCAAGAACCGACCAGCAGGCCCGCCATGACGAAGCCGAGCAGACCGTCCAGTTCCGAGTCCATCAGTGGCCGTCCTTCGAGGGCGGCGACGAGTAGTGGATCCATCAACGCGGACGAAGCGGCCATCAGGTCGACATCTGGGCGCGCTGTGCCCTGCTGTACCGCGTTGTTGAGGCGTCCGATCACAGCCTGCCGCGCAGGACCCTGGAACCGCTCGGCCAGAAGTGTCCCGGTCGCACCGTCGGCCATCGACGCCGCCACGAGACCTCGAATCATCGCGGTCTCGCGTCGCATGTAGGCACCCAGGGAGTACATCCACGACCGAAGGTCCGCCGACAGGTCTTCGGTGTTCGGCACCAGTAGGACCTCGTCGAGATCGGAACTGCCGAGCATGGCGTCCGCGACGATCGCAGCCTTCGAGGGCCACCGACGGTAAATGGCCGGCTTGCTCACGCCCGACAGCTCGGCGATCCCATCAACGCTGGTGCGCTCATACCCGGCGGTTTGAAGCAAGTGCCGCACCGACTCCAGCACGGCCTGATCGAGTGAAGCGCTTCTGGGACGCCCTCGCCCTCGCTGCGGCATTGCCCGAGCGTACCAGCGGGGGTAGGTTTTATACGGAACGGCTCGTAACGAAAAACATCGATGGAGATGTGATGAGCGACATCCCGATTCCTGAGTTCCTCAGTGAGCAGGCGCGTGCCGTCCTGGCCACACCCAGGCCGCCGTCCGTGACCCCACCCGTCGAGGACACCGAGGCGTGGTCACGGCATGTTCAGGTCCACGACGCGGCCATCGCGAAGATGTACGCGCCCCTGGAGAGCCTGCCGGTCGAGAGCGAGCTTCGACGCCCGGCGGGCGTCGACACCCACGTACTGACGCCACCGGACGCGGACGAGCGCGGGGACTCGCCTCTGCTGCTCGATGTCCACGGCGGCGCGCTCACACAGTGCGCAGGCGACATCGGGCGTCTGATGTCCCTTCCGAACGCCATGCGAACCGGGCTGGTGCACTGGGTACCTGACTATCGGATGCCGCCGGCCCACCCGTTCCCGGCAGCGCTGGACGACGTACTCGCCGTGTACCGAGCCATGCTGGAAGTGCGAGCACCCGAGCGGATCATGGTCTGCGGGACATCGGCGGGCGGCAACATCGCTGCCGCACTGATGCTCCGCCTCAAGGACGAAGGCATTCCGCTACCCGAGTCGCTCATGCTTCTCTCGCCGGAGATCGACCTCACGGAGTCGGGCGACAGCTTCGGCACGCTCGCGGAAGCCAGCAACATGCTCGGCAGCCTCATGCCCAACAACCTGCTCTACGCCAACGGGCGCGACCTGACCGACCCCTACATCTCGCCCCTCTTCGGCGACGTCGCCGGGTGGCCTCCGACCCTTCTCCAAGCTGGTGGGCGCGACCTCTTCCTGTCGAACACCATTCGCATGCACCGGAAGCTCCGGGCCGCGGGTGTGCAAGCGGAACTGCACGTCTTCGAGGCAATGCCCCACACCGGGTTCTGGGGGGCGCCGGAAGATCTCGAGCTCGACGCCGAGATTCGTCGCTTCGTGAACGCACGGTTCGGCAGGACAGCTGCCGGGCAGATGCCCTGAGCTCGACTCTCTCGGTGATCTCGGCCGGCAAGGGCTGGCGACGCTTGTAGCGGCTGTTGTCGGCCCGGCCAGAGGCGTCCTCGGACGTCCTTCTGAGCGAGGACGAGACGGCTGGTGTGCTCCAGAGCCGCCGACAGGTGGATCGTGGATCTTGCGTCCGCCGACCTTGGTCGGGCTGCGCGGGGCCCTTACCGCCCACCGCGAGTCCGCGCACTTCGCCAGTCGTGATCATGCGGCGGTCGGCAAACCGGCGTCCCTAGGTTGCGCCCACCCCGTCACCGCACCCGGAACAGTGCACCTTCACCTGTCCGCGGCGGCGCAGATCAGGGAGCCTTGTTGACGGCCGCACCACGACCTGACCCCGGTACGCGCCCACGTAATCGTCCAGGCCTGCCTGACCGTGCACATCCTCGTCCTCGCGGACCGCGCCCACGAGGGCGCCGGTGCCACCTTCCGCACCCCGTACCACCACCACAGCGAACGCCCCGAGCACTACGTTGCGGTGTGAGTAGGTCATGCGGGGTGGGCCTAGACGCAATGCTACTGACTTTGTGGGCTTTCCGGGCGAGCCGCTCGGAGCATCGTCGCAGTTCAGCGACTTGCGAACCTCGTTAAGTCAGTGGCATTGGGGCTAGACGAGGTCCTTCTTTTCCCAGTATTCGTCACGGACGAGCCGCTTCAGCAGCTTCCCGGTTGTCCCGCGCGGCAATTCGTCGACGAAGTCGATACGTTTGGGAACTTCGAACTTGGCGAGGCGATCCCGGGCGAGGGTGACCAGTTCAGCGCGCAGCGCATCGTGATCGGTGACGTCGGCAGCGGGGACTACGACCGCACAGACGGCCTCTCCCCACCGTTCATCCGGGATACCGAAGACGCAGAGTTCGTGCACGGATCTGTGATCCGCCAGTACGTTCTCGACGACGATTGGGTACACGTTGTACGAGCCCGTGATGATCATGAAGTTCTTGCGGTCCACGATGCGCAGGTAGCCGTCGCTGTCGAGAATGCCGAGGTCACCGGTCATCAGCCAGCCATCACGTAGAACGGCGGCGGTCTCCTCGGGACGGTTGTGGTATCCGGCCATCAGCGTGGCGCTGCGGACACAGATATTGCCGGCCTGCCCTGGTTCCACCGGTTGCAGGTCGTCGTCGAGGATCCGCACCTCGCAGTGCAGGGTGGGGCGCCCGCTGGAGGACAGGATCTCCGGCTTCCCGTTCAGGGCCTCGCGATGATCTTCCCAGCTCAGGATCGCGTAACAGCCGAGTGTTCCTTCGGTGGAGCCGTACCACTGCTGCATCTGGCAACCCAGCGCCTGGCTGGCCTGGCGCACGAGGGCGGGAGTAGCCGGCGCCGTGCCATAAACCACCAGCCGCAGACTGGAAATGTCGCGTGGCCTGGCGGCCAACTCGCTCAGGATGTCGAGCATCATCGTGGGCACCCACCCCACCGAAGTGACCCTCTCTGCCTCGATGAGCTCCAACGCGCCCGCGGCGGAGAACTTGCGCTGGATGACGACCCGGGAACCGTTGACCACATTGTGCGTCAGCCAGCACACGGGCACACCGGCTGCAGGAAGGCAATGCAGGTACACGTCGTCGGGCTGAACTCCGGTCTGCATCCAGCTCTTGACCAACGACTCGATCACCCCGCCCTGTCGCCACAACGCACCCTTGGGCAACCCGGTGGTCCCCGTCGTGTAGGACAGGGCCAGGATGTCGTCGACGCCGAGTTCGGGAAGGACCGGATCGCCGATGGCCGAAGCCAAGACCTGTTCGTAGTCGTAGGTGCGTTGGTGCCGGCCAAAACCGATCACGGTCAGGTCGTCCGGACCGGCCTTGACCCGGTCGAAGGTCTGCTCACAGTCGCCACCTTCCACCAGCAGCACCCGTGCATTGCTGTCGGTGAGCAGGTGCTCCACCTCCGCTGGTGCGTATCGAGGGTTGATCCCCGCCCGGATGGCGCCGATCAGCGAGCAGGCGTACCAGAGCTCAACGACCTCGTGGGAGTCATACGACATGGACGCGACCACGTCACCCTTGCCGATGCCCAGGCCCTGCAGTGCAGCCGCGAGGCGGGAACTCCGGTCGGCCACCTCGCCCCAGCCAAGCCGAGCCGTCTCCGAGATGTAGGCGATGCGTTCAGGCCATATCTCCCTGTTCCGCATCAAGTAGTCACGCACCAGCATTCGCCGTCTCCTTTGCTTGCGCGCCGTTCATGACACGTGGTCGGTCAGCCGAACCGACCCGGCCTCGGTGAAGGTGGAATGGCCGGGTGGGCTTTGCCTCCTACGTAGACACCCGCTCCTACGCCTTGGTGAGCTCCGAGGGGTCGTCCGGGGTGAGCAGCGGTGGCTCCAGGGCGGTGGAGAGGCGACGCAACCGGTCTTCGTACTCCGCCACGTTCCGCAGCTTGACGTCTTCGTAGCCACGCACCACGTCCGGGCTCGCGAGCAGTTCTTCCAGAGCTGCCAGTTCCTCCGGGGTGGACGGTCCTCGCAGACGCTCTGCGACCGCCGTCACGAGACGTTCGTAGTCGGCTCCGATGCGACGCTCGACCCGCCGCACGGCAAACCTGCCGAAGGGGTCGAACGCGGTGCCCCGCAGGCCCCGGAGTGCTCTGAGCGCCCCGAAGACGGCAGGTGCGGTGTATTTGAGCTTGAGCTTGTTCCGCAGCAGCTTCGTGTCCTTGAGGATGGGGGGAGCCAGATGGTACGTGGGGCGCTTCCAGCGCCCTTCGGGCAGCCCCGCGCCCGGCCGGTCCTTCCCGGCTGCCATCAGGTGTAGGCGGGCGACCTCGTATTCGTCCTTGTAGGTCATGAGTTTGTGCAGGTACTTGCCGGCCGTGCGGGTCAGAGCGGCCGACGGGTCGTGCGAGCGCTCGGCCTGCCACAGAGCCGTGATCGCGGTCTGGTAGCGGGCAGCGTAAGCCCGGGACTGGTAGTCACTGAGATCGGTCATACGCATGGCGAGATCGTCCGCCACCCCTGCGGGAAGATCGAGTGCCGCGATGGCCTCGGTCGCCCACACGGCGACAGGCGGCTTTTCATCGGTGACGGAGGGCAGCTTCTCCGGCGCCGCGACGACTGCTCGGCCCCAGCCGAACGCAGCCAGGTTGAGGTCGACCGAAGCGCCGTTGAGCCGGATGGCGTCGCACAGGGCGTCCGCGGAGAGGGGGAGCAGGCCCGCCTGCGACGCGGCGCCGAGAGCCATGATGTTCGCCGGCATGTGGTCGCCGAAGAGCCGCTGGCTCAGCGCGATGAAGTCGGCGTAGACGCTCCCCTCGGGGCGGGTGACGGCGTCGATCTGGCGGCGCACTTCGTCGTCGGCCGGGTGGGCGGCACGACCCGCCAGCATCTGGCCGGTGTCGGTGCGGCCGAGGTTGACCACGGCCCGGGTGCGTTCCCGGGAGGCGCCGACGAGATGTGCGGCCGTCATGGCCACCAAGGGGTCGAGAGCCAGGTAGAGGTCGACACCGCCGGGTGAGGCCTTGCCGGTCCCATCGGGGTCGGCGGAGATGGTCACATCGCTCACCACTTGTCCGCCCTTCTGGGCGGCGCCCGTCTGGTCGAGGGAGGCGACGTGATAGCCCGACGCGATGGCCGCAGCCGCGAGCACCTGACTCGCGGTGACCACACCGGTCCCACCTACTCCTGGCATGCGCACGGTGTAGGGGCCGCCCATGGGGAGCTGTTGTGGAGAGGGAACCGCGGGCGCGGCGGGCGGCTGCCGCTTCTTCGGCGTGACCGAGGTGTCAAGGCTCACGGTCACGAACGACGGACAGTCACCGAGGAGACAGCTGTAGTCGGCATTGCAGGAAGCCTGGTGGACACGGGTCTTCTGACCGAACGGTGTGTCGATGGTCTGGAGCGAGAGACAGTTGCTCTTGCTCGCACAGTCCCCGCAGCCCTCACACACCCGCTCGTCAATGACGACACGTGTGGTGATGCCCGCGTGAGGCTCCTTCTTGCGTCGGCGCCGGCGCTCCGCCGCACACTCCTGATCGTGGATGAGGACGCTGACTCCCGGGGTGTCGAACAGCTCGCGCTGCACCTCGTCGAGCTTGTCACGGTGGTGCACGCGCACCTGCCTGGGCAGCCGGGCTCGCCGGTAACGCTTCGGATCCTCCGTCGTGATGGCCACCTTCGACGCGCCTTCGGCCAGGAGCTGGTCGACCAGCGCGTCGATGGGAGTAGCACCGGCGACCGGCTGGCCGCCGGTCATACCCACCGCGCTGTTGTACAGCAGTTTGAACGTGATGTTGGAGCCCGCACTGATCGCGGCGCGCAAGGCAAGATAGCCGGAGTGGAAGAACGTCCCGTCGCCGACGTTCTGTACCGGGTGAGGCAGGTCGGCGAACGGCTCCATGCCGATGAACTGGGCACCCTCGCCGCCCATTTGAGTGATTCCGGTGACTTCCCCGAACCGCTCGTCCATACCGACGGTGAACAGATGGCACCCCACGCCGGCCGACACGAGGGTTCCCTCGGGTACCTGTGTGGACCGGTTGTGCGGACAGCCCGAGCAGAAGTAGGCGGTGCGCGTGGGAACCAGGGTCAGCATCTCGCGGCGCCGTGCGCTCTGGTAGGCGTCGATCCTGTCGGTCGCACTCGTTGGCAGTACGACCTTCGTCTTCGCCTGGGAGGCGACCGCCAGGGCGATGTCGGGGACTTCGAGGGACAGCGCAGCTGAGAGCAGCGGCTTGCCCGAGTCGTCCGTCTTGCCCAGCACCACCGGGGCACCGGCGGTTCCGTACAGCGCCTCCTTGACCCTTGATTCGATGAAGGCACGCTTGTCCTCGACCACGAGGACGCGTTCCAGGCCCGCGGCGAACTCGCGTATCTGCTCCGTGGGAATGGGCCACACGGCTCCGAGGCGCCAGACCCTGATGCCCAGCGCCGACACCGCCGCGTCGTCCAACCCCATTTCGGCGAAGGCGCTCATGACGTCGGTGTGGTTGCGGCCGGACGCGACGATCCCGAGCCAGGCGTCGCGGGTGGGCACCGTGAGGGAGTTGACATCCGTGGAGAGCAGGTAGCGCTCGGCCGCGGGGAGCCGGCGGCGGAGGATGTCCTCCTCCATGGCGCTGCTGTACGGCGCCATGAGCCGGGCGTCCGGGGTGTGCCTGACCCAGTAGTCCGACTCGGCGGCACGCACCCGTGACGGATCGAGACTCACCGATCCCGCCGCATCGGCGACCGTGGTGACCATCCGCAGCGCTGTCCATAGGCCACTGGCTCGGGAGAGGTAGCTGGCATGCCGTATGAGGTCGAGTGCCTCTTGCGGGCTGCCCGGACTGAGTACGGGCACGTAGGCGTCGGACGCCTGGCCATGACTCGCACTCGGCAGCGCACTGGACTTGTTCGCCGGATCGTCACCGACGACGGCCACTGCGGAGCTGGCGGGACCGACCCCGATGTAGTTGGCGTGGCGCAGTGCGTCGGCGGCCCGGTCGAGCCCGGGCGATTTGCCGTACCAGACGCCGACGACGCCGTCGACGCGCGATCCGGGCATGGTGTGCACCATCTGTGAGCCGAAGACGGAGGTGAGTGCGAGCTCTTCGTTGACGGCTGGGCGGTGCTCGATGTCGAGGGCTGTCAGGCGCTTGACGTTGCGGTCCATCTCACGGTCGAAGCCGGCCAGCGGCGAGCCCGGGTAGCCGGAGACGAATCCGCCGGTGCGCCTGCCTTCACGGCCGTCGGTCCGGACCTGATCGATGATTCCGCGGATCGCCGCCTGGACCCCGGTGAGCAGTACGGTCCCGTGGTCCTCGTCGTAGCGCTGTTCATTGATGGGCCGGGCTTCCCGCGTCGTGGTCACTGCTCGCTCCCAATCCCGAGCCGGGCACCGACTCGCGTCCTGGCCAGCCGTTCGGCGGCCTCCACGGTGGTGACGGCCAAAGCGTGGGAGGCGCCGAATACATCCTGCAAGGTCTCGCGGATGGCCAGCGTTCTCGTCATGGCTTCGGCTTCGTCGTATCCGTCCAGCTCTCCCGCGACGCTGATCATGCCGCCGGCGTTGGCGATGAAATCCGGCACGTACAGAATGCCGCGGCGTCGCAGCAGCGCGGCAATCGTGGGATCGGCGAGCTGGTTGTTGGCCGAACCGGCGATGACGCGACACCGGAGGCCGGCGACGTTGTACCGGTTTACGACACCGCCGAGCGCGCACGGCGACAGGACATCGGTCTCGGCACCCAGCAGGTCCTCCGGGCCCAGCCAGGTCGCTCCGATCTCGTCGGCGATGGCCTTCTTCTGGAGGTCGACGTCGCTCACATACAGCTGAGCGCCCTCCTCGGCAGCGGTCCGCGCGACGTCGGCACCGACCTTTCCCAGGCCGAGGACTGCTATCCGACGTCCAGCGAGGCCGTCGCTGTCGAAGACCCGCTCGCATGCGGCGCGAATGGCGACGATCACGCCGGTGGCGGTCAGCGCGCTGGGGTCGCCCCAGCCCTTTTCGAGGTCGGGAATGCCGACGATGTGGCGGCTGCGCTCGCGCAGTACCCGTGCGTCGTCGGTGTCGGTCCCCGCGTCGGCGCCCGTCGCGAAACGGCCGTCGAACTCCTCGACCATGTCTCCAACCTCCAGCAGCGTGTCCCGGCGCACAGCGCCGGTGAGCGAGGGGGTCGGGGCAGCGATGACACACTTGCCGCCGCCGTGCTGGAGACCTGCCGCGGCAGCCTTGAACGTCATACCGCGAGACAGCCGGATGGCATCCTTCAACGCGTCGTCGGCGTTGCTCGAGGTGAGAAGCCGGCAGCCACCGAGGGCGACGCCGCTTCCTCCCCGACTGTGGATGGCGAACACGACGGGAAGACCGGTACGCGTTGTACGGACGTGCACCTCCTCGTGGTCCCAGGAACCGTCGCTGAGCAGTGACGTCATGTGCTTCTCCTTGCTCCCGGCATCCAACCGGCTTGTTGGGCCCGCCCCCTTTAGTGAGAAATTTTTCCCACTTATGAGAGGATGCGGTTCACTGATGGATACGTCAAGAGGGTTCTGGAGTGTCTCCGGGCCGAGCCGGACGGTCTGGCCCTCCCGGCTTGGCCTCACTGGCACATCGGCCCGGAAACGGGACATGATCAGCCCATGCCCAAGTCCGAGTCATCCCCGAAGCCCCGACGTCGGGACGCGCTGACCAACAGGCGCCTGCTGATCCGCACAGCTCTCGATCTGTTGATCGAATGCAAGGGCCCGCAGTTCACGCTGGTGGAACTCGGGCAGCGGGCCGGCCTCGGCACCGCAACCGTGTACCGGCACTTCAGCGACATGGACGAACTGCTCGCCGGGTTGAACGAGTTCGTACTGGGCGACCTGATTGAAGCGATCTCCGGCGGCATGCCGGACGGCACGGCGACGGAGCGGCTGCACCACGCCTGCGTCGCGTGGGTCGACCGCATCAATACCTGGGGCCGGGCATCCGCTCATGTGCGGGAATCCGAAGGAATTCTCAGCCGCCTGCATGCCGACGACCCATTCGCGGTGCGTCTTGCGAACGCGCTGCGGCCAGTAATCGAGGATCTGGCCGCAGCATCACTCATTCCCCGCCAGGACTTCGACATCGCGTTCCTGCTGTGGGTCACGACCTTCGACGAACGTGTCGTCAATGACCTACGGGACTGCTGCCATCTGCCGACGCACGAGGTGGCCGCGCTGCTCGAAGGCACGGTGCTGGCCTCGTGGCGCTCGGTAGGTGCCTCCGGCTGACCCTGCGACGGCCGGCGAGGTCGACGCTGTCCGGCGCGGACGCCACGACCGGCTACTTGCGGGCGACGAAAAGAGTGAAATCGCCGGTGAAAACTTCCTTGTCGTGCTGGTTCTTGGCGGTCATCTCGATGGTCACAGCTCCGTTGGTTTCACGCGGCCGGGTATTGCCGATACGGCCGAGCGGAGTCAGTGTGTCGCCGAAGTAGACGGGAGCGAAGAACCGGAAATTGTTCATCCCCACCACTGCCTCGACCTGTACGTCAAGGTGGGTAAGCCGCTGGGCCAACTGTCCGATGGTGAGGGCGAAGGTGAGCGGACCGTGCGCAACACGCTTGCCGAAGGGGCTCTTGGCCGCCGCCTCGGCGTCCATGTGCAGCTTGTAGAAGTCACCGACGAGACCGGCGTACGCGACGACGTGCGATTCAGTCACGGTGATCGATGACCCCTCCAGTTCGTAGCCGATGCTGAGGTCGTCGAAGTAGAGTGGGGTTGCGCCAATCATTGATCTTCTCCTGATGTTGTCGATGGCTGTTGTCGGCTTCAGTGGGTCTTGAAGTGATCGAAGGGCTCCTGGCAGCCGGCGCACACGTACTGCGCCTGGCAGGCTGTCGAGCCGAAGAACGAGCGCTCGAGAGTGTTCACCGAGCCGCACTGTGGACAGCGAACGCCCAGTTCCAGCAGGTCACTGTCGCGCGGCTGAGGTGGGGCAATGCCGTAGGCACGAAGCCGCTCGCGGGCATCCGCGCTCATCCAGTCGGTGGACCAGGGCGGGGAGAGCACGGTACGTACTTCCACGCTGGGAGGGTTGAGCACCCGCAACGCGTCCTGAATATCGGACTCGATGACCGACATGGCCGGGCAGCCCGAATATGTCGGCGTGATGGTGACGATGATGGCGCCGTCGGTGACCTGCACACCGCGGAGAATGCCGAGGTCGTCAATGGTCAGCACAGGGATTTCCGGGTCCTGAACTGCTGAGACCAGCTCTCGAGCCCGTGCTTCGGTCACCATGACGCCCCCGGGTGTGCCCGGTAAAGGCTCTGCATGTCGGCGAGCAGGTCCACCAGCGCCGGAGTGTGTCGCCCCTCGCGGCCCCCCGTCGGGCAGGGCTGCACATCCCCTGGGATCTTGAGAGTGGCGTCGTGCAGTACCTGTTCGACGTACGCCAGCCAGTTGTCCCGCAACGTGGCCGGGTCCACACCCACCGCCCGGTCGATCTCGTCACCGAGGAACATCTCGTGCGTGAAGGGCCAGAGGCTGGCCAACGCCTCAGCTGTCCGCTGGTGGCTCTCGGCAGTCCCGTCACCGAGTCGCAGGACCCACTGCGCGGCGTGATGGCGGTGGTAAGCGACCTCCTTGACCGCCTTGACCGCAACACCCGCGATCGTTTCGTCGCATTCTACGAGCGCCTGGTAGCGCGCGAGTTGGAAGGTGGAGAACAGCAGTTGCCGGACCATCGTGTGGGCGAAGTCTCGGTTGGGCTGCTCCACGAGCACCAGATTGCGAAAGCCGGTCGCATCACGCAGATAGGCGAGTTCGTCTTCGTCGCCGGCCCGGCGCAGCAGTGCGCGGGCCTGGCCCAGCAGGTCGAGCGCGATGTTGGTGAGTGCGAGTTCCTCCTCCAGCTCCGGCGCCCGCGTGATCCACAGGCCGAGCTGCTGGCTGAGGACGAGTGCGTCGTCGGCCAGCCTGAGGGCGTAGGTCTTCACAGCTGATTCGTCGGCGGTCCTCACAGTTGTCTCACCTCCTAGCCGGTTCGTCGGGTGAACGGGTCGCGCGGGAGAGTCCCAGGGTCGTCTGCGTGCCACGTGCATCAGGCAGCCTCCGTCCCGGCTCGCTTGACCGCGAAGGCCAGCGCCGCCTCACGGACCCAGGCACCCTCCTCATGCGCGGCGCGCCGATGGTCCATACGCCGACCGCCGCAGAGTCCGCCGTCGGTCATGACCGAGCGGAAGTCGTCCCAGTCGATCTCACCGAAGCGGTAGTGGCCGGTGCTCTCGTCCCAGACCAGCTCGGGGTCGGGCACTGTGAGACCGAAGTACTCCACCTGCGGAACCGCACGGTCGACGAAACGCTGTCGGAGTTCGTCGTTGCTGAAGCGCTTGATCTTCCACGCCATCGACTGCTTGCTGCGAGGGGACTTGTCGTCGGGCGGCCCGAACAGCATGAGGGAGGGCCACCACCACCGGTCCACAGCCCCCTGCACCATTTCGCGCTGCTCATCGGTGCCGTCCATCATGGCCCGGATCAAGTCGAAGCCCTGTCGCTGATGGAAGCTCTCCTCCTTGCAGATGCGCGTCATCGCTCGTGCGTAGGGACCGTAGGAGCAGCGGCTCAGCGGTACCTGATTGACGATCGCCGCGCCGTCTCCGAGCCAGCCCATGACCCCGACATCCGCCCAGGTCACCATGGGGTAGTTGAAGATGGTGGAGTACTTCTGCTTACCGGCCAGAAGCAGGTCCACCAGTTCGGCGCGCGTCACGCCGAGGGTCTCGGCAGCCGCGTACAGATAGGCGCCGTGACCGGCTTCGTCCTGGACCTTTGCCATCAGGATCGCCTTGCGGTGCAGCGACGGGGCGCGTGAGATCCACTCGCCCTCGGGCTGCATCCCGATGATCTCCGAGTGCGCGTGCTGGCCGATCTGCCGGACCAGCGTCTCCCGGTATCCCTCGGGCATCCAGTCCCGGGGCTCCACCGCCTCGTCTCGGTCGATCAGGGTTTCAAAGCGCGACAACCCGTCTTCCAATGTCGTCTGCTGCGACGCCTGGGCCATGCCATGCTCCCCACTGAACGTTCGGTTAGTCCATGTGTAAAGCTGGCCGCGGTTCTTGTCAAGGTCCGATCTGAGGGGTATCAGCCACGCTGAAGGGCCGTTGCGCCGCGCGATCAGCCGAGGAGAGACGGTCTCGCGCGGCGCCCCTTCATCACTGGTCCGCCCGCACCTGAGGGTTGAGCCCTTCGAAGACCATGCTCAGCATGGACCTGGCAATCGTGTCGGCGTCGAGCCGACCGTCGCGCCGCAGCCAGTCCGTCATGGACGTCTCCACGCCGAGGAGCAGCCTCGCGATGAGGTGGGCGTCAAGGTCCGGGCGAATCCCGCCCTCTTCCATGGCTGCCTCCACGATGCCGGTCAGCCGCCTGGTGAGCTCGCGCCGCCGTTCCAGCGCGGCGAGTTCCACCTCACTGTTCCCGCGCACCCGCAGGAGCAGGGCAACTTCTGGCAGCAGATCGAACTCGACCTCGATCGCCCGGCGCAGCACGTACCGCAGCCGGCCGGCCGCGGGCCCCTCCAGTGCTCCGGGCTCCTCGAACACCCCGGTCAGTGCGTCCAGGCCTCGGTTCAGTCCCCGACGCAACAACTCCCGCTTCCCTCCCGGGAAGTGATGGTAGAAGTTGGACTTGTGCGTACCCGCCGCCCGGGCGAGGTCCTCCATCGAGGTCTCGCTGTACCCTCGGTCGAGAAACACACTGAGCGCCAGATCGGTCAATGAGTCCGGATCCCATGTCTTCCTGGCGCCGGGGCCCTGAGCTGGGTCCTTCTTGGCTGCGGTCATGCGATGAACGCTAAGGCACGGACGGCCGGACCAGTGACCCAAGGGCGATGCGACCTGGGCGTGCGCGGAACCTGCCATTGACATCAGCCCTGTACGCGTGGAATATCTCGTCCCCGCGGCTGTCACGTCGGGATGATCCGAAAACCCGGCGTCAGGCCCCCCGGGGGGCGAGGGTCGGCACCGAACCTCTGTGTTGAGATCGCTCGCCGGGGGAGGGCAACCCCACCCACCCCGCCCGGAGGCCACATCTGTGTGCCTTCGCCATTTCGTCGCAAAGTCACCGCAGCGCACCCGGCGCCCTGGACGCCGTCGGCCGTGCCCTGGGGTCACGGAAGCCGAGGAGCTGTTGCGCATGTCCGAAACGTTTGTCCTCATCCATGGCGCCTGGCACGGCGGGTGGGCATGGAACGCGGTGGCCCCCGGCCTGCGGGCGAAAGGCCACCGTGTTCTCACCCCCACGATGCCGGGGCTGGGAATCGACGACGATCCGCGTGGCGTCGGTCTGAGCGACGCGGTCCAGTACCTCATCGACTACGTGGAGCGGCGTGACCTCAACAACATCACGCTGATCGCGCACAGTTGGGGCGGCTTCGTCGCCAGCGGCGCCGCGACCGCCCTTGCCCACCGCATCCGCCGGATGGTGTTCTGGAGTGCGTTCGTGCCCCACGACGGAGAGTCGATGCTGGACGCGTGCCCGCCCGAGTACCGGCAGGGATTCGTCGCTCAGGCCGAGAGGGCCGCCGACCGCACCGTCGTGTTGTCCCTCGACGTGTGGCGTGCCGCCTTCATGCAGGACGCCCCTGCCGCGACCCAGGGAGCGGTCTACAACATGCTGCGCCCACAGCCATTCGCGACACTCGATGACCCAGCTCGGCAAAACCGATTCTTCGCTCTGGAAATCCCGACCTGCTACATCCTGTCGACCGACGACAAGGCGCTGCCTCAGAACGACCGCTGGGGCTGGCAGAGATTCGCCGAGCGGCTCGCCGACCCCTTGGTCATCTCCCTTCCGGGCAGTCATGAGTCGTGCTTCACCCGGCCCGAGGAGCTGACCCGCGCGTTCCTCACGGCGTGTGAACGCCGATGAGGCACCTTGCCGGCGGGGCGCGCCTTGCCGGCGGGGCGGCTTCGGCCGCGAGGTGGGGGCGTCTCCTCGATCTGCGGAACCTTGGGGTTTGCCGTTATTTTAGGCCGTAACGGAAACGATGGCTTGCGCTATGGAGGCTCCCAGACCTACGGTCGACGCATAACGGAAACGTTTGTTTCTCTTTGGGAGGGTCATGCCGCTTCCGCGGCATCGAAGCGGTGTAGGTCTCCGAGCCGCCCCGGGCGATCGACTGCGACCACACTCCACCCCTCCAGACCCGGCCGGCCTGACAGGCGCCGGCCATGAGTGAAACGGAGCGCCCCCGCAATGGCTACGAACCGCCTCATGGCGATGCTGGACGAAAACACGGTGCCGGTGGGCATGCAGTGCTTCACCGGCGACCACACCCTGATCGAGGTCCTCGGCCGCACAGGGTTCGACTATGTCTGGCTGGACAGCGAACACTGCGCCACCAACCCCCGGGCCCTCGAGGACACCATCCGTACCGCCGAGGCCGCGGGTCTGACCTCTCTGGTGCGCATCCCCGAGCCCGGCGACGTCACCGCGGGACGACGGGCGCTGGAGGCCGGAGCTCACGGACTGATCGTGCCGATGGCCAGGTCGGCAGCCCAGATCCGGGAACTTCTGGACTTCATGCTCTACCCCCCGAACGGTAAGCGCGGCATCTGTCCCGCGTACCGGGCCGCCGGCTACTCGATCCGTTCCTTCGGTGAGCATGCTGCGGACAATGACGCGAACCTCTTCGTCATCCCGCTCATCGAAACACTGGACGCGCTGGAGGACATCGACGCGATCTGCGCCATCGAGCAGGTTCGCGTCCTCTGCTTCGCAGCCGGTGAGCTGGCCTTCGCCATGGGGGAAGGCGCCAACATGCACAGCAGCACCAAGGTGCGTGACGCCTACGCCAGGGTGAAGGAGGCCGCTGCCCGCCACGGTGTGGTGCTCATGGGCGGGCCCATCCTCAATCCGACACACGACACCTGTGCCAAGGCCCTCGAGGACGGCATCCGGGTGTTCTGCCTCGGCATCGACATCATGGCGTTCCGCGGAGTGTGCGAGAGCACCATCGCGGCACTCGACTCGGCCGTGGTCGGAACCGCCTACTCCAGGCCGCCCGCCCCCGTGAGTGGATTCCCCGACCACTACTGACGGGTCGGCCCATCAGGGAGCGACCGCACAGATCCCACGAAGTTGGAGAGGTAATCATGGCTGACATCAAGAGGCTCGTTGTGGGCCCCGACAACGAGGGGCGGTCCGCCGTCCTCGAAACAGAGCCGACCAACATCCAGACCAAGGACGGCTTCTTCTGGCGTTCCACTCTGTGGGCGACTCGGGAGGTTCCGGTCGACAACACCATCGAAGGCGACCGGTCTCAGATGGAGGGCCTGGGGGCACAGCGCGAGCCGCACCCGGGCGGCATGCTGATCCGCGCCCTGGAGCTGTGGCCGGACATGGAGCCGGAGGAGCACCGCAAACAGTTCGCGGCCGCCAACAAGTTGGTGGGGCAGAAGCATGAGCCCACCGAGGCGGACTCAAAGCGCCACGCCACGATGCACCGCACGGACACCATGGATTGCATCACGGTCGTCCGTGGGGAGATCTACCTGGTCACAGACACGGAGGACGTGCTGATGCGGCCGGGCGACACGGTGATCATCCGAGGCGTCAACCACGGATGGAGCAATCGCTCCGACAGTCCGTGCCTGCTGGTCGGCACCATGATCGATGCCACGCCGGCGGGTCCCTCCGCCTCCTGACAGCAGCCCCGCTCGGGGAGCCGACCAACATTGTGCTGGGCCGATGAGACACGACGTCGGCCCAGCCGCGTCCGTTTGGGACGTGGCCGGCCCACGTGGCCGGTGCAACGCAGAGTCAATTCTCCAAAGCTGTTCCGAGAGCCTTGAGGCCGCGCAGGAGTTCCTCCGCCTGGACGCCGACCGCCACGTGATGGCAGATGATGAGGCCGTGCATCAGTGCGGCGACCACCGGGGCGACACTCCTGGGGTCGGCATCGGGGGCGAGCTGGCCCTCGGCCTGCCAGCGGGTGGCCAATTCGGTGAGGCGCCCGCCGGACTCGTTGTACAAGGCGCGGGTGCGCTCGCTGAGCGCCGGGCGGCGGAGGCTCTCCGCCCAGGTCTGAAGTGCCAGCTTGGACAGGTCGTAGTCCGGGTGCTGGGTACGTTTTCCGAGTTCCTCGACGATGAGGGTAAGAGTCTGGGCCGGGCCGGGCGAGGGCTCGATGGTCAGTATGTAGTCGAAAATGTCGCGCACGAGCCCGATGCCCACCTCGGCGGTGGCGTCGATGAGATCGTCCTTGCTGCGGAAATACCGGTAGACCGCGGCGGCGGACATTCCGGTGGCGGAGATGACGTCGTCCATCGAGGTGGCATGAAAGCCGTTACGTGAGAAGCAGCTCCAGGCGCTGGTCAGGACGTGCTGGCGGCGCTTGGCTCGTGTCGCTTCGCTGAGGCGGGGCATACCTACATCATACGATAACGATTGATTGCGCTAAGGGCTCAAGGTGCCATAAGCTCGAGATTGTATACGAGAACGTTCGTTATCTATTGGAGCGTCCATGGTGTCACCTCCCTCCCTTTCCGGGCTCCACCACGTCACTCTGCCCGTGACCGATCTGGATGCCAGCACCGCCTGGTACACGCGAGTCCTCGCGGGTGAACGTGTGCCCGCGCTGGACCATCACGACGCGGAGACCGGTCGCTACTCCGTAGTCCTGGCCCTGCCAGGTGTCGCCATTCCGGTGCAGTTGCGGCTGGCGCCCGAGGCCGCAGGTACGGCCGCCGCGTACGACCCCCTCACCCTGTCCGTCACCGACCGCGCCGAGCTTGACCGATGGGCTGCCCATCTGGACACGTGCCAGGTGCCTCACGGCTCCGTGGTCGAGGCCCGTATGGGTCATGCACTGAGCTTCCACGACCCCGACGGCACGATGCTCCGCCTCTACACCGAACCGGTAGGCGGATTCGATGCCATCCTCAAAGGAAGGTGAGGCAATGGTCGCCTACACGCAGGCCCGCACCATCGTGGAGCACGCTCTCGCCCACGCCAGGGACCATGACTTCCCGCCCATGACGGTCGCCGTGCTGGATGCCGGCGGCTACCTGATCGCTTTCGCCCGCGAGGACCACTCTTCTCTCCTGCGTGAGCGGATCGCCGTGGGCAAGGCGCGAGGAGCGCTCAACATGGGGGTGGGCAGCCGGAGTCTCGCGGTACGGGCCGAGGCGCACCCTCACTTCATCAGCGCCCTGATGGAACTGGCGGGCGGCGACCTCGTACCCGTGCCGGGTGGCGTGCTCATTCGTGACGCCGGCGAGATCGTCGGTGCCGTCGGTGTCAGCGGTCACCTCCCCGACAAGGACGAGGAATGCGCGATCAAGGGGATCCAGGCCACTGGACACACGGCTGATCCCGGTAGCGACTGATCCGGACATCACAAAGGCCTCCGGGTTGACGGAGCGGTTCCTCGACGGATCCGCTCCCCAACCGGAGGCCCTTGTTCTTTGGCGGAGTACGGGAACTAGGAACGGAGGCGATGAATGATGCCGGTCAGTTCCTTGCCGACGAAGGGTGCGGCCTGGAGGGTGTCGCCGATGATCGTCATGCCCGAGGCGTCGGCTCCGTAGCGCGGCCAGACGGATCCGTCGGGCAGGGACGGCTTCCCGGTACGTGCGAAGGAGACCCACGCGCTCTGCACGTCCCGGGAGAGCGCGGCGTCTGTGGCGTCGTATTCCTCGTCGGGGCTCAGGTTGCCGAAGAGGTAGCGAATTTCCGCGGTGTGCTTGGCCAGGTGCCCAGACTTCAGGAACCCGGGTGATACCCGGCCGAAGTGGTAGTAGTACACGACCCTGTTGAGCGCCGCGAAGCGCTTCAGCGTCGCGAGAGCCGGCTCGGTGAAGACGGCTGTGGTGAACAGTTGGTCCAGCGCTTCGTACGTGGAGGCCCCAGAGGCGGCGAAGAGATCGAGAACTTCTTCGGCGTACCGGCCGGCCAGAGCCTTGGCCATGTTCTCCAGCACTTCTGGTGCGACAGGTGCCTTCGGCGGGAGGAAATACCTCGCCTCGTTGTCCACCACGCCCAGCATGACGGGCACCTCGGCCGGCCAGCCGACGAAGTTGTCTCCTTCGGCCACTTCACGGTCATCGGAGATCGGTGTCCATACCAGGTTGGCCGGCGTGTGAACCTGGCCCGCAGGGGGGCGGATGCCGGCGAGGGCCTCGGAGAGGGCCAGCACCTCGTCGGTGGATGCGTTGCGCGCGGCTTCGACGTCTCCGCCGAGTTTGGCGAACAGCTCCCTGGTGGCTGCCAGCGTGCGCTCGGGGCCGGGAGGCTTCGGCTGACTGGCCGCCGGTTCGAATCCGGCGCTCTGCAGGATCGCCCGGTGGAAGAGGCCCTTGGCACGGTAGGCCGACAGAAGGGCGCGAACCGAAGCCGCCCCGGCGGACTGACCGAACACCGTGACGTTGTCCGGGTCGCCACCGAAGGCTTCGATGTTCTCTGCCACCCACTTCAGGGCCGCGATCTGGTCGAGCACGGCGAAATTCGCGCCGATGTCCGGGTGGGCGGCGTAACCGAACGCGCCGAGCCGGTAGTTGAGGGTGACGACGGTGACGCCCTGTCCAGACAGCGACGTACCGTCGAGGCCGTCCTCGGATCCCGCTCCTCCGACGAATCCACCGCCGTGTATCCACACCATGACGGGCTGGCGCGCACCGCGGTCGAGGGTGCGGGTCCAGATGTTGAGGTGCAGGCAGTCCTCGCTCTGCTCGGACACCCGCAGGTCGAAGATGGCTCCACGAGTCTGCGGGCAGGCCGGGCCGAAGTAGCTCGCGTCGTAGACGCCTTCCCAGCTCTGCGGTGGCGACGGCGGCCGCCACCGAAGGTCACCGACCGGTGGCGCGGCGTAGGGCAGCCGCAGAAAGCGATGGGCCCCCTGGTCGTGGGTTCCCTCGACGACGCCTTGTGTGAGGCTGACCCGTGGACGCACAGCGCTCCACCTCTTCTCTCATGTTCAGTGCCGGTTCACCTGTACGACGATGCCGTTACGTCGCGATGCTCGGAGGCGCTGGCACGTCACGGAGAACGCGGTCGCCGTCTTGCCGGCTCGCGGGGTGAAGGATTCTTTCGAGAAAGCGAGCCCCGAGCGGGGTTCGTCGTTATGGACCTAGCCATGACGCTAGCCCGATCAGCCATATAGCGCAACTGATCGTTCTCGTTTTGGCCAGGGGGCGCGGCGCAGTCAGGCGATTACCCCTTGTTCAGCAAGGGTCGGTGGTGGCTCGGGTCTTGGGTGGTGCGGCCGGGGTTTCTGTTGTGGCCGTTCCGGCGACGACAAGGATGGCCGCGGCGGCCAGTCCCGCCAGGCAGGGGATGAGTAAACGGTGGGGCACGTGTCTCCCAGGGCGCTTGTGGGCGACGTCGGGTGATCGGGCGAGGCGCCGACCGGAAGTGAACATAAACGAGAACGATCCCTTGCGCTACCTACCGACCGGTCGTACGGTCGGCGCACAGGCGGGGCAGTGGAGGCTTCATCGGCCCTCCGGCGACGTACGGCCGGCTGCCTGCAGTCCGCGTGCGCACCCTCGTGTGGTCGGCGCTGATGCGGAAGCCCTCGCCGACAGGTCCCCTCCACCGAATCGAGTCGGGTCATGCCCTCACGTGAGAAACGAACCTTCGACGACCTGCTGGACGCGCAACCGCTGGGCCGGCTGCAGATCGGCGTCATTGTCATGTGCGCACTCGTCGCCGTGGTCGACGGCCTGGACACCCAGGCGATCGCGCTCGCCGCTCCGGACATCGCCTCCGACTGGGGTACCGGCAGTGCCGACTTCGGCCTTGTCTTCGGCATCGGGCTGTTCGGTGGTCTGGTCGGAGCCATCGTCTTCGGTCGTACCAGTGACCGGTTCGGTCGCCGCCCCAACCTCCTGATCGCCGTCGCGGTCTTCGCCTTGTTCTCCCTGGCGACCCCGCTGGTGGATTCCCTCACCGGGCTGGCGGTGCTCCGTTTCCTCACCGGGATCGGTCTCGGCGGGGCGCTCCCGGGCGTCATTTCGCTGACCTCGGAGTACACGCCCCGCCGGATGCGGGCGACCGTGGTGGGCCTGATGTTCTGTGGATTCCCGCTCGGTGCCGTGATCGGTGGCGCCGTCTCGGCGGCCATGATTCCCGCCCTCGGCTGGCAGAGCGTCTTCGTCCTCGGCGGCGTGGTGCCTCTGCTGTTCCTGCCGGTCTTCTGGGTGCTGCTGCCGGAGTCCGCGCGCTTCCTCACTCTGACAGGCGATCACCAGCGACTCGGCAAGATCCTTCGGCGTATGCGGTCTTCGGTGACGGCGGAGCAGATCATCCCCGAGCCGTCACCCACCCGCTCTCCGGTGGTCAGGCTGTTCACCGACGGCAGGGCCGCCGGGACACTGTTGCTCTGGGCGACGCTGTTCATGAGCCTGCTGCTGACGTACCTGCTGATCAACTGGATTCCGCTGGTCGCTCGTGACACCGGCATCGGGTCGTCCGGTGCCGCCCTGGCCGTCGCCGCGCTGAACCTCGGGGCCATCGTGGGGCAACTGGTGATCGGCCGTCTCGCGGACCGGAGCTCGCCCACCCGCGTCACCGGAACCGCTTTCGCGCTGGGTGCCGTTGCCATCGCGGCCATCGGTCTGTCCGGCCAGTCCGGCGCCGCACTTCTGGTGACGGCGTTCGTGGCGGGATTCCTCAGCATCGGAGCGCAGATGTGCACCGTGGCCCTGTGCGCGATCTTCTACGAGACGTCCTTGCGGGCCACCGGAGTCGGGTGGGCCATGGGCATCGGCCGCATCGGTGGCATCGTGGGCCCGGTCCTCGGGGGAGTCGCCGTCGCCGCCGGTGCGAGCGTGCCCACCCTGTTCCTGCTGACCGGCGCGGCGTCTCTGTGCGCCGGCGCGGCGGCCTTCGCGATGGCGCGGGCGACGTCCAGCGGGGAACGCGTACCGTCCAAGGCGGTTGTGGAGATGGCGCCGGCGGAGTGACGGCAACCCTCTGAACGTGTGTGGCACCCACTTGATCGAGGGTGCCACACGGGTTTGTGTGCCTGAGGGCTCACAGAGGCCGGCGCCGGCGCCGGAGCGGGTCTCGGCTCGTGGAGTCCGTTGTCCGCGCTGGGCGATGTCACTGCTGGCGCAGGTCCTTCACACGCTGGATCTTGCCGAGCGAGCGCCCCAGGGTCTCAGGTTCGACGATGAGCACTTCGATGTTCACGCCCACTCCGTCCTTGACGGCCGTGGCGATGCTTCGGGCGGCGGCCTCACGCGCTTCCCCGCCGGTCGTGGGGCGAGCCTCCACATGCAGCGTCATGTGGTCCATCCGGCCGCGCCGGGTCAACTCCACCTGGAAATGCGGGGCGACACCGGGGGTGCCGAGGACGATCTCCTCGATCTGGCTGGGGAACACGTTGACGCCGCGGAGAATGATCATGTCGTCGCAGCGGCCGGTCACCTTCTCCATCCGGCGGAAGGCCGGCCGGGCGGTTCCGGGCAGCAGCCTGGTGAGATCGCGGGTGCGGTAGCGGATGATCGGCAGCGCCTCCTTGGTCAGAGAGGTGAACACCAGCTCACCGTGTTCGCCGTTGGGCAGGACGTCGTCGGACAGCGGGTCGACGATCTCCGGGTAGAAGTGGTCTTCCCACACGTGCAGACCGTCCTTGGTCTCCACGCACTCCTGGGCTACACCGGGCCCCATGACCTCGGAGAGGCCGTAGATGTCCACGGCGTGGATGGCCAGACGGTCCTGGATCTCGCTGCGCATCGCTTCGGTCCACGGCTCCGCACCGAAGATGCCGATCCTGAGCGAGGATGTGCGCGGATCGATGCCCTGGCGCTCGAACTCGTCGAGGAGGGTGAGCATGTAGGAGGGCGTGACCATGATGATCTCGGGCCGGAAGTCCTGGATGATCTGCACCTGACGCGCGGTCATGCCGCCGGAGGCCGGGATCACCGTGCAGCCGGCGCGTTCGGCGCCGTAGTGCGCCCCGAGACCGCCGGTGAACAGGCCGTAGCCGTAGGAGATGTGCACCTTGTGGCCCGGCCGTCCACCTGCCGCACGGATCGAACGGGCCACGACGTCGGCCCAGACGGACAGGTCGTGCTCGGTGTACCCCACGACGGTGGGCCTCCCGGTGGTGCCGCTGGAGGCATGCACGCGCCGTACCTGGTCCATGGGCACGGCGAACATGCCGAACGGGTAGGTGTCACGCAGATCGGCCTTGGTGGTGAAGGGGAACCGGGCCAGGTCCGCCAGAGTGCGGCAGTCCTCCGGCTTCACTCCGGCGGCGTCGAACTTGCGCCGGTACAGCTCCACGTTGTCGTAGGCGTGCCGCAGGGTCGCCTGCAGCCGCTCGAGCTGTGTCTCGCGCAGTTGGGCGCGCGAGAGCCGCTCGCCCGTGTCGAGCAGCTCCGCCGGTAGCGCGTCGCCCAGCGGGGCGCTCGGCGGTGTCTGGGTGATGGGTTGCCGGGTCATGGGGACTCCTCGGTTCTCGTGCTTCGGATGCTGCGGCTCCGCCCCGGCTCGGTGGTGACCTCGTCTCCGCGACGTGGCTGTGCGCAGGGGCGGGCGAACACGGTGTCGGCGAACGCGAACGTTGGTCCATGGCCGGGAGGGCACCCGCTCCGGTCGAATCCCCGGCGTGCTGCGGCTCACGTCTGCGACCATCTTGTCTACCGACCGAACATTCGGTTAGCGTGCATTACGGTCAAGTAATCAAGCGACGCGGGTGCCTGTCAAGAGGTGGAACACATGCCCACATCCACACCGTCAGACTTCTTCACCGACCATCACGACCTGCTACAACGGGCCGCCGAGGCCACCATGCGCCGTGACTTCTGGTCGCCGTTTCCGGAGTCCCCGAGCACGTCGGTGTACGGATCCCAGGCGCCCGAGCTGGGCGAGGCGGCCTTCCGGGCACACATCGGCAAGCCCTTCGACCTCGTAGGGCACCCCGGGGACGGTCTCGTCGACGTAGGCGAGGTGTCGCCGTACGGGCTCGGACTCGGTGTTTCCTATCCCAAAGTGAGCGTCGAGCAGGCGCTGGTCGCCACGAAGGCCGGAGCCCCGGCCTGGCGCGCCGCCGACCCCGACATCCGGGCCGGAGTGGCCGCGGAGATTCTGGTGCGGCTGAACGCGGCGAGTTTCGAGATCGCCCACGCCGTGCACCACACCACCGGCCAGCCCTTCGTCATGGCCTTCCAGGCGGGAGGCCCGCACGCCCAGGAACGCGGCCTGGAGGCCGTCGCCCATGCGTGGACGGAGCAGAAGCGCCACCCGGTCTCGGCGCGCTGGGCGAAGCCGCAGCGCAAGGGCGGCGAGACGGTGATCGAGAGCCGCTTCACCCCGGTGGGACGCGGCACCGCGCTGCTGGTCGCCTGCAACACGTTCCCGACCTGGAACGGCTATCCCGGTCTCTTCGCCTCCCTGGTGACCGGCAATCCGGTGGTCGTCAAGCCCCATCCCCGGGCCGTGCTGCCGCTGGCGATCACCGTGCGGATCGCGCGGGAGGTGCTGGCCGAGACCGGCTTCGACCCGAACGTGGTGGTGCTGGCCGCGGAGGCCCCGGGCGGGCGGTCGGCGGCCGAGTTCGCAGTCGACCCTCGCGTGCGGATCGTGGACTTCACCGGCTCGACGCGGTTCGGTGACTGGCTGGAGGCCAACGCCCGTCAGGCGAGCGTCTACACCGAGAAGTCGGGGCTCAACACCGTCGTCATCGACTCCACCGACAACTACCAGGGCCTGCTGCGCAACCTCGCGTTCTCGCTCTCCCTCTACAGCGGCCAGATGTGTACGACGCCGCAAAATATCCTCGTCCCGCGTGCCGGGTTCCAGTCCGAGGACGGGGTGAAGTCCGCCGATCAGTTCGCGAGCGACCTGGCCGCGGCACTGGACAAGCTTCTCGCCGACCCGGCGCGGGCCGCCGGCACCCTCGGAGCCCTCACGGGCCCGGAGACGGTCGAGCGGTTGGGCATCGCCGCCGAACTGGGCATCAACGTCCGCCCGTCGGCCGAAATCGCCCACCCGGATTACGAGGACGCGGTGCTGCACACTCCCTTGATCGCGCGACTGGAAGCGGGCGACCGCGGCACCTACACCCACGAGTGGTTCGGGCCGGTCTCCTTCGTCATCGGCGTCGACGACACCGGGCACGCCCTCGACATCTTTCGCGAAACGGTGGGCGCACACGGCGCGCTCACCGCAGCCGTCCACTCCACCAGCCAGGACGTGCTGGCCGAGACGGAACGCGCGGCGCTCAGTGTCGGCGTGCAGTTGTCGGAGAACCTGACCGGCGCGGTCTTCGTGAACCAGACGGCGGCCTTCGCCGACTTCCACGGGTCCGCCGCCAACCCCGCCGCCGGCGCGACCCTCACCGATCCGGCCTTCGTCACCGGCCGATTCGACATCCTGCAGTCCCGCCGCCCCGCCACAGCCCTAGGAGACAGCCGTGACTGACGACATCTTCATCGTCGACGGGGCCCGTACCCCACAGGGACGCTACGGCGGTGCTCTGGCCGCCGTCCGTCCCGACGATCTCGCCGCCCTGGTGGTCGGCGAAGCCGTACGCCGTGCGGGCATCCCCGCCGACCAGGTGGACGAGGTAATCCTGGGAGCGGCCAACCAGGCCGGCGAGGACAACCGCGACGTGGCCCGCATGGCCGTCCTGCTCGCGGGCCTCCCGCACACCGTGCCCGGCTACACCGTCAACCGGCTGTGCGCCTCGGGGCTGACCGCGGTGGCCTCCGCAGCCCACACCATCCGCTCCGGCGAGGCCGACCTGGTGGTGGCGGGCGGCGTCGAGTCCATGACCCGCGCCCCCTGGGTCATGGCCAAGCCCGGAACACCGTGGGCCAAGCCGGGCGAGGTCTCGGACACCGCGCTCGGATGGCGGTTCACCAACCCGCGGTTCGAGGCCCGCGACACCCTCGCCATGGGAGAGACGGCCGAGGAGGTCGCGGCTCTGGACGGCATCAGCCGCGCCGACGCGGACGCTTTCGCGCTGCGCAGCCACCAGCGGGCTCTCGCCGCTCAGAAGGCGGGACACTTCACGCGCGAGATCGTCCCGGTGCAGGTGACCGGCCGTAAGGGTCAGGTCACTACCGTCGACACCGACGAGGGCCCCCGTCCCTCCACCAGTACCGAGCAACTGGGCGCGCTGCGTACGGTTTTCCGTGCGGACGGCATTGTGACGGCCGGCAACTCCTCGCCGCTTTCGGACGGTGCCGCCGCCCTCGTGATCGCGAGCGCGCAGGCCGTCGAACGCCACGGACTCACCCCGCGCGCGCGGATCGTCACCTCCGCCTCGGCGGGTGTTGAGCCGCACCTGATGGGCCTGGGACCCGTCCCGGCCACCGAGAAGGCGCTCGCCCGGGCCGGCCTGCGGGCCGGTGACCTGGACGCGGTGGAGCTGAACGAGGCGTTCGCCGCGCAGGCACTCGCGGTGATGCGCCGTCTGAAGCTGGACGAGGACAAGGTCAACACTGATGGCGGGGCGATCGCACTGGGCCATCCGTTGGGCTGCTCGGGCGCCCGCATCCTGCTCACCCTGCTGGGTCGGCTGGAGCGAGAGGACGCACGGCACGGCCTCGCGACCCTGTGCGTAGGCGTCGGCCAGGGCGTCGCGATGCTCGTGGAACGGGTGTGAACGCCATGAATTCCCAGGACACCCTGCACCCGACGGACACCGTGTCGGAAGGCGCAACGCTGATCGTCGACGAGCGCGCGGACCGAGTGGTGGTCACCCTGCGGCGTCCCGAGGCCCGCAACGCCATCAACGCAGCCATGATCGCCGAACTCCACCAGGTGTGCGATCTGCTGGAGCGCAGCCCGCGACTGCTGCTACTCACCGGGCACGGCGGAGTCTTCGCCGGTGGCGCGGACATCGCCGAACTGCGCGAACGCGGCCGCGACGAGGCACTTCAGGGCATCAACAGCCGGCTTTTCCAGCGGGTGCGCCGCCTGCCGATGCCGACCCTGGCCGCAGTCGACGGCTGGGCGCTGGGTGGCGGTGCGGAGCTGTCGTACGCCTGCGACCTGCGGATCGCCGGACCCGACGCGATGTTCGGCAACCCCGAGCCCGGTCTGGGCATCCTGGCCGCCGCCGGAGCGTGCTGGCGGCTTCCCGAGCTGGTCGGCGAGTCAGTGGCCAAACAGGTGCTGCTGGCCGGACGCCGACTGGACGCACAGGCCGCCCTCGCCTGCGGGCTGGTCATGGACGTGGTCCCGGCCGACCGGCTGCTGGAGGCAGGGCACGCCGTGCTGGACACGATGGCGCGTTCCTCTGCGGCTGCGCTGCGGCTGACCAAGCTCGTCACGGATCATCCCGGCGCTCATCCGGTCGCCGACGACCTGGCGCAGGCGGTGCTGTTCGAGGGACCCGACAAGCAGGACCGGATGACCCGGTTCCTGAACAGGAGCACACGAGGGAGTACCACATGACCAGCGCACGCCCAGCGCAGCCTGCTCCGCCCGCGCACGTCGCCGTCATCGGCGGGGGGCGGATGGGCGGAGGTATCGCCCAGTCCTTCGCAACGGCCGGATCGACCGTCACCCTGGTGGACGACGGAGCCCGGGCCGCGGGTCTCGCCGTCGCCCGCGTCACCGAATCCCTCGAGCGCGCCGGCGACCGAGGGCTGCTGCCCGCACCCGCCGGGACCATCGCGGCCCGGATCCTTCCGGCCGCCTCGGCCTCGGAGCTGCCCGCGGACACGACACTGGTCGTGGAGGCGGTCTTCGAGGACGCGGGACTGAAGGCGGCAGTCCTCACGGACGCCGAGAAGGCGGTGGGACCGGACACGATCCTTGCCAGCAACACCAGCTCGCTGTCGGTCACCGAACTGGCCGCGGCTCTCAAGGAACCCGGACGATTCCTGGGCCTGCACTTCTTCAACCCGGTGCCTGCCTCCACCCTGGTCGAACTGGTCACCGCGCCCGCGACCGCGCCCGCCACCCTCGACAGAGCGCTGGACTTCGTGCACGCCCTGGGCAAGCGGGACGTCGTCGTCAAGGACTCCCCGGGATTCGCCTCCAGCCGCCTCGGCGTGACCCTCGGCCTGGAAGCGATCCGGATGGTCGAAGAGGGCGTCGCCACCCCCGAGGCCATCGACGATGCCATGATGCTCGGCTACAAGCACCCCATGGGCCCGCTGCGCCTGACGGACGTGGTCGGTCTGGACGTGCGCCTGGCCATCGCCGAATACCTGCACGCGACCCTCGGCGAACGATTCGCCCCCCCACCACTGCTGCGGGAGAAGGTTGCCCGCGGGGAGCTGGGCCGCAAGACCGGCAAGGGGTTCTACACATGGAACTGACCGGACCCGGCGCATCCTTCCGTCGGCAAGGCGATGTCGCTGTCGTCGAACTGCCGCGCCCTGTACTCGACACACAGGTGAAGCAGGCGCTGCTGGACTGCGTCCGGCAGGCCGGCCAGGGCGGCACTGCACGCTCGGTACTGATCACGGGCAGTACGAAGGCGTTCTGCGTGGGCCAGGATCTGGCCGAACACGCGACCGCGTTGGCCGACGGAGCCGACGCCGCGTTCGCGACCGTACGCCAGCACTACAACCCGCTGATCGAGGCCGTCCGGGCCCTGCGAGTGCCGGTGGTGGCGGCCGTCGAGGGCGCCTGTGTGGGAGCGGGCCTCGGTATCGCGCTCGCCGCGGACCTGCGGGTGGCGGGCGAGGGAGCGACCTTCGCCACCGCCTTCACGGGCATCGGCCTGGCTGCCGACAGCGGCCTCAGCGGAACGCTGACCCGACTGGCCGGGCCTTCGCGTGCGGCCGGCCTGATGCTGCTCGGCAACCGTTTCACGGCGACCGAGGCCGCGCGCTGGGGACTGGTCCACGAGGTGGTTCCCGACGGCACGGCCACCGAAGCGGGCCTGGCCATGGCGACGCGGCTCGCCCAGGGGCCGACAGAGGCGTACCGGGAGGTGAAGACGCTCCTGCGCGACGCGGCGACGGCGGACCCGGCCCACGTGCTGGAGCAGGAGGCCGACGCCCAACTGCGCCTCGGCGGCACCCGTGACCACCGGGCGGCAGTGGACGCCTTCCTCGCCAAGCAACGGCCTCACTTCGAGGGCCGCTGACCGACGCGTCGCGCGGACAAGGGCTGTTAACCCGGACCGCGCGACGCCACATCCGGTTCACACAACACACCACGAAGCCGGGTCCCCGACCTGGCGGAGAGGTCGGCCGACATGACCACACCCCACACGTCCCCGCCGGACGCCGACAAGCGGATGCAGGAGGACTTCGAGGCGACCATCGCCCACGACCAGCGCATCGAGCCCAGGGACTGGATGCCCGAGGGATACCGCAAGACTCTGATCCGGCAGATCGCGCAGCACGCCCACTCCGAGATCATCGGCATGCAGCCCGAGGGTGAATGGATCACCCGGGCGCCGACCCTGCGCCGTAAGGCCATCCTGTTCGCCAAGGTCCAGGACGAGGCCGGCCACGGCCTGTACCTCTACTCCGCGGCCGAGACTCTCGGCGCCGACCGGGCAGATCTCACCGAGCGGCTCATCACGGGCCGTCAGAAGTACTCCTCGATCTTCAACTACCCCACTCCCACCTTCGCCGACGTCGGCGTCATCGGCTGGTTCGTCGACGGGGCGGCCATCTGCAACCAGGTCCCGCTGTGCCGCAGCTCCTACGGTCCCTACGCGCGCGCCATGGTGCGCGTGTGCAAGGAGGAATCCTTCCACCAGCGGCAGGGCTACGAGCTGCTCATGACGATGATGCGCGGCACCGACGCCCAGCGGGAGATGGTGCAGGACGCGGTGGACCGCTGGTGGTGGCCGTCCCTGATGATGTTCGGGCCGCCCGACGACGATTCGCCCAACTCCGCGCAGTCGATGGCATGGAAGATCAAGCGGCACAGCAACGACGAGCTGCGCCGGCGCTTCGTCGACATGACCGTCCCCCAGGCGGAGAAACTCGGCGTCACCCTGCCCGACCCCGAACTGCGCTGGAACGAGGAGAGCGGCCGGCACGACTTCGGCACCCCCGACTGGAGCGAGCTCCAGCGCGTCATCGCCGGTGACGGCCCCTGCAACACCGAACGCGTGGCCCAGCGCCGGAGCGCGCACGAGGAGGGCACCTGGGTACGTCGCGCCGCGACCGCCCACGCCGCCAAGCGTGCCGCACGCGTCGACGAGACCACGCACACCCGTCCGACGGAAGGAACCGCTCCATGACCACCACGGAAGACACCGCACCCGGGCGGGAAGCCTGGCCACTGTACGAGGTGTTCGTCCGCGGCAAGCGCGGCCTGAACCACGTCCACGTCGGCTCCCTGCACGCGGCTGACGACGCCATGGCTCTCACCCACGCCCGCGACCTGTACACCCGGCGGAACGAGGGCGTGTCGATCTGGGCCGTGCGCTCGGAACACCTCGCCGCCTCCACCCGCGACGAGAAGGACCCCTTCTTCTCGCCCAACGTGGACAAGGTCTACCGGCACCCCACCTTCTACGACATCCCCGCCGACGTTCCGCACATCTAGGAGCACCACGGCATGAACGCCACCACAGACGACCACGTCCACCTCTCCCTTTCCGAAGCTCACGACAGCGATGCCCGCTGGGCGTTCGGCACCGGCTTCGAAGACCCGCTGCACGGCGTCGACACAGCCGTGCCCACCGGCGTGGACACCACGGAACTCGCCGGCGTCTGCGTGGCCCTCGGCGACGACGCCCTTGTCTCGGCGCAGCGTCTGGCCCAGTGGGTGACGTATGCGCCCGAGCTGGAGGAGGAGGTGGCCTTCGCCAACATCGGCATCGACCTGCTCGGCCAGGCCCGCCTCCTCTACAGCAGGGCGGGGCAGGTGGACGGCAACGGCTGGGGCGAGGACTCCTACGCCTACTTCCGGGACGCGGCCGACTTCCGCAATGTGACGGCGGCGGAACTGCCCAACGGAGACTTCGCGTTCTCCGTCGTCCGGCTGCTGATCCTGTCCAGCTGGCGGCTGTCCCTCTTCCAGCGCCTGGCCACCTCAGCACCCGACCCGGTACTGGCCGCGATCGCGGCCAAGGGGGTCAACGAGCTGACCTACCACCGCCAGTTCGCCGCCGACTGGACGGTGCGGCTCGGCGACGGCACGAGCGAGTCCCACCGCCGGACACGCGGCGCACTGGAGGACCTGGCCTCTGACCTGCCCGAGCTGTTCGCCTGGAGCCCCGGCTTCGGCATATCCGCCGCCGACATCGAACGCGAGGTCACCGACGTGCTGAGCCAGGTCCTGCGCTCCGCGACCCTTCCCGTGCCCGAGGTCGAAGCGCCCCCGGCTCGATGTGGCCGGGACGGCGCGCACACCGTCCATCTGGGTCCCCTCCTGGCCGAGCTGCAGAGCGTCGCCCGGGAACACCCGGAGGGGGTGTGGTGACCATGGGCGAGCTCGCCACGCGACGGGCCCGGCAGACGGCCGAGCTGGTGCCCGACCCGGAACTGCCCATGCTGACCCTCGCCGACCTCGGCGTCCTGCGCGACGTCGACATCACCTCGGACGGGACAGTCGTGGCCGACCTGACACCAACCTACTCGGGCTGCCCCGCCATGGCGGAGATGCGGGCGGACCTCACCGCCCGACTGCGGGAGGCCGGGTTCGAGAGGGTCGAGATCCGCACCGTCCTGTCCCCGCCGTGGACCACGGACTGGATCACCTCCGAGGGGCGGCGCAAACTCGCCGAGGCCGGCCTGGCGCCGCCCCGCTCCGCCCCCGTGCCCATCGGCGGACCCGTGCCGCTTCAGCTCCTGGCCACCCGCTCGGCCGTGCCCTGCCCGCAGTGCGGCTCCACGGACACCCGTGAGACCTCACGCTTCTCCGCCACCTCCTGCAAGGCGCTGTGGCGCTGCGGCGCCTGCCTGGAGCCGTTCGAGTACGTCAAGGAGATCTAATGCCTCCATCCGTCACCCACGCACCGAAGTCCGTTGCGGGCGCCGCCCCCCGTTCGCGACGCCGCCCCGCCTTCCACCGACTGCGAGTCACGGAGGTGACGCGGCTGTGCCAGGACGCGGCCGCCGTCTGCTTCGAGGTACCCGAGGAACTCGCGGACGAGTACGCGCACCGGGCGGGGCAGACGCTCACCGTGCGCCGCCTCGTCGACGGCCGCGACGAGCGCCGCTCGTACTCTCTGTGCTCGCCGACGGGTTCCGCACCCCGCATTGGCGTACGCGTGGTGCCCAGCGGACTGTTCTCCTCCTGGCTGGTCGACGAGGTCCGACCCGGTGACTTCGTGGAGGTGATGACGCCGACCGGAGCCTTCACTCCCGACCTGGACGAACCAGGCCACCACGTGCTGATCGCGGCAGGTTCGGGGATCACCCCGATGCTGTCCATCGCCGAGTCGGTCCTGGCCGCCGACCCCAGCTCGCGAGTCACCTTGTTCTACGGCAACCGCCGCACCGACACCGTGATGTTCGCCGACGAACTCGCCGACCTCAAGGACCTGTATCCGAACCGGTTCCGGCTCTCCCACGTCCTCTCGCGCGAGCCCCGCGAGGCGGACCTGCTGACCGGGCGTCTCGACAGTGAGCGACTGGCCGCCCTCATAGACGGTCTCCTCGACATCGACGGCGCCGACCACTGGTGGCTGTGCGGTCCGCACGGGATGGTCCAGGACGCTCAGCGGCTGCTGGCCGACCTCGGGGTGCCCGCGGACCGCGTCCACCGCGAACTGTTCTTCGCCGACGACGCCGAGCCGATCACTGTACGCCGTGCGGAACCGGCTGCCGACGGGCCGGTCAGCGCGGTCACCGTCGTCCTCGACGGCCGCAGCACCACCGCACCCCTGGCGCGCACCGCGACCATTCTGGACGCCGCCTCACGGATCCGTCCCGACCTGCCTTTCGCCTGCAAGGGCGGGGTGTGCGGTACCTGCCGTGCCCGGGTCACCGAAGGCGAGGCGGACATGCGCCGCAACTACGCCCTCGAGCCCGCCGAGGTCGACGACGGGTATGTGCTCACCTGCCAGACCTATCCCGTCACCGAGACGCTCACCGTCGACTTCGACTCCTGAAAGGCCCGTCATGACTCCCCGTCTAGAGGTCGCCGGCGGCGTCGCCACGCTGCGCCTGGACCGGCCGCCGCTCAACGCACTGGACACCGCGGTCCAGGACCGCATCAAGGCCCTGGCTCTGGAAGCCTCCTCGCGGGACGACGTACGGGCGGTGATTCTGTACGGCGGTGAGAAGGTGTTCGCCGCCGGGGCCGACATCAAGGAGATGCAGGCCATCGACCACGCCACGATGACAGCTCGTGCCCGCGAGCTGCAGGAGTGCTTCACCGCGGTCGCCCGCATCCCCAAACCGGTGATCGCGGCACTCACCGGCTTCGCGCTCGGCGGCGGCTGCGAACTGGCCCTGTGCGCGGACTACCGCATCGCCGCCGAGAACTCCCGGCTCGGCCAGCCCGAGATACTGCTGGGCCTGATCCCGGGCGCCGGTGGCACCCAGCGCCTGGCCCGTCTCATCGGTCCTTCCAGGGCCAAGGATCTGATCTTCACCGGACGCCATGTCGCCGCGGACGAAGCACTGGCGCTCGGCCTGGTCGACCGTGTGGTCCCGGCGGGCGAGGTGTACGAGCACGCCCACGCCTGGGCCGCGCGTCTCGCCCGCGGTCCAGCCATCGCTCTGCGCGCCGCCAAGGAGGCCGTCGACACCGGCATGGACCAAGGCATGGACGCGGGACTGACGATCGAACGGACCTGGTTCGCCACCTTGTTCGCCACGGAGGACCGTGCGGCCGGCATGAGCAGTTTCCTCCGGGAGGGTCCCGGCAAGGCCGTTTTCGCGGGCCGCCCAGCAGACGACGTTCCGGCGCGCAACGCGTCGCAATAGCGTCCGTCTCCGTAGTGCTGAATCAAGAGAAGGGGGGCGTCGCCTCAGGACCCCGGGCCACTGCCCGCGTGCAACAATGGCGAGTCGCCGTGTGACCTGGTGAACTCGTCCACCGCACCAGCACGGTACGCGCCGGAGCGGAGGTTGCAGCGAGTGGAGAACGGCCTGGTCAAGGGCTCCTTTCGCCGGGACAGGACCCGTGCCGCCGAGCAAGTGCTGGACGATCTTCGCGGGCAGATCCTCGCCGGTCGTTTGGCGCGCGGTACACGACTGCCCTCGGAACGGGATCTTGCCACTCACTACGACGTCAGCCAGCCCACGGTCCGGGAAGCACTGCGGGCGCTGAGTGCCATGAGCCTGGTGGAGATCAGGCACGGCTCGGGGACGTACGTCGTCGCCGAGAGCTCGAAGCTGCTCTCCGCGGCGATGACGGCCGTCGTGCAGCTCGAACACGTCAATCTCCTCGCTCTCCTCGAAGTGTCCGAGGCGCTGTATGTGAAATCGGTGCGACTGGCCGTCGGCAACACCACCGAAGAAGACCTCGCCACGCTGAGCGACGCCGCCGACCGTTGCGGACCGGGCGCCGACGAGGCCGGCCTCGTCGACGGGCTTGCCGGGTTCCTGAAGGCCCTGGCCGCCATTTCCCGCAACCCCCTGCTGATCAGTCTCTGCGGCTTCCTCATCGACACGCAGATCGCACTGGCCAAGGAAGCGGTCCAGCGATCGCCGTCGGTGGCGCGTCGCATCGTCCTCCAGCTGAGTGCCGAGCGTGCGGCCATCATCGACGCCCTCCGCAAGGCGGACAGTCCTTCGGCCGAAGCGGCCGTGCTGACCTATACAGCCCGCGCGATGACTCTGGTGAGGGAGCACGTCAGCGAGTAGCCGCACCTCAACACAGGTGTCGCGTCAGCCGGCGGCCAAGTGGGCCGCGCACGGCTTCGGTTGCTGGAACCCGCACCGGGTGTCCGTCGTGCCACGGATGCTCAGGAATATCGGAAATCGATGCCGTTCGGCATCTTGACGCCGATGGGACACCTCGCCATCCTCAAGTCACCAGGTGACTTGGTGTCTTCCGGCCACCTCCATGTAGGTCATTCCGACCTCATCAGGGCTCCGATTTCCCGGCGCCCTGCAATCGCTCCGTAGACCCGCTCGCTCTGCCCTCCGCAGCCTCTCGGTTGCGGTCGGTCGTGTTGTCGAGCGACGGTCCTCTGCACGACAGCTAGGAGAAACACCCATGAGCAGTCGTCCACGGGTCGCTGCCGTTGTGCTGACCAGCGTTCTCGTTCTGGCCGGATGCAGTGCCAACACCTCCGAACCGGGTGGGGGCGGCCAAGACTCGGCGGCCGGTACAGAGATCAACGTCGGGGTGGGGACTGGAGTCTTCACGGCTCCACTCACCACCGACGCCTTCGCCGAGGAAGGCCTGAAAGTAACCCGCAAAGCCGTGAACTCGGGCGCCGCAGCCGTCCCACTCCTTCTCAACGGCCAGCTGCAGTTCTCCGTCAGTGACGCGACGGGCGCGCTCACGGCGATCTCAAAGGGCATCCCGCTGGTCATCGTCGCGACGGCCACCGTCAGTGGCCAGACAGCGCTGGACGATCCCACGGCAGTGCTCGTCAAGAAGAACGCCACGATCCGATCGGCGTCCGACCTTGAGGGCAAGAAGGTGGCCGTGAACGGTCTTGGGAACATCTCGCAGTTGTCCGCGGCGGCGGCGATCGACAGACTCGGCGGCGACTCCAGCAAGGTCGACTTCGTCGAGATGCCACCCCACACCATGACCGGCGCGGTGACCAATGGTGCGGTGGACGCGGCGGTGACCAGCGAGCCCGGCGTCGTACTGGCTCACAGCGCCGGACTGCGGACCTTGTTTTCCCCTATGTCCGAGGCGCTTCCGGGGGTTCCGATCTTCGTGTACGTGACCAGCAAGGCCTACCTCGCCAAGCACCGGGACGTGGTCGACAAATTCGCCCGCGCCAATGTCGCGGCGAACAAGTACACGATCCTGCGCCCCGACTTCGTCCGTTCCTACGCGAAGAAGTCGTCCAACCTGAGCGACGCTCAGGCCTCCGACATGGTCCTCCCCGAATTCGCCGTGGACGGGACCGACAAGCTCGCGTTGCAGCGGATCCTGGACACGATGGTCAAGTACAAGACGATCAACTCGCCGATCGACATGGACGAGGCGGTCCTGACGCCATGACGCCCACCGCCTCCCCCTCCACGGCCTCACCCGGGACGGATCTACCTCCTGCGACGCAGGGCGATCCGTCGGGCCGCAGCATGCAGGCGATCCTGTGGGGACGTCGTGCGCGCCTGCTGGCCGCACGTCTGCTCTGTGTCCTGGCACTGGCCGGCGTCTGGCAGTACTTGGTTGTCTCCGACGCGCTGACACCTGATGCGGTGGCCACCCCGACGCAGATAGGACAAGCGCTCGGGTCGTTGATGACGACCGCCGAGTTCTGGACGCCCCTCGGCGACACCGTGCGTACCTGGGCGATCGGTCTGGCGCTGTCTGTGCTCATAGCGCTTCCCGTCGGTGTGCTGTTCGGCGCCAGCGAGACGGCGTACCGTTTGTCGCGGGTGACCGTCGATTTCCTGCGCACCATCCCCCCAGTAGCGCTGCTTCCTCTGGCGCTCCTCCTCTACGGGGCGTCGGCAAGGATGGCGCTCGTCCTGGTCGTCTTCGGCTCCGTGTGGCCGCTCCTGCTGCAGACTATGTACGGCGTGCACCAGATCGACCCGGTGACCGCCGAGGTGGCACGCGCCTACCGACTGACGCGGGGCCAGCGCCTCAAGGTGGTCCTCATGCCCAGCGCGGCGCCCTTCATCGCGACCGGCATCCGGATCGCCGCGACCATCAGTCTCCTGCTGGCCATCGGTGCCGAACTGCTCGGCGGCACTGCCGGGCTCGGCAACGCCATCTCGCAGGCTCAGCAGGCACAGGACATGCCGACGATGTACGCCTTCGTCGTCGCCAGCGCCTTCCTGGGTGTCGCGCTCAACCTCATGATGGCCCGAGCTGAGAGGAGGGTCCTTTCATGGCACCCCGCACACCGAGACCACTGAGCGGTTTGGCTCACCGACTCCGGCACTTCGGCATGGAGATCGTGCCGCCCTTCGCTCTTCTCACGCTGTGGTGGTTTGTCAGCTCGGCAAGCACTTCGTTGTACTTCCCGCCTCTGCAGACCATCGTGACCGCGCTCCACCAGGACTGGTTCTCCGCCAGGTTCGCCTCGGACGTGCTGCCCAGTCTCGGGCACTTGGCGGCTGGGTTCGCGCTGGCCACGGCCGCGGGGGTCCTCGTTGGCCTGGTACTCGGCCGCATTCCCTTCCTCGCCGACACCGTCACTCCGCTTCTGGAGTTCGCCCGTGCGACACCGAGTGTGGCGCTGGTGCCGGCCGCGGTGCTGCTGCTGGGGGTCGGCACCGAGGTACAGGTGGTGGTGATCGCCTCAGCGACCATCTGGCCGATCCTGCTGAACACCATCGACGGTGTACGCGGTCTCGACCCGATGATCGCCGATGTCGCCCGCAGCTACCGCATCCGCCGCCTGGATCGGACTGTGATGGCACTCCGCGCTGCCAGCCCACAGGTTGTGGCGGGCATGCGCACCGCCCTGGCCCTCGGCATCATCATGATCGTCTTCAGCGAGATGGTCGGCTCGACCCACGGCATCGGCTTCCAACTTCTGCAGGCCCAGAGGAGTTTCGACATCCCAGGCATGTGGGCCGGCATGGTCCTCCTCGGCGTCCTGGGCTACCTCCTCAACATCGCGTTCCACGGCTTCGAACGGGCCGTACTCGGCTGGCACCGCGGCATGCGCCGCACTCACAAGTAGCGGATCAACGACGGGAACGACTCCGATGTCCGAAGCACCTACCGCCCCACTCTCACCGAGCAGACCGATCCTCTCGGTCCGCGGACTCTCCAAGAACTACCGCACAGGTAACGGGAACCGACTCGTCCTCGACGACGTGAACCTTGACGTCGAGCGCGGCGCCCTCATGTGCATCGTGGGTCCCTCCGGTGCCGGTAAGACCACCCTGCTGCGCTGCATGGCCGGCCTGCAGACCCCCACCGCAGGCGGCGTCTACCTGAATGGCGAACGCGTCGAGCAGCCTCCGGCCCGGCTGGCCCTTGTCTTCCAGGACTACAGCCGCTCCCTCATGCCGTGGCTGTCGGTCCAGCACAACGTCATGCTTCCCCTGCGGTCACAGGCCATGAGCAAGCCCGAACGCGTCGAACGCGCCCGCTCCGCGCTGGAGGCCGTGGGCCTGAGCGGCGGCAGCCACGCGCAATACCCGTGGCAGCTGTCAGGGGGCATGCAGCAACGCGTCGCCATCGCACGTGCCCTGGCCTACCGGCCCGACGCTCTGCTCATGGATGAGCCGTTCGCGTCGGTCGACGCTCAGACCCGCGCGGGACTGGAAGACCTCGTACTCAGCGTGCGCCGCGAGTTCGGAGTCACGGTCATCCTGGTGACGCACGACATCGACGAGGCGGTGTACCTCAGCGACGAAGTAGCCGTGTTGTCGGGATCACCGACCCGTGTGCGCGAGCGCATACCGGTTGATCTCGGCGAACATCGCGACCAGCAATCCACCAAGTCACTGCCCGAATTCGCTGCGCTGCGCAGCCGTGTGCTGCAACTGATTCACTCGGACGAGACTCTCGCTTCCAAGCGCAAAGATGCGGAAGCCCGGCAGCCCTGAGTGGTCTGATGCACCTGCGTCCGGTGCGCGAGCGCACGGACGATCTGCAGGCCGCGCCCGTGCTCATCGGGATCGGTGTTCGTCACACAATGGTGTACGGCAGCGCCAGAATCGGTGACGGCGATGCGGAGAGTAACGTGGTCGCATGCGATGAACAGCGACATGTCGGATCGACCGTGCTGGACGGCATTGGTAGCGAACTCGCTAACGATCAAAATCGCTGAGTCGCACGTTTCCGGCGGTATATCCCAGCGACGCAATAGGTCAGTGACCCACCTGCGGGCCGTACTGATACAGAAGGAGTGCGCCGACACGGCGAGGACTCCCTGCTGTGAAGGGCTGAGCCGCTCAGCAGCTGCAGTCGGCGAATCCGCGAAGTCCAAGGCACGGGCGAGCATGGCGTTCTCCGAAGGGAGACGAGACTTTGAAGGGCGAGGCGGGAGCGGGAGGTGATCACCCGCTCTCCCTCGTCGGGAGACTCACGTGGTGAGTAATGCCCCGAAAGGGGAGTAATCGTTCTCTTATGGGAGACGGTACGCCACCGCCAGCCTCAAGCGCAACCATGCGTTCTCGTATGACTTGATCGAATGAGCGTCCGTAGGAGCATCAGGTCAGCAGCGAGTCAGGGTAAGGCCAGGTAGCGGCAGGGACAGCGCTTGCAGTGGAGGCCGAGTCGGTGGTAGCCGGACAGTCGCGGCATCGGTCCCGTCGACCCGGCGGTGTAGGTGAACTCGATCTCTGAGCACGCGACGCGGACTCCGGTCGGGTCGTGGCTCGTCTGATGAGTGATCTTGAGACCGGCTCAGGTCCTGGGCCGGCTGACCCGGTTGATCACGGGGACGCTCGATCCGCACATGGCCCGCTGTCCGGACGATGAATGGGCTCTCAGCTGGCATCCGCCCAGCTCACCGGCGCCGGCGCGACGTTGGCTCAGCTCACGAATTAGCCCCCAGACCAACCGAACCCGAGACTCTCCCATGCCTCTGAAGTCCCGGCGGCGCCGCTATCCGTCGGACACCACGGTCGCGAAATGGGCGTCACCCTGGGTTTGTGGCCAGGCGGCTGAGCAGTTCGACGGTGTCCGCCTCGTGGGATGCGAAGGCGCCGTGGTCGCTGTCCCAGGTGACTGTGTGGGTCGCCCTTTTGCTCAGGCGGCGTTGCAAGTCTGGGTGTACGACACGATCGTCGGTACAGACAACGAAGGTGCTGGGTCGTGTGTGCCAAGCGGCGCTGGTGATGGGTTCATAGCCGGCTGCCATCGACTGAGCTACGAGGGCTGCAGCGTGGACGGTGCGTTGCTCGTCGTGAAGGTGGGAATGGAACAGTTCTCCCGCTGCGGCGGGGTCAATCGTGGTGATGCCTTCGAGGTCGCCGACCACGTGGGCGAACAGATCGGTTGGTGGCGCACCGGAGAGCAACGCGAGGCTGGACTCGCCGACGTCAGGCATGGGGGCTGCGAGGTATACGAGGTGGGTGATCTTCTCAGGGGGCAGACCGGTGATGACCGTGCCTCCGTAGGAATGGCCGCACGCTACGACGGGGCCGGCTCCGTCTATCCTGTTGAGTGCGGTCTCGGCTGCGGCAATGTCGGCGGCCAGTGAGCCGCGATGCAGTTCGGCGACAGCGACGGGGACACCGAGCTTGCGCAGTGCTTCGGCTACACCGTCCCAGGCACTGCCGGTATGCCATGCACCGTGTACCAACAGCACGCCTCGAGGGCCGGGTCGCGATGACGAATATCCCACAACTGGTCCTATCAGGAAGTAGATGGGCTTGTAGACCGCCGCAGGGCGGATGTGTCTCGTGTAGGTCGGTCAAGCCTTGCTGCTTGCGCGGGTCCGGCGTCGGATCGAGGCAGTTTGTGCAGCGGGCGGCGGTTGCGCCTGCTCCGCCGGCGTCGGCGCGCGCCGCGATGCCACCCGGCAGCGACCACCCGCGCACGACCGTTTGAGGCGCCCAAGCGAAATCGTCTGTGCCAGCCCGATCGCCCAGCAGAGGGGACAGCCACGTAGTGCCGCAACGCCCAGCGGCGCCAGTAGCAGGCTGAACGGGCCGACCGCGGGAATCGACGCTGCCGATCCGACCAGCAGTCCGAATCCGATAGCTCCCCGTGCCAAGTGCACAGGCACCGAACTACTGGCGAACGTGCTCTCCCCTGGGCCGATTGATGCCTTCATTCCGGCGCGCCCACGTTGTGGATCTTGAGATCGGCACGCAGGGCGGCTCGGGCACGGTGTAGCCGGGACTTCATCGCGGCGGTGCTGAGTCCGAGGAGCTTGGCGACGGTGCGTCCCGGCATGCCCTGCACGTCGCGCATGATCAGCACACGGCGTTGGTCCGCGGGCAACGACGCAATGGCTGCGGCCACGCGCTCGATCTCCAGCCTGGCCAGGACGTCGTCCTCGGTCGATGGGGTGACCGCCTCGGTGATGGGTTCCTGCTGAATCGAGATGGCCCGTGCTCGCCGCAGGCATTCGTGCCGCACGATCTGGAACATCCACGAGGCAAGAGCGCCGGCTGCCCTTAGCGTTCCGATCTTCCGGAACAGAACGATCATGGCTTCCTGGGCAGCGTCTTCAGCGTCCTGACTGCTCGCACAGAGCGCGAACGCGAAGCGCTGAACATGCGGGTGCGCACCTGAGACCAAGGCAGCGATCGACGGTTCGTCCCCGCTCTGGGCCGCGGCAATGAGCTGCTTCCCCGGCCATGAGGACCTCGTGACACTAGCCACGCGACCCCGCCCTCTTACGCAGGAACAGCACCCAACTACACAGCACCAGTGCGCCGACGACCACGGCGACTATGACTTCGATCATGAGAACCTCCCTCGACGCGATGACCTCATCAGGGTCCGTACATCTATAAGAGCAACAGCCCAGGAAAAGGATTTGCTGCCCACGGCGACCTGCACCTGCCGGAGGGATGATGCTGTGCGCCTTCGGGCTGCACTCCGCGAACGGCGGCCCCCACCACGTCCCGGTGGGTGTGACCGGGCCACAGTCCGCCGTCGACTCGCTCAAGGCCCAGCTTCTCGACGGAGAATGGGACGTCACGGCGTACCCGGACTCAGGCACTCACTCGCGCTGTCGAGGACGGTGACGCCCTCGGCGGCTTCGCCATGAAGGCCGACGGCGTCACCGTCTACACGGCAATCGCCGGGGGCCAGCAGGCCACCGGCGCCCTCACCGCGTTGGGCGACTCCCTGGCAGAACGACAGAGCGTTCCGGTCACGGTGCGAGAGGTGGTCCCCTTCCCGGACGACGAACCCAAGGGGACGGGACTCGCCTCGGCGGCGGTGACCGCTGTCCTCCAGTTCGGCATCGGCACCCTGGATGGCAACTTCTGGCTCACGAGCCTCGGTACGGGACTAGGGATGGCGGCGCTCGCGGTCCCGTTCCTCGGCCTCGAGAGTCTTTGTTCGGCTGGGCCGGGTTCGGCGCCGGCTCCGTGGTGATGATGTTCTTCGGCAATCAGCTCTCCGGCCTGGCCACCGGTCCGTACTGGCTGCCCGACGGCTGGTCCACGCTCGGCCAGTCCTTCCACCCGGGGCCTCGGGAAGCCTGCTGCGTGCCAACGTTTTCTTCGACGGAATGGGTGCGGGCGGACCGCTTCTCGTCCTAGCGCTGTGGGCGCTTGCCGGACTGGCACTCATGGTGGTCGCCGACCGGCGGCAAAGTGAACGGGCGGCCGCGTAGCCGGAGACTGCCAGCAGCTCCGTGGGCGAGGTCCGAAGCCGAACCGTCGACTTGCGCGCCGACATGAGAGGTCCACGGCTGCCCAGGCCCACCGGTATACGCTCGCCCACGTGGCCAACGGGCGGCGAGGTGATCATGCAGATGATGTCACCGCCAGCAGGCTCTCCATCTGTCTCCGTCTGCGGCGGGCGCAGGATGATCGCCGTCACCGAGGGTGACAAACAGCGCTAACGGTGTTGGCGGTGGTGAGTCGGGTGGGCGTTCAGCGCCCAGCAAGGAAGGGGTCTCCTTCCGTACCGGCCGAGGTGAGTCGTGGACCGCGTGGGGGATCAGCTAATCGGTTCTGCGTCGCAGCGGCTGTGGTGCAGCGAACGCTGCACCGCATCCGCTGGAGCCGGATCGAGCGGGGTGCAGCCGGATGGAAACAGGGTGATATGCCCGCCTTCCCAAGAAAACCGCAGGTGAGACGCGTCACCGGTTTGGGTTCGAGTCCCACCCGCCCCACTCCAGCCTCTTGGCGCAGGAACGTTTTCACCTGCGCGTCCGACGGAAACCTGGTCGGGCAGTGCGTCCGCTCGCCGTGTGACCGGCAGCGGCGGCCTCATTCCGTTGCCGGAGCGTCCGCGGGGCCCCCGGTGCTCGGGTGACGGCTCTTGGCGCTGGGTCTCCAACTGCTCAATGCGTTTCCGAATGGCCTCCGAGTACGGGTTCTTGCCCCTGGCGTGCTCACTCAACACCAGGAGCGCGCCCCAACCGTCGGCGAAGAGCCAGCCGGTCATACGGGCCCAGTGGACCCACATGCCTGAAGCCATCCACGTCATCTTCCACGAGCGCTTCGGCCATGCGCTTGGCCCTGTCCCGCCGGTATCGCTCATGCCCGGCGACTTCAACAGCTGCCACCAAAAGCACCACGGGTCCCACCGCTGCAACCGTCGCGGCGAACGCCTCAGTCATTTCCGCTGCCATCCCACAGACATTCCGCAGGAACGAGGAGACCATGCGCGGCATCTCTCCCCGCGGGAGAGGAGATCTCGGCGGGGCTACCGGTCGTCGTCCGTGGCGTCCTCGTCGTCGCGCTCACCCTCCGCCTGGGAGGGAGTGGTGTGCGGCGGGTCGGGGGCGTCGTTCCGCTCGTCGTCGCGTTCGCCCTCCGCCTGGGACGGGGTCTGATCACTCATCGTGGTGCCTCCTCCTGCCGGACGGGGTCCCGGGCCGGGTACCCATCCGTGGGCGGCGGCACCACTCAGCGCCCGAGCCGGCCCAGTGCCGTCCGCAGGGCCGTGCGCACCTCGGCCGGTGGGGGAGGGCCGTCGCTCTCGGCGCTGGCGGTGACCGCCGCGGCGACCGTGCGCAGCTTGGTGTTCGACAGCTGGGAGGCCTCCCGCAGGATGTGCCACGCCTCTTCCGACGTACAGGCGTGCAGCGCCATGAGCACACCTCGCGCCTGGTCGATGACCGGGCGGGAGGCGATCGCCTGGCGCAGCTGGTCCACCTCCTCCTGGAGGACGTGCAGCCGCTCGGAGCGCTCCGCCGCCACCGACGAGGGGGTTGCGGCGGTCGCGGGCAGCGGCTCGGGCTCCGGCCGGTGGGCCGTGGCGCGCAGCGGGTCGGTGGTGTCCAGGCCGGTCAGTTCCAGGATCCGCAGCGGCTGGCCGTGCCAGTTCGTCGCCGTCGCCGGCACCGCCTGCCGGTGGCTGTAGCCGCCCAGCAGGTCCAGGAACTGCAGCCCGGCCGTATCCATGAACACCACGTCGCCCATGTCCAGGTCGACCCGGTCGACGTCGGCCGGCAGCGCGGCCAGCGCCTCGGCCAGGATGTCCGCGCACCCGTGGACGAGCTCTCCACGCGGGACGAGCAGCGCCCGGCCGGCGTCCACCTGGCCGTCGATGACCAGGGCGGCCGGCCTCCCCGCCAGACGTGGTGGTGCCGATGGGGTCATGTCACCGCCTTGTCCGTCCTCGCTTCGTCCCTGACAGACGTTCGCCAACGTCACACAGCCCCCGTCGGCCGTCGGACCGACTGCGGACCGGGTCCCGGCCCGCGGCTGTCCGGCGCCGCTGTCGGTGCACCTGCCCATCCGGCCGCGGACTACACCCGGGGTCGGGGAATGACCGGCCCATGGCTGGGTAAAGGCGCTGCCCCGCCGACTCCGGCCCGGCTCCTTTTCCCGCGCCCTTACAGCGGCGCCCGCCACGTGACCGTCGTCCCCCCGCCGTCGCCTCCGCCGGTCTCGCCGTCGTCGCTTACCGTCAGCCGTACTCCGTGCCCGTCGCCCGGCGAAGCGGCGGTCGCGTCGACGGCGACCTCGACACGGGAGACGCCCGGCCGTCCGGCCGCGTCGGTAAGGGCGTGGCGCAGGGCGGTGAGCAGGCGGTCCGCGACCCGGTCCGGCACGCGGGTGTCGAGGGCGCCCGTGAAGTGCGTGGACGGCGGGAAGCCGAGCAGGGTGGCGGCGGACGCGGTCTCGCGCAGCACCCGGCCGCGCAGTCCGGCCGGCGGGTCGGCCGGGGGCTGCTGCAGCGCGAAGATCGTCGTACGGACCTCCTGGACCGTGGACCGCAGTTCGTCCACCGCCCGGCCGAGGATGTCGCGGACGTCCTCGGCGCCGGGGCGGCGCCGCGTGGACTCCAGCATCATGCCGGTGGCGAACAGCCGCTGGACCACCAGGTCGTGCAGGTCCCGGGCGATGCGGTCGCGGTCCTCGTAGACCGCGAGGCGCTCCCGGCCGCGCCGGGCGTCGGCGAGGACGAGGGCGAGCGCGGCCTGCGAGGCGAACTGCGTGGCGAGCAGCCGTTCGACGGCCGTGTACGGGCTCTCGCCGCGGCGGCGGGGGAGGGCGAGGGTGCCGATCAGCCGGCCGCTCGCCTGCAGGGGCAGCATCATGCTCGGCCCGAACCGGTGCCGCACATGCGTCGTCATGCGCGGATCGGTCGCCGAGTCCGCGACGAACACCGGTTTACCGCCCAGGAGCTGCTCCAGGACGGGGCTGCCCGGCGCGATGGCCGCGCCGACGATGCCGTCCGGGTCGTCGGGCGTCGAGGCGGTCACGATCTCCATGCCGCCCTCGGCGGTCGGCTGGAGGATCACGCCCGCACTGGCGCCGGCCAGGAGCCGGGCCCGTTCGGCGACCGTCGCCAGCGCGTCGTCGGCGCTGTCCTCGGTGAGCAGCGCGGTGGTGACGGCCGCCGCGCCCTCCAGCCAGCGTTCGCGCTGCCGGGCCGTCCCGTACAGCCGGGCGTTGCCGATCGCGATGCCGGCCTGCGTGGCGAGGACCCGCAGCAGTTGCTCGTCCTCGGCGGTGAACGGGTCGCCGCCGGGACGCGGGACGAGGCACAGCTCGCCGAACTCCTCCTCGCGCTCACCGTCGCGCACGTGGATCGGCACCCGCAGCCGGGGCGCCGACTCCGGTACGCCGTCCCGGTCCGGGGTGCGGATCTCGGCGAAGCCGTCCCGGCCGGGGTCGGCGGTGGTCAGGGCCGCCGAGGCGGCACCGGTCAGTTCGGCGGCGCCGTCCACGATGTGCCGCAGGGTGCCGCGGAGGTCGAGGTCGGTGCCGACGCCCAGGACGGCTTCGAGGAGGCGGGTCAGTCGGGGCGCGGGCTGCGCGGTCATTCCGTCCGGCTTCCTCGGGTTCTTCGGTCTCCGCGGGTGCCCGGCTGCCCGGTCTCCGTGGCTGTCCGGCTGCCGGGCTTCGCGGTCTCCGCGGGTTCTCGGCTGCCGGGCTTCGCGGTCTCTGCGGGTTCTCGGCTGCCGGGCTTCCCGGTCTCCGCGGGTCCCCGGCTTCCCGGCTTCTCAGCCGCCCCGGTCCGCTCGCCGGTGGGTCAGTCGGACGGGGTCAGTCGGGCGGTCAGTCGGACGAGGCCGGGTTCAGGGACAGTGGCTCGACCCGGCCCTCCAGCATGGTGCCGAGGCCCTGGACCGCGCACACGTCCGGCCGCTCCGCGATGTGCACCGGCATGCCCGTGGCCTGACGCAGCATCTGGTCGAAGCCGGGCAGCAGCGCGCTCCCGCCGACCATCATGATCCCGCGGTCGGCGAGGTCCGCGACCAGGTCCGGCGGGCAGTCCCGCAGCACCTTGCCGATCCCGTCGAGCACGGCCGTCAGCGGCGTCTGGATGGCGTTGCGCACGGTGGCGGTGTCGACGCGCACACTGCGCGCGAGCCCCGTCGCCACGTCCCGTCCGTGGATCTCGGTGGTCGTCGGCCCCTGCGGGGTGAGCCCGTTGCCGGACAGGGCGAGTTGCAGCGGTCGTACGGACTGGCTGGGCAGCACCAGTTCGTGCTGGTGGCGCAGGAGCTGCACGATCGCGTGGTCCACGGCCTCACCGCCGACCGGGATGCGTTCGGCGGTCACGATCGAGCCGAGGGAGAGCACCGCCACCTGAGTGGCGTGCGCCCCGCACACCATGATCATGGTCGCCTCGGGCTGCTCCACGGGCAGTCCGCAGCCGACCGCCGCGGCGATCAGCGTGTCGACGAGTTCCACACGGCGCGCGCCGAGCCCGACCAGCGTCTCGATCGCCGCCCGCTGGGCCAGCGGATCGGCGTCGTGCGGGGTGCAGGCGGCGGCACGCAGCCGGGGCTTGCGGCGCAGGGCGCGGCGGATCTTGTCGCCGAGCAGATGCCGCAGCATGCGCTGGGCCATCTCGATGTCGACGACCGTGCCGCCGGACACGGGCCGCACGACGCGGATGTAGGCGGGGGTGCGGCCGGTCATCTTCTCCGCGAACTCACCGACCGCGATGAGCGCACCCGTGCGGGTGTTGACCGCGGCGGCGGACGGCTGGTCGACGACGAGCCCGGCACCCTTGACGTACACGCGGGTCCGCGCCGCGCCCAGATCGACGGCGAAGTGGCAGCGGCGCAGCTGCTCCAGACTGGCGGTACTGGCGGTCATGGCAGATCCTCCCGAGAGCGCGGACCGTGCGGGGGCCGCCCGGTGGCCGGCCTCCTAGGCATCGTGACCGGGGGCCGGGGCGGGCGCCTTCTGGGGAGGGCCGGGCGGGGGGCCGCTGAATGGGGGGTGTGCGATCAGCGGCCAAGGGCCCCGTCGGCCGTGCGGTACCAGCCCCTGTCGCCACCCAGCGGCCGGAACGCGTCCGGAGCGAAGGCGGGGCCGCCGTCGCCCTCCTCGTCCTCGTACATCTCGTCCTCGTACACCGCGTCGTAGTACAGGGAGTCCGAGAGGGCGATGATCGCCTGTGCGCCGGAAGCCTCCAGGGCCGCGTCGACCGACCCGGCGTCCGCGCGGAAGACCTGCTCCGCACCGCCGTCCGTGCGGAACTCCACCTGCCAGAACTCGACCCGCACCCGCAGGCCGCCCATGCGTGCCAGGTGACCGGGCAGACCCTCCACGGTCGCCCGGAGGAGGCGGGAGGCCGCCACCCGCGGCGCCAGCAGCACGAGGAGGCCCCCGTCCTGATCGTCCAGGAGTTCGTACGCCCCACCGTGGAGCCCGCTGTCCGTCAGCAGGTCCGTGACCACGCCGTGCAGGGTCGAACGGGCCTCGCCTCCCAAGGGACCGTCGGCGAACGTGTAGCGGGCGCAGTCGCGGAAGTCGGTGTCGAAGTCGGCGTCGTCCTCCGCCGTTTCCGCCGCCGCCGCTACGTGCGTCGTGAGCGCCAGTCTCTCCGGAACCGCCTCGTAGTCCGGGTCCGGGTCCGGGTCCGGGTCCGGGTCGTCGTCGTCCGGACGGCCTCCCCACGCGGCGCTCCCGACGAGCGTGCGGGGCTCCTCCTCCTCGGCCGGTACCTCCGGTTCCTCCAGCAGAGGTGTCCAGAGGTCGTCCTCGGTGGGGAAGGGGCCCTCCGGTAGCTCGTCCGGCGCGGACACGGCGCCGTTCGGTCCGCCCGGGTGCGGCGGGTCCTCGTACGCCTGCCACGGGGCGTCGTCCGCCGGCTCGTCGTGCTCCTCGCGCAGTTCCCGGCCCAGCGCCGCCAGGGCCGGGCTCCGCCCGCCGGACAGTTCGTACTCCTCGTACACCGCCAGGGCCTCCTCGCCCCGGCCCTGGCGGCGCAACGCGATCAGGTACAGGCGGCGGAAGTCCTCCCGGTGCGGATGGGCGTGCAGCAGGCCGGCCAGGTCGGTGGACGCCCGGTCGTACTCGCCGAGGGCCAGGTCGAGTTCGGCGCGCTTGGTGTGCAGGGCGAGGCGGAGCCGGACGAGGCGGGTGCGGGCGGTGCGGGCGGCGGGGCCGGGCACGTCCGCCAGCGGCTCGGCGCCGTGCCAGAGCGCCAGCGCCTCGGTGACGTGGTCGCGCGCCTCGGCGTGCGCGCCGTCCAGCCGCGCCGCGTCGGCGCGCCGTACCAGCTCGTCGCAGTGCACCACGTCCACGTGGTCGGCGCTGGTGTGCAGGGCGTAGCCGTGGGCGGGTGTCGCCAGTACGCCGGGACCCAGGACGTCCGCCAGCCGCGTCGCCAGCCGGGTCACCTCGGCCCGCGGGTTGCGCGGCTCGTCGCCCGGGTCCCACAGCCCCCACCGCAGTTCCTCGTGCGTCACCGTGCGCCCGTGCTTGAGCAGCAGCATGGCGAGCAGGGCGCGGGTGTCCGGCGGCAGGGCGGGGGAGCCGTCCGGGAGCCGCACGCGCAGCGGTCCCAGGACGTGGTACCGGCGCCGCTCGTACGCCCCGGCCGCCCGGGCGGGCAGCTGCGGGTCCGCGAGCAGCTCCAGGCCCTGGCTCTGGGTCGCCGACGAGGCGGACATCAGCTGGTCGAAGGCGTGCGCGTAGTGGATCCGCAGGCTGCCGGGCAGCCGGTCGAGGTGGCGGGAGTCGATCGGGACCGTCAGGCGAGAGGTCCCCGACGTCAGCAGCAGCAGGACGTCGCACAGGGCCCGCAGGTCCTCGGAGCGGCCGGCCGGGCCCGCGGTGTGCCCCGGTTCGAAGAGGCTGAGCCGGACCGTGCCGTCCGGCATCAGGACCACGCGGGAGGCCTCCAGACCGCCGTGCGTGACGCCCGCCTCGTGCAGGGCGGTGAGCGCCGTCGCCAGCTGCGCCCCCACCGACACCGTCAGCGGCATCGGCAGCCGCCGGCCGCCGGACCGGGTGAGGGCGTTCAGGGCGATGCCGTCGAGATGCTCCATGACGACGTACGGGATGTCGTCCTCGATGCCGCGGTCGAGGACGGTGACCACGTTCGGGTGGGCGATCTCCGACAGGCGGCGCGCGTCGCGCAGGAACGCCTCGCGCGACGCGGGGTCGGTGTTCGCGTCGTGCAGCCGGACGGTCACCGTCCGGTTCTCCGCGGTGTCCTCGGCCAGCCACATCCTCCCGGTCGGCGCGAGCCGACGCACCGGCCGGTAGCGCGCGCCCAGCGCGGGCGGGAAGGGCGACGGGGCCGGTGGCCGCTCCCGCGCCGCCAGCTGCCGCGCGCTCTCCTGGCTGATCCGCGCGAACGACTCGTTCCCGTCGGCCCGTTCGGTGCCGTCCCGGTCGGGGATCAGTGCGCGGAACTCGCCGGGCGATCGCCCCGCCCGCTCGTCGATCAGGCCGCCGGTCCGCAGCAGCAGTTCGTGGGTGCGGTTGCGGGCGGTACGGGGCAGACCGCGCAGCAGGAGGTCGCGTACGCCGGGCCGGAACGCGTACGAGCCGGGCGGCCCGGCGACCGTGGTGAGCAGGCCGCTGAGGATGACCTCGGCCAGGTGCCGGGGGAGCGGGTGCGGCTCGACGGCGGCCTGCACCAGCCGCATCACCGGCAGGTCCGGACGCCCGAGCGCCAGGTGCCCGGCCAGCCGGAAGGCCTGCGGGGAGGCGCTCGCGCGAAAGCGCAGGACCAGCTCCTCGGCGGACAGCCGCGCCACGTCGGTACGGTCGTCGGCGTCGGCCGGCAACGGGCGGTGCAGTGCGGCGGCGGCGCCCGGGTACTCGGTGCCGCCCGGGCTCGCGACCAGTGCGGCCCAGTTCGCCAGCCACTCGGGCCCCGGTTCCAGTACGGGCACGTGCACGGCCTTCCCGGGCGCCTGGCGCGCGGTGCCGTCGTACGGCGTGAAGGCGAGCGACGCGCTGGGCGCGGCCCGGTGCGGTGCCGACAGCCGGCCGGGGACCGGTGGCAGGGCGGTGTCCCGCCACAACTGCTCGGGCAGCGGCTGGAGTACGGCCAGGGGTGTCCGGCGCGCCCAGCGGCGCAGGGTGTCGAACCACCGGGTGCCGGCCGGGCCCTCGCGCCACTGGGGCCCCATGCAGTCGCTGATCAGCAGGGTGACGGTACGGCCGTCGGCGGGCGCGTCTGCTCCGTCGCCGCGGACGGTGCCGTCGGGTTCCGCGCGGTGCAGGGTGACCGTGCGGAAGACGCCCGACTGGGCGAGCGTGGCGTGCAGTTCGCGCACCAGGGGCTGCCAGACGGGCATCGTGGGGCCCGCGTCGTGCACCAGGTTCAGCCGCAGCCATCGCTCCCGCACGGGCCGCAGCACCGGCAGCCACCACTCGGGGCCGACGCCCAGCCGCGCGATGCGGTCGGCGGTCGCGGCCTCGTCCACCTCGTGCCCCACCGGCGCGTCGGTACGGCGCTTCAGCGGACGCAGGGAGCGCTGCAGCGCCAGCGTGTGCCGCAGCATCGGCGGGGCCGGCGCGAGCAGGGCGCTGTGCGGTTCGGCCGCCGAGGTGCCCGGCGTGGGGGCCGGGGACGGCAGGCGCAGGGGGGTGCGTGCCTCGGGTGCGGGCGGCGGTTCCTGCGGCCGGTCGTGCCGGGACGGCCCGCCCTGTCGGTGCTGCTCCGGCGTCACCCGGGGCGCGGGCGGTGGTGTCGGCGCTGCGGGCTCCGTCTCGGCCGCGGGAGCCGCCGGAGTCGCCGGGGCCGTCGGAGTCGTCGGAGCCGCCGGAGTCGGCCGGTCCGGCTCCCCGGGCTCCATCTGTCCGGCCAGCCAGAGGAGTTCGGCCAGCTCCAGCGGGGTCGGGCGGACGCCCGAGGTCGCCCGGCCGAGGATGTCGGCCAGGCGGGGAAGGGGCTCCGGTGCGCCGGGGCGGTCGGCGGGCATCAGAAGGCGTCTGGCTGCGGGGACCGGCCCAGGTACGGCATCAGCTGCTCCGCCAGCTCGTCGAGCGAGTCGGTGCCCAGGCCGGAGGACCGGGCCAGGTAGATCGCGTTGAGGAGTTGGTCGGTGGCCAGTTCGCCGCTGCCCACCCGGGACAGGAACCGGTCGATCAGCTGCTGCGCGTACCCGTCGGGCTCGCCCAGGTGGGCGCGGACGATCTCGGTGAGGTGGTCGTCGTCCGGCTGCCGCAGGCGCAGCGAGACACAGCGGCGCAGGAACGCGGGCGGGAACTCGCGCTCGCCGTTGCTGGTGAGGACGACGAAGGGGAAGGACTTGCAGCGGACCCGGCCGCGCTCGACGGGCACCCGCTGGTCGGTGCCGTCGATCAGCACCTCGGCACGCCCGTCGGGGGTGTCCCGGGAGGCCCGCACCAGTTCGGGGATCTCGTACTGGCCCTCCTCCAGGACGTGCAGCAGGTCGTTCGGCAGGTCGAGGTCGCTCTTGTCGATCTCGTCGATGAGCAGGGCGCGCGGGCGGGCGTAGGGGAGCAGGGCGGTGCCGAGCGGGCCGAGGCGCAGGTGGTTCTCGATGCCCGTACCGGCCGCCGGGTCGTCGGGACGTTCGGTGGTGTGGCGTGCCGCGTACAGCCGGGAGAGCGGGTCGTACGTGTAGAGGCCGTCGTGGAGGGTGCTGCGGCTGGTGATGTTCCACCTCAGGACTGGGCCGAGCCGCAGTTCGCGGGCTACCGCGTAGGCGAGGGACGACTTGCCGGTGCCGGGTGGGCCGGTGACCAGGAGGGGGCGCCGCAGGTACAGGGCGGCGTTGACCAACTGCACCGTGTGCGCGGAGGCCTGGTAGGTCGCGGCCCGGTGGACGCGGTCGGGCGAGGTGGCCGGGGTGTCGCCGTCCTCGTCCGGCGGGTCGAGCACGGGATGGCCGTCGAAGGCCCGCCAGGGCGGCGGCGGGGGCAGCTTGGTGATGCCGTCGTGGGGGGCCGGCGCGCCGGTGTAGACGGGCCACAGGGGCATGGTTCTTCTCTCCGAGCGATCGGTGCGGCGGTTCGTTTTCGGCGGCGGGCGGTCGGGGTTGGCGGGTGGTTGGGGTGGCGGGCGGCTCGGTGGCGGGTGGTTCGGGTAGCAGGCGGCTTGGCGGCGCGCGGTTGGGGCGGCGTGCGACTTGGTGGCGGGTGGTTCGGGTAGCAGGCGGCTTGGCGGCGCGCGGTTGGGGCAGCGAGCGGTCGGGGTGGCGGGTGGTTTGGCGGCGAGTGGCTGGGGTGGCGGGTGGTTTGGCGGCGAGCGGTCGGGGCTGCGGGCGGTGCGTGTGGCGGATGGCTCGCGGTGGCGAGCGGTCGGGTTGGCGAGCGGTTTGGGTGGCGGGCGGTGCGTGTGGCGGATGGCTCGCGGTGGCGAGCGGTGGGGTTGGCGAGCGGTTCGGTTGGTGGGCGGCTCGGTGGGGGGCGGTCGGGGTTGGCCGGTGGTTCGGCCGGTGGGTGGTTCAGCCGACGGGTGAGTGCAGCAGGGCCGCGGGCTCGGCGAAGCAGCGGGGGTCGTCCCACAGCAGCTGGACGTCCCTCGCCCAGTGCTCGTCGGGGACGTCGGCCGCGTCCGCCGCCTCGCGCAGCTCCATGACCAGGCGGGGGAGTTCGGACGGCGGCACCCCGGCCACGGACACGGCGAGTTCGTCGAGGAACGCCGTACCGGAGCAGGGGCCCCCGTGCCCGTCGCCGGGACACCCCCTGCGCGACCACAGCAGCACCGGGACGGGGACGTGCAGTCCGACCTCGAAGTGCTCCCGGGCCGCCGAGGGCGCGGTGGCGAAACCGGCCAGCTCCGCGTCGTCCCGCAGCCGCATGCGCAGGCCGGCCGGCCGCTCCCGGGTGCCGCAGTCGACGCGGTGCAGCGTGCCGCCCGTGCTGACCCCGAGCTTGCGCCACTTCTTGCGCAACTGGTGGCGGAGCCGCCCGCTGCGGTGGCGGTGGCGGTCGGTCACCACCAGCGGGTAGGCGCAGCCCAGCGGCGTGGGGTCGTCCTCGCTGCACGCCCAGTGCGCCACCGGTTCGTTCAGCCACTCGCGCGGCAGCACGAAGGTGAGCAGCTCCTCGGCGCCGGGATCGAGCTGGGTGAACGCCTCGTCGATGCGCTCCTGCACGAACGACCGCACCGCGCCCCTGGCCAGCCGGCGCGTGCCCACCGGGCGGCGCTGCCCGTCCCGGTAGGCGGACACCTCGACGGTGACCTGGTCGGCGCCGGCGCCGCTGTGCTCGATCTCCACGACGATGGGCGACCACGTCGCGGGGCGCGGCGGCGGTGCGTGCAGCTGTTCCTCCAGCCGGTCGGCGAACCGGGCCACGGCACCCGGCTCCGGCACCTCCCACTGCACGTACGCGGCGGCTTCCCGCAGCGAGGCGAAGCCCCCTTCCGGGGGCGGCGGGTCGAAGGGGTCCATGGCGGAGACGTACAGCCGGTTCGGGTCGCACGTCAGGCCGGTGCTCTCGGCCCGGCGCACCAGCGCGTACAACCGGCGGCGCGCGTCCGCCCGGTGGCCCGGCGTGGGCACCAGTTCGCCGAGCTCCGGCCAGTAGCGCGCCATGACCTCGACGGGCAGCATCCGGCCGACGCGTACGTCCTTGGCGCCCGCGACCGCGGTGACCATGCCGACGACCGTGCCGTCAGCCAGCGCCAGCGCCGCGCCGCTGAAGCCGGCCGCGAGCGGCTGCCCGTGCGCCGTGAGCGCCTCCAGCTGGACCCACTCGTCCGAGATGAGCGGGCCGGGCAGGGCCCGGTACGAGGCGAGCATGCCCTCGTCGTACCCCTTGGGGAAGCCGTAGGCGACCAACTGGGGCGCGGGCGCTTCCTGTTCCGAGCCGGGCCGGGCGAAGACGGCCGGTGCGAGCGGCACCTCGCGGTCAAGTTCCAGTACGGCCAGGTCGCCGGGGTCGGCGGGGCCGCCCTGCCAGCCGCCGTGCACGGCGACCGTGGCGGACAGCTCGCCCAGCTCCCGGCGGCCCGGGAACGACACCGTCACCGTCGCGCTCCCGCTCCACCTGACGACGTGGGCGCAGGTGAGCAACCGGCGCGCGGAGACGAGGAATCCGGCGCCGACCTCCTTGCCGCACTCGACACGGGCGTGCCACGCGGTACCGGTCATGACCGGCCGGCGGCTTCCGGCTCCTCGGGCCGCGTCGGGGACGGCTCCGGCGACCAGCTCAGCTTCACCACCAGATGGCCCTCCGCCGAGCCCTTCGCGATGATCGCGCCGGCCTCCGCGCTCAGTTTGACCCCGAACTCCAGCTCCACCGAGTCGGGTCTGAGCGAGCCGTCCCGGAACACCCGCAGCGCGGACTCGGCCGCCGCCCGCACGCCTTCCAGGGAGCCCTCGAACGTGCGTGCCGCCTGGGCCGGTCCGTCGCCGCGCGAGACCAGCCGCGCGCCGTCCTCGTCCTCGACACCCTCGACGACCACCCGCATGCCGTCCTCGGTCTTGAACTCGACCAACCCGTCCATGACGCCGCTCGCTCCCCGTCTGCCGTACCTGTGCGAAAGGTCATTGTGACGGACGGTGCTCGGCCCTGTCCCGCCCATCGCCTCCGGTCCACCGGCGCTCTGGCGGAAACCCGCCAGGGCACCAATCCGCCACCTCCGGTCAACTCCGTTGCCCCACAAGCCCCCTGAGACTTCTCCCAGCACTCGTCGCAGCACTCTACGACGATACGAAGAGAGGCGTGGATGAGCAGAGGACCAGTCAGACGCGGAGCGACCCTCCTGTCGGCGGGGCTCGTGATCGCGCTGCTGCCGGCCGGGACGGCGGCGGCGCAGGAGCCGCCCCCGGACACGGCGCGCACCCCGGCCGCCGCCGCCCGCGATGCCGCCGCCCGTACCGTCACCCTCGTCACCGGCGACCGGGTGACCGTCACCGACCTCGGCGGCGGCCGGAAGACCGTCACGGTCGAGCGGCCCGAGGGCGCCACCGGCGCCGTGCACACCCGTGGTTCCGGCGGCCGGACCACCGTCGTACCGGACGAGGCACTGCCGTACCTGCGCGACGGCAGCCTCGACGAGCGTCTCTTCGACGTCGATGAGCTGTTCGAGCAGGGGCTCGCCGACTCCGAGACCGGCGAACTGCCGCTGATCGTGACCTACGACAAGGGCGCGCGGGCCGCCATCCCGCGCGGCGCCGAGCGGACGCGGGCGCTGCCCAGCGTGCGCGGAGCCGCCGTCGAGGCCGACAAGGGGCGTGAATTCTGGCGGGAATTCACCCGTCGTGGCGCCGGCATCGACGGCGTGTGGCTCGACGGGCGGGTCACCGCCGCGATGGCCGAGTCCAACGCGCAGATCGGCACCCCCGAGGCCTGGCAGGCCGGGCTGACCGGCAAGGGCGTCACCGTGGCCGTGCTGGACAGCGGCGTGGACGCGGGCCACCCCGACCTCGCCGGACGGGTCGCGGAGAGCCGGAGCTTCATAGCCGGGGAGGAGGTCGCCGACCGCAACGGCCACGGCACGCACGTCGCCTCCACCGTCGGCGGCAGCGGCGCGGCCTCCGGCGGCAAGGAGAAGGGCGTCGCGCCGGGCGCCGACCTCGCGGTCGGCAAGGTCCTGGACGACTCCGGCTCGGGCAGCGAGTCGGAGATCATCGCCGGCATGGAGTGGGCCGCCCGGGACGTGGACGCCGACATCGTGTCCATGAGCCTCGGCTCGACCGAGCCCAGCGACGGCACCGACCCGATGGCGCGGGCCGTCAACACCCTGTCCCGCGAGACGGGCGCCCTGTTCGTCATCGCCGCCGGGAACACCGGCGCCCCGTCCTCCATCGGCTCGCCCGGCGCCGCCGACGCGGCCCTGACCGTCGGAGCCGTCGACCCGGCCGACGAGGCGGCCTACTTCACCAGCGCGGGACCACGCCACGGCGACAACGCGCTCAAGCCCGACCTGTCCGCCCCCGGCGTCGACATTCTCGCCGCCCGTTCCCGGCTCAGCGAGGGCAGTGGCGACTACACCTCCATGAGCGGTACGTCGATGGCCACGCCGCACGTCGCCGGGGTCGCCGCCCTGCTCGCCGAGCAGCACCCCGACTGGACCGGCGCGCGGCTCAAGGACGCGCTGATGTCCACCTCGAAGCGACTCGACGCCTCCGCCTACCGGTTGGGCGCGGGCCGGGTCAGCGTGCCGGACGCGATCGGCGCCGACGTCACCGCCACCGGGAGCGCCGACCTGGGCTTCCACTCCTGGCCGTACGACGGCAACGAGCCGGTGACCCGCACCGTCACCTACACCAACGACTCCGACGCCGCCGTCGAGTTGAAGCTGTCCGTGCGGGGCGCCCCCGAGGGCGTCGCCACCCTCGCCGACACCGCCCTCACCGTGCCCGCGCACGGCACCGCCTCCACCACCGTCACCGGCGACGGGTCCAAGGCGCCGGTCGGCACGACGAGCGGCCGGATCGTGGCGTCCGGCGCCGACGGCACGCCCGTCGCGCACACGGCGTTCGGGATGGTCAAGGAGGACGAGCGGTACACGCTCACCGTGCACGTCAAGGACCGGGCGGGTGCCTCGACCCCGGCCGACCTGGTCGTCCAGCGCCTCGCCGAGGGCGTCGACCCCTTCCCCGCGCACGTCGGTGACTCCGGCACCCTGAAGCTGCGGCTCGCGCCGGGGACGTACAGCCTGACCTCGTTCCTCGACGTGCGCGGCAGCCACGGCGCCGACTCGCTCGGACTGGGCTTCCTCGCCGCGCCCGAGGTCGTCGTCGACCGGGACCGCGAGATCACCCTCGACGGACGCGAGCTGCGCGAGATCAGCGCCGACGTCGACAGGCGCACCGAGACACGGCAGCTGCTCATGGAGTACGACCGGAGCGCGAACGGCTCCGACCTGTTCGGCGCGGTCCAGGTGCCGCTGACGTACGACAGCGTCTTCGCCGCGCCCACCGGCGAGAAGGTCACCGAGGGCGACTTCGAGTACCGCACCGTGTGGCGGCTCGGCAAGCCGCTGCTGGAGGTCAAGGGGATCGGTGAGGCCGTCGTCCAGTCGGGCGGCACCCTGATCGAGGGGCGCGGCCGGATGCCGCTCGTCGACGTCGGTGACGGCCCCTTCCCGGACGAGGTCCGGGGCAAGGCGGCCCTCGCCCGGCTCACCGAGGGCACCGAACCGGCCGACCTCGCCCAGGCAGCCCAGGACGCGGGCGTCAAGGCGCTGTTCGTGACCGACGACGCGGCCGGGCGGCTGATGGCCTGGTGGGGCACGGCGGACAACGCCGACCGGCCGTTGCAGATCGCCACGGTCGGCGCGGCCGACGCGCGTCGGCTGCGGGACGCCGGGCGGGTCGACATGACCGGGACGCGCAACACGCCCTACACGTACGACCTCTCCGAGGGGCATCGCGGCGCCGTTCCCGACCGGGACCTCACCTATGAGCCCGGACGGCGCGATCTCGCCACGCTGCGGACCGGGTACCACGCCGCCGAGCCGGCCAGCGGCGGCGAGTTCCGGTACTCGATCACCGACACGTTCCCGATCGGCATCGGCTTCCGGGAGCGGATCGACTACCCCGTCGAGCGCACCGAGTACGTGTCGACCGGGCCGGGCCAACTGTGGCACGAGTCCGTGACGGCCGCCGACGGCGCGCTGGAGCAGCGGTCCGGAACGGTCCGGTACGAGGGAGGGGCGCGTACGGAGCTGAACTGGTTCAAGCCGGTGTGGCACCCGTATCTCGGCACCGGACTCGGCTGGGGACAGCAGCGCGCGGGCGACCGGCTCCAGTTCAACGCCCCCGGCTGGGGCGACTCCGGCCCCGACCACACCGGCTTCGGCGACGTGTGGAGCGAGGGCAGCGGGATGACGCAGACGACGTCGGTGTACCTGGACGGCGAACTGGTCGACCAGGGGACGGGTTCCGCCGCGTACGTGGACGACGCGCCGGCCGACGAGCGCACGTACCGGCTCGTCACCGACACCGCGCTCGACGCCGGTCGTTGGCGCCTCGGGACCGAGGGGCACGCGGAGTGGACCTTCCGCTCGGCCGCCACACCCGATGACCGCTGGACCTATCTGCCTCTGATCAATCTCTCCTTCGACGTCGGCACCGACCTCGCGGGCGAGGTGCGCGGCGGGAAGAAGCTGCGGGTCGGGATCGGCGCGCAGTACGTGGCGGGCGCCCCGGACACCGGGACGATCGGCGGCGGGAAGCTGGAGGTGTCGTACGACGAGGGCGAGACCTGGCAGCAGGTCCGGCTGCGCGGCGGCGACGGGGAGGACGAAGGGGAGGCGTCCTGGCGCGGGACGCTGAGCGTGCCCCGCGACGCCGGGCACGTCTCGCTGCGGGCCTCGGCGCGCGACGACCGGGGCGGCTCGGTCACGCAGGAGATCGTGCGGGCCGTGGCCGTGCGGTGACGCGCGGACTGCGTGACACGCGGACTGCGGTGACACGTGGACGGCGCCGCCTCCCTGGGACGGGGAGGCGGCGCCGCCGTGGTTCTCGGACCGTCAGACCAGCCAGCCGACGAAGTGGACGATGCCGGCGAGGATGTCGGTGAGAAGGTTCATGATCGTGCAGCTCCTTGCGCTGTGCATGTGTGGGACCTACTTGGGACTTGTGCGTCGACTACGGTCTGCAGCCCGTTGCTCGCACAACGTAAGTATCGTTGGTCTCTCCAGTCACATACGCTCTTCAGAGCGACGATCACCTGTTCCAGGGAACAACTGATCGCTTGTTCGGATCACGCCAAGCTCGGCCAAGTCCTGCGGTCGCAGCCGCAGTTGACCGGCCGTCGCCTCCACCTCCTCCGCCGGACGCTTCAGGATCGCCGCCGCGAGCTCCGGCGCGATGACGGAGAAGTAGCTGTCCGGCGTGGCCCAGGTGCTGCCCGGCGCGGCCAGCGCCAGCGCCCCGCCCGAGCCGCCCTCGCCGATCACCAGCGTGGTGACCGGCGTCCGCGCCGACGCCACCGCAACGAACAGGTCGGCGATCGCCGCGCCCACGCCCTGCCGCTCCGCCTCCGCGTCGCTCGCCGCACCCGGGGTGTCGACCAGGGTCAGCACGGGGATGCCGAGCCGGTCCGCGAGGCGGACCAGCCGGGTGGCGGTGCGGTATCCGGCGGGCCTGGTCGCCGTCCCGGTCTGGGCGGCGTACGCGACCGTCCGCCCCGCGTGCTCGCCGAAGCCGCAGAGCATGCCGTCCGGGTCGGTGCCCCCGCAGCGGTCGCCGGAGAGGGCGACGCGGTGGGCGAAGTAGGCGTCCAGGTACGCCCGGGCGCGCGGCCGTTCGGGGGCGCGGGCCCGCCGGACCGCGTCCCAGCCGGTGTCCGGCAGATCCCGTGCGCCCAGCGGTTCCGGCACCGGCGCGGGGTCACCGGACGGCGCCGTCAGCAGCCGCAGCCACCGCCCCAGCGTCGCGCGCAGCTCCCCGGCCGGCACGACGGCGTCCGCGCTGCCCGCCGCCACCTGCGCCTCGGCCGTGTACGCCGCCGGGTCGGCGTCCGCCGGCCGGACCCGGGAGCCGGCGAAACCCACCTGGGCGCCGGGCAGCGCCAGCACCACGTCGGCGCCCGCGCCCAGAGTCGCCCAGCCGCCGCCGGTCGCCGGGTCGCGCAGTACGGCGATCTGCGGCAGCCCGGCCTCCCGGGTGAGCGCCGACTGCCGCGCCACCCGCTGGAGCTGGGTCAGCGCGAGCATCCCCTCCTGCATCCGGCTGCCGCCGGTGGCGACCAACGGCACCACCGGCAACCGGTGTTCACGGGCGTATGTGTACGCCGCCGCCAGCCGGTCGCCGGTGGCGCTGCCCAGTGAGCCGCCGAGGAAGCCGAACTCGAAGGCGAGGAGCACGGCCCGGGAGCCCTGGACGTGCCCGGTCCCGCAGACGACGGACTCCTCCTCGCCGGTGCGCTCGGCGGCGCGGGCGCGGGAGGCGTCGTAGCCGTGCCAGCCGAGGGGGCCGTCGGGCCGTGACTGCGCGGCCGGGTGGGGGAGTTCGGTGAAGTCGTCGGTGAGGAGGGCGAGGAACTCGCGCGCGGAGGGCCGGTCAGTCATGGGGCAGCGCCCGCTTCATGATCTTCCCCATGTCGTTGCGGGGGAGGGCGTCGAGGTGCCGCAGTACGCGGGGGCGTTTGTGCGGGGCGAGGCGGCCGGCGACATGGTCGGCGAGCGCGTCGAGGGTGGGCGGCGAGGCGGGGTCGGCGGGTACGATCCACGCCACGATCCGCTCGCCGAGGTCCGGGTCGGGCTCCCCGGTGACGGCGGCCTCCCGCACACCCGGGTGTTCGAGAAGGGCGTTCTCGATCTCGCCGGCCCCGATCTTGTACCCGCCGCTCTTGATCAGGTCGGTGGCCTTGCGGCCGACGATGCGGACGTAGCCGTCGGGGTCGCGCACCGCCATGTCGCCGGTGCGGAAGAAGCCGTCGTCGGTGAAGGCGGCGGCGGTGGCGTCGGGGCGGTTCAGGTACTCGGTGAACAGGTTCGGGCCGCGCACCTGGATCTCGCCGACGCTCTCCCCGTCCAGCTCCGCGATCGGCGTGCCGTCGTCCTCCACGAGCCGCAGCTCCACCCCGGGCAGCGGCACGCCCACGGTCCCGGCGCGCGGCTCGCCGTCCGCCCGCACGCTGGTGTTCATCAGCGTCTCGGTCATGCCGTACCGCTCGATCACCCGCCGTCCGGTCGCGGCGGCGATGCGCTCGTGGTCGTGCACGGGCAGCGCGGCCGACCCGGACACCAGCAGCCGGGCCCCGCCGAGCGCCTTCGCCAACTCCGGGTCACCGGGCAGCGCCTCGGCGATCCGGTGGTACATCGTGGGCACCCCGAACAGCATGGTCGCGCCGTCGTTCAGTTCCCGCGCCGCGCCCTCGGCGGAGAACCTGCCCAGGTGCCGCACGGACCCGCCGCGCCGCAGCGGGCCGAGGATGCCGAGCACGAGGCCGTGCACGTGGAACAGCGGCAGCCCCTGCACCAGTACGTCGTCACCGGTCCACCGCCAGGCGTCGGCGAGCGCGTCCAGCGTCGTCGCCAGCGCACGCCTCGGGATGACCGCGCCCTTGGGCGGGCCGGTGGTGCCGGAGGTGTAGACGACGAGGGCGGGGGCGTTGCCGTCGGTGCGGCCGTCGTCGGGGGTGGGTCCGGTGGCGCGCACGTCGACGTCGACGCGCTCCAGGGCGGCCAGGGCGGGCGGGAGTTCGCATCCCGGCGGCGTCAGGACGAGAGAGGGCTCGCTGTCGGAGAGGATGTGCGCGAGTTCCTTGTCGCCGGACTTCGGGTTGAGCGGCACGGCGGGGACCCCGGCCAGCAGCGCCGCCATCACGGCGACGGCGGTCTCCATCTCCGGCGTCGCCCAGACGGCGACCCGCCCGGCCCCCCGGATCCGCCCGGCGGTGCCACCCGCGGCGGCGGCCAGTTCGGCGTACGTCAGGGAACGCTCGCCGAACCGCAGGGCGGGCCGGTCGGCCCCGGCGCCGGTCGCGGCCGGGGAGAGGGCGGGGAAGAGAGAGGACACGCGTCGTACTCCTTAGCTGTTGCTCACGATTACCGATCGTCCGAGGTGGCCTACCCGAATCCGGGCACGACCAGCACCAGCCACGCCAGCGCGGGTACGACCGCCACGACGATCCCTCCGTACACCATCAACTGCCGGAAGAAGCGCTCCCGGTCCGCCTCCTGCGCCGCGGCCAGCACCAGCGCGCCGTTCGTCGAGAACGGGCTGACGTCCACCACCGTCGCCGAGACCGCGAGCGCCGCCACCATGCCGACCGCACCGATCTCGCCCTGCGCGAGGAACGGCACCGCCAGCGGGATCAGTGCGCCCATGATCCCCACGGAGGAGGCGAAGGCCGACACGATCGCGCCGATGTAGCAGAGCAGCACCGCGGCCAGCAGCGGGACGCCGATGCCGCCGACGCCCTCGCCGGCCCAGGTGATGGTGCCGATCTCCTCCAGTACGCCGACGTAGGTGAGGACACCGCAGATCAGCAGGACCGTGGACCAGGCGATCTCGCCGACCGCGCGACGGCTGTCGTCCGGCCAGGCGGTGCTCAGCACGACGGCCAGGGAGACCGCGGTCAGACCCGCGTCCAGGTCGAAGCCGAGGACGGCCACGACGAGGGCGACCAGGGCGACGAGGGTGGCGATCCGGGCGGGGGTGAGGCGCGGGCCGGTGCCGGTGCCGGTGCCGGCGCCGGTGGCGTCGGTGTCCTGGTCCGGGCGGACGGCCACGGCGGTGGGGGCGGCGCCCGCGGCCCCGGGAGCGGTGCCGGTGCCTGTGCCGGTACCGGGGTCGGTGCTGGTGCCGCTGCCCGTACCGGTGCCGCTGCCCGTACCCGTGCCGCTGCCCGTGCCGGTGGGCTCCGCGCCCTTGCCCACCGCGCCGCCGTCCTCCGGCGTCACCGAGCCCCGCGCCCACAGCTTCCGCCCGCCGAACAGCACGAACAGCACGCTCGCGATAACCAGGTTGGCGATCAGCGAGGCGAGGAAGAGGGTGACCTCGCTGCCCGGCAGGCCCTCGCGCTCGACGATGCCGTTGACGATCGAGCCGTAGATACTGATCGGCGAGAAACCGCCGGCCTGCGCGCCGTGCACCACCATCGTGCCCATGAGCAGCGGGTTGATCGCGTACCGGGTGGCGAAGCTCAGCGCGATCGGCGCGACGATCGCCACCGCGGCCGGGCTGACCGCGCCGATCGCCGTGAGCGCGCCGGTCAGCGCGAACATCACCCACGGGATCAGTGCCACCCGCCCCCGCACCAGCCGGACGGCCGCGTGCACCAGCCAGTCGGTGGTGCCGTTGGCCCGGGCGATCGCGAAGAGGTAGGTGACGCCGACGAGGACGACGAACAGGTCACCGGGGAAACCGGCGAAGATGCCGTCCGCGTCGAGGTCCGCGACGAGCGTGCCCACCCCGAAGGCGGCGGCGAAGGCGAGCGCGCCCATGTTGACGGAACGGGTGGTGGCGATGACGAACACCACGACGAGGACGAGGATCGAGATGAGTTCGGGGGACATGCGGGGGCTCCCGAGGGCTGACCTGATTGGCTGAGTGGCTGAGCCACTTGGATGGCGCGGTTGGCTGGTCAGCGTGGGCCCGCCCCGGGCCGCCGTCAAGGGGTCGCGCAGGAATTGGCTCAGCCACTCGGCCACCCACACCCCGGTGTTACGCTCCCGGCGAGAGGGGGATCTCGTGACCGACGCCCTGCGCCCCATGACCAAGCAGCGCCTGTACGAACAGGTGCTGGAGCGGCTGCGCCAGTACGTCACCGACGGCGGCCTGCGGGCCGGCGACCGGCTTCCGCCCGAACGGGACCTCGCCCAGCGACTCGGTGTCAGCCGGGCCTCGGTGAAGCAGGCGATCGTGGTCCTGGAGGTCCAGGGCCTGGTGGAGGCACGGCACGGCGGCGGGACGTACCTGGTCCGGGACAGTCTCGACGTCGAGCCCGTCGAGGACATGGTCGAACGCCGGCGGCGGCTCCCGGACGTCCTGGAGGCCCGCGAGGCGCTGGAGACGAAGCTCGCCGAACTGGCCGCCGAGCGCCGCACGGAGGACGACCTGGCCGCGATGCGGTCCGCGCTGGCCGTGATGGCCGAGGAGATCGAGAGCGGCGGGCACGGCGTCGAGGGCGACCGCCTGTTCCACGCGGCGGTGACGGCCGCCGCGCACAGCAGCCTGCTCGCGGAGTTCATGCGCTCCATCGCCCACCAGATCGCCGAGAGCCGCACCGAGTCCCTGCGCCAGCCGGGCCGCCCCGGCCGCTCGCTGGCCCAGCACCAGGACATCCTGGACGCCGTCGCCGCCCGGCAGCCCCGGCAGGCCGCCACCGCGATGCGGCGCCACGTCCGTACGGTCGCCAAGGTCCGGCTGCTGGACTGGGACCCGGAAGAGGAACGGTAACCAATGCCCCGTACATCTGTAACGCCCCGAATAGCGCTCGTCACCTGCCGCCCCGGACCGCACGTCAGCGAGGACCGCGACCTCCCCGTGCTCGTGCGCGCGCTGGAGGAGGCGGGGGCGCGGGCGTCCGCCGAGGTGTGGGACGACGACGGCGTCGACTGGGGGTCCTTCGACCTCGCCGTGATCCGTTCCACCTGGGACTACAGCTGGCGGGCGGACGAGTTCACGGCGTGGGCCGAGAAGTGCGGCGAGGTCACGCGGCTCGCGAACCCGGCCGGTGTCGTGCGGTGGAACACCGACAAGCGCTACCTCGGCGACCTCGCGGCGGCCGGCGTGCCCACCGTGTCCACCCGCTACGTGTCCCCCGGCGAGATACCCGACCTGCCCGGCGACCACGAGTACGTCGTCAAGCCCACCTCGGGCGCCGGTGCCCGCTTCGCCGCCCGCTACACGCCCGACGAGCACGCCACCGCCGTACGGCAGGTGGAGCGGATGCACGCCGAGGGCTTCACGGCGATGGTGCAGCCGTACGTGAGCAGCATCGACACCGCCGGTGAGCGGGCGCTGCAGTTCTTCGGCGGGCGCCTGCTGCACGCCAGTCGCAAGGGCGCGGTCCTCACGCCCGGGACGCCGTACGACGAGCGCAAGGTCGCGCACCCCGGCCTGGAGCCCTGGACCCCGTCCCCGGCCGAACTCGTCGTCGCCGAGCGCGCCCTGGCCGCCGTACCGGACGCCTCCGAGCTGCTGTACGCCCGCGTCGACCTGGTGGACGGGGAGGACGGGCGGCCGCTGCTGATGGAGCTGGAGCTGGTCGAGCCGAACCTGTTCCTGTGGCTGCACGAGCGGTCGATGCCGAGGGTGGTGGAGGCGGTGCTCGACGCGGCTAGGGGTCGCTGACCGCCGTCCGCTGGAGCAGTCCCCAGGTGAACTCCGCGACGACCTCGTGGCGTTGGCCCCGCGCGTCCGGGGCGGTGAAGGCCAGCCCCCAGCGGGTGGGCGCCGAGCCCTGGAGCGGGCGGGCGGGGGCGAAGGCGCGGGCCGCCTCGTCGACCGTGCAGGACCAGGGCGTGAGGTCGTCCAGGGTGCGCAGCTCCGGTCCCTCGGCGCCGGGAGCGCGGACCAGCCACTCGTTCCACACGACGCCCTTGTCGGCGACGAGCACCTCGAAGCGCAGGTCCGGCCAGAGGGGGAGCCGCCACTGCCGGGCCTCGCACTCCAGGTCGCCGATCCGGCGGGGTGCCACCGACTCGGGCTCACCCAGGACCGAGCGGTAGCGAGAGGCTGCCGAGCGGGAGCGCGGGGAGCGGAGCATCGCCTGCCAGCGCTTGTTGGCCTCCCGCATCTCCGCGAGCGAGGCGCCCAGCTCGCGACGGGCGTCCTCGACCGGGCCCGGATTGTGGTCGGCCATGCGGCGCAGCAGCACGAGCTGGAAGTCGCGCGGGGTGAACGGGCCGGTGGGCCGCTTTCCGGTGGACGCTGGCGTGGGCATGGAGACCATCGTGGCCCATGGGTGGGGGTGCGATCGCGGTGCCGCCTGCCCATTGCCCCGGCAAACGCGATATGAGTAGCCTGTGTTCGCTATTCCGATCGCCTGTTGAAATCTCGAACATACCTAGGGAGGGGGCGGGACATGGGACGCCTCGTACCAGCCGTGACCCGGGCTCTCGACATACTGGAGCTCTTCCTCGACGGGGACGGCACGCTCTCCGCCCCCGACATCGTGCGCCGGCTCCAGCTGCCGCGCACCACCGTGCACGAGCTGGTCACCACGCTCGCCGCCCGCAAGTACATCGTCCCCGTGGCCGGGCAGCCCGGACGGTACCGCCTCGGCGTGCGTCCGTACCAGCTCGGCGCCCGCTACGCCGAGCACCTCGACCTCGCCGCCGAGGGCCAGCAGGTCGCCCGGGCCGTCGCCGAGACCTGCGACGAGACCGTGCACGTGGCGATCCTGGAGGACACCGACGTCATCTACATCGCCAAGGTCGACTCCACGCACGCGGTGCGCATGGTGTCGGCGGCCGGTCGCCGGCTGCCCGCCCACTGCACCTCCGTCGGCAAGATGCTGCTGGCCTCCCTGCCCGAGCAGGAGGTCGCCGCCCGCTTCCCCGACGGCGCCGAGCTGACCGCGATGACCCCGAACAGCATCACCGATCCGGCCGCCCTGCGCGAGGCCCTGGCCGGGATCCGCGAGCGGGGCATCGCGGTGGAGAGCCGCGAGTCCAACCCGGACGTCTCCTGCGTGGCCGCCCCGGTCCGCGACCGCACGGGCCGGGTCGTGGCCGCGCTGTCGATCTCCGTGCCCATGATCCGCTGGAGCGAGGAGCGCCTCGGCGAGCTGGAGCAGCTCGCCGTCAAGGGCTCCGCCGACCTCTCCGAGCGACTCGGCCACCGGAGCGCCGCATGACGAGGCACGGTACGACGCCGACCGGGACGGCGTACGACGTGGCCGTCCGGGCGGAGGCGTCCCTCGGCGAGGGGCCCACCTGGGACCCGGTGACGGGCCGCCTCCTGTGGATCGACATCCTGAACTCCCGCGTCCACACCTACGACCCGGCCACCGGCCGGCGCACGGTCCGCCGCACCGACCAGCACGTGGGCGCCGTCAAGCCCCGCGCGGGCGGCGGCCTCGTCCTGAACCTGCGGGACGGGATCGGACTGCTCGACCCCGACGACACCTTCCGCTGGCTGCACCGGGAGGTCGTCCCCGGCCGCCGCGCCAACGACGCCGCCGTCGCCCCCGACGGCACGCTGTGGGCCGGCACCATGCGCTACGACGAGGCACCCGGCGGCGGCTCGCTGTCCCGGGTCACCGGGGACGGCACGGTGACGCCGGTGCTGGACGACGTGGCGGTGAGCAACGGCACCGGCTGGAGTCCGGACGGGCGGCTGATGTACTACGTCGACTCGCCGACCCGCCGTATCGACGTCTTCGACGTCTTCGAGGACGCGGACTCCGGCACCGGGGGCGCCCGGAACGGCCGGGACGGCTGGATCACGGGGCGCCGGCCCCTGGCCACCGTCGAGGACGGCGCCGGTTTCCCGGACGGCCTCTGCGTCGACGCCGAGGGCTGTGTCTGGGTCGCCCTGTGGGACGGCGGCGCGGTACGCCGGTACACCCCGTCCGGTGACCTGGACCGGGTGATCCCCCTCCCCGTCCCCCGGGTCACGGCCTGCGCCTTCGGCGGCCCCGGCCTGACCGACCTGTACATCACCACGGCCCGGGTGGGGCTGACGGCTCCGCATCCGCTGGCCGGTTCGGTACTGGTGGTGCCGGGCGCGGGCCGGGGGACGGCCCAGCCGGCGTTCGCGGGCTGAGCGCGGGGCGGCGGAGCCGGGGCGGACGCCGGTGCGCGTCCGCCCGTCCCCTCACACCTCCGTTGCCTCACACGCCCGTTGCCTCACACCCCCGTGCGGTCCAGCCCGCGGAGCACCTCCCGCTCACCCGGAGTCAGCGGCGGCCTGGTCAGCGGGGCGAGCGGGGAGCCGGCGAGGGCGGCCAGGAGCGCGCCGGGGTGGAACATGCGGGTCGGGGGCGTGCGCATGCTGGTGACGTCCCAGATCGCCGAGGCCGCCGCGAAGGAGCCCGTGGCCGCCCTCGTCATGCGCCGCGTGTACGCCGTCACGACGCGGTCGGCGGCCCCCGGCCGTCCACCGCGCACCCCCGGGTAGAGGACGTCCTGGCCGACGGCCATGGACCACGCCGGGTCCGCCGAACGCGCCGCACCCCGCAGCACCCGCCGGGCGAGACCGGGCGCGCCGAGACCGCCGGCCCGCTCCAGCTCCCGGCCGAGGACCCGCGCGCCGAACGCGGCCACCGACATGCCGTGCCCGTACGCCGGGTTGAAGGTGGCCAGCGCGTCACCCAGGACGACGAAACCGTCGGGCCACCGGGCGGACCTCTCCAGGTACCGCCGCACATTGCTGGTCGAACGGCTCAGATGCACGTCGGTGAGCGGCTCCGCGCCGGAGATCAGCCGCCCCACGATCGGGTCCGGCAGTTCGAGCGTGTACCGCAGGAAACCCTCCGGGTCCGCCGGCGGCTCACCGCCTCGCGTGCCGCCGCAGCTGACCATCCACCGGTCGTCCTCGATCGGCAGGACCATCGCGCTCCGCCCCGGCCGGGACACGTACGGGTCGGACTGCACGATCGTCAGCGGAAACCGCTCCGCGCCCTCCGGAACCCGGTAGACGCGCGTCGCGTTGACCAGCCCGGAGTCCACGGTGCGCTCCCGGACACCGGCGAGACCGAGCCCGTCGAGCCAGGTGACGACCCGGGTGCCGCGCCCGCTCGCGTCGACGACGAAGTCCGCGTCGAGGTCCGTGTCCCCGCCGACGGCCGCGACGCGCACGCCCCGCACCCGGCCGGCGGACCCCGTCAGCCCCACCACCGCCGCCTTGCGGACCTCGACCGGACAGTGCTCCAGCACCGCCGCCCGGACCGTCCAGTCCAGCAGCGCCCGGCTGCACGTGAGCATGACGGGCCCCTCGCGCCGCCACCGCCGCAGCCAGCCCTCGGGCGTGCGGGCCAGCATGCCCGAGCTGAGGGATATCTCGTGGGCCCCGGCGGCGAGCAGCCGTTTGCGCAGGCTCACACCCGGCACCAGCTCCTCCATGGCGGCCAGCCCCCCGGCCATGAGCAGGTGCGCGTGCCGCCCCTGCGGCAGCCCGCGGCGGTGCTCAGGCCCCTCGGGCAACTCGTCACGGTCCAGCACGATCACCTCGTCCACGCCCGCGGTGGACAGCACGGACGCGGCCAGCATCCCGGCCAGGCCGGCACCGATGACGACAGCTCTACGCGACATGGGGCTCCTCGGGTTCAGCCATGGGTCCGGTCATGGGAGACGGCACCGCACCGCCGGACGCGGCGGGCGGACGGTCGAGCGCCTGCGCCAGCTCCACCAGACCGCTCGGGCCGGACACCTCGGTGGCGTGCAGACGGTAGGTACCGGCGCTCTCGGGCGGTTCCTCACCGGTGACGGCCCGGCGCGCGGCGTCGGCGAGCATGGCCGCCTCCGCCGCCAGCCGGGCCTCGTGGGGGGAGCGGCCCGCGCCCAGGGCGGTGTCCCGCACCCGCTCACGGACCCGGTGGTCGAAGTACGGCGCGAGCGCGAGCAGGGCGTCGTGGATGGACACCTCACGCCACTGGAGCCGGGCCTGGGGGAGCTGCCACCAGGCGGTCGGCGGCTTGGGGGCGGTGGACACCGACCTGACCAGGGACCACAGCGGATCCAGCCGCCGGTAGTCGCCCAGCCCCCGCCAGTGGTCGACCACGGGCGGCAGCAGCCTGGGCAGCACGAACCCGGCCGAGCACAGCAGCGCGGCCAGCGACGCCATCGGCGGGGCCACGGTGGTGGACAGGAAGTCGAGGTCGTGACCCGTCCAGCGGGCCACGACGGCCGTGTACTTGGTCAGCTGGAACCCCACCACGTCCAGCAGCGCCCCCAGCAGGATCAGCCGCAGCCCGGCCCGCAGCAGTCCGCCCACCTCGCGGCCCCACTTGACGCAGACGGCGCACATCACGAGCATCGCCGCGCTGTGCCCGAGCAGGTACAGCAGGATCATCTCCCGCATGTACGGGGTGCCGGCGTAGTAGGTGTCGAGGTCGGTCAGCCGCTCGGTGTCCGCGTCGGCGAGCGTGAACAGCACGACGATGGCGACCACCAGCAGACCGTAGGCGGCGATGCTGCGCAGCACCATGCGCCGCACCCGCTCGCGGGAACCGCCCCGCCAGTTGATCAGCAGCACGAGCACGGCGCAGCTGTACGCGGAGAGCATCCCGTAGGTCAGCGGGGCCCCGAAGTTAGGGACGCCGGTCAGCTCGTTGACGGTGGCGAGGGTGGCCGGGGCGGCGCAGACGAAGACCAGGGCGCCGAGGACGATCGCCATGCTGGTGGACAGGGTCAGCGGATTCCGCATGGCCGTGCGCGGGCGGCGGAACAGCAGTACGGAGGTCATCCCGAACACGACGGCCGCCAGGTACACGACGAGGCTCATACCGGCAGACTCCTCTCGCCCGGGGCCCGGTTCACGCGGTCCCCGCCGTGGTCGTACCGCTCGGCACGGCGGCGGGGGCCGGCGGCAGCGGTGCCGTACCGGCCAGCACGTCGGCGATCCGGCCGAGGGCGGCCGGGCCCGGCACCCGGCCGGGAAGCGGACCGGCGCCGCCGGGCGGCGGCGCGCCCCCGTCCGGTCCCGCCTCGTGCCGTACCGCGGCGGTGATCACCGCCGCCCAGGCGCCGGCCTCGGCCCGTTCCGGATCATCCGTCGCCGCCAGCACACCGGCGCGGGTCCGGTCGTACAGGTCCCGGTCGAAGTAGGCGTCCAGGTGGCCGAGCGCGTTGTGGATGCTGGTCTGGCGCCACATCAGCCGGGTGGTGGGGGAGGCGAACCGGGGCCGGGGCAGCCGCAGCGTCCGCCGGGTGAGCAGGTCGTCCAGCGCCCGCTCCAGGGGTTCGAGCCGGGCGTACGTCCGCCGGGCCCGCCGCCACTCGGCCGTCCGGGGCGTCACCAGCGGGATCAGCACCCCGACGACCATCAGCAGGGCACCGAGACCGGCGGCGGCCGGGGAGAACGCGGTGTCGAGCGCCGACCAGTCCCGCCCCGACCAACTGGCGCCCACCGCGACCAGCTTGGCGACGCTGTAGCCGGCGCCGCACAGCGAACCGACGCCGAGCAGCGTCAGGCCCGCCCGCAGCCCGCCCCGCACCCGGCGCGCCCAGCGCAGCGACATCACCGTGGTGACGGTCACCGCGATGAGGTGCGCGACCAGGTAGAGCACGATCATCTGGGCGATGAACGGGGTCGTCGCGTAGTAGGTGTCCAGGTCGGTGCGGCGCTCCACGGGCGCGTCGCCGAGGGCGAAGGTCACCGCGATGCCGAGGACCACGGCGGCGTAGGCGAGCGTCCAGCGGCGCGCCGTGCGGTGCACCCGGGGCCCGCCGCGCCAGTGGACGACGAGGACCTGGGAAGCGGCGCAGTACCCGGTGATCGCCGCGTAGGTGAGCGGGGCCGCGAGGTTCGGCACACCGCTCAGCCGGTTGACCGCGCCGACCGTCGGAGGCGCCCCGAGCAGGAAGCAGAGCCCGGCCAGCCCCAGCACGGCGCAGATGGCGCGCAGATAGGGATCGCGGCGGTGGCGCACCAGATCCGGGGCCTTCACCAGCAGGCCGAGCCAGAGCACTCCGCAGCTGACGTAGTTGATCAGGCCGTTCATCTCGTCGTCCCGCGGTAGTTGAGCGCGGCCCCGATGCGTCCGGCGAGGTCCTGGGGGTCGTCGGGGTCGCCGCCCTCCGCGGCGAACACCGAGTCGGTGGAGGCCTCCAGCCAGGTGCGCAGCCGACGGCCCATCAGCATGCCGAAGCGGTCCGCCTCCTGCTCCTCGGCCAGGGAGAAGTCGGTGCGCGCGGCGACCGGCCGGGGCTCGGCACCGACGTCCGTCTCCGCCTGGCGGCGACTCATGTGCCACACCTCGTGGCAGAGGATCACGATCTGGTGCCACACGGCGGCGCGCTCGTCCACCACCACGTCGTCGTGGTTCTCGCGCTCCAGCCACAGTCCGCTCGCGGTGTGCGGCGGGAACGCCGCGCGGTGGACGACCACGTCGCGTCCCCGCCATGCGCTGACGGAGGCGACGAGCGCGTCGAAGAGGACCTCGGGGTCCGCCGGGACCGGAACCCGGATGGGGTCGATGAGGGCGTCAGCGAGACGACGCATCTCCTTCCTGGTACGCACCGATGTCTCCCTGTTCCCCTGGTTGTTGCTCGGTCACCTGTGCAATATGCCAAGACAAGTGCCGTCCGGGCCAGTTCCGCGTGCGGCACGGTCACTCGGTGACCGCCACGGTGTCCTCGGGTGCCGCGGCGCGGGCGCGGACCTCCCGGATCACGTCGGGGTGGCGCAGGGCGCGCGAGAGCGCCCCGATCTCGCGGAGCAGGTCCGTGGTGTCGGGGTCGTGGGTGCCGTCGCCGCCGTCCGCGCGGGGCCCGGCGTCGACCGCGTCGAGGATCACCACCGCCGACGCGAGCGCCTTCGCCCGCGCCGGGGGTAAACCGAGGCCGAGGGCCGCGACGTACGACCGCTCGCCGAGCCGCTCGTCGGTGCGCCGGGCCAGCGGCAGCAGGACGTCGCGGATGAAGGTCTCGCGGCGGGTCAGGCGCAGCTCCGGGCTGGCGCGCAGGACGAACGGCACCCCGGAACCGTTCACGGTCCGTGTCAGCCGGTACAGCGGACGCAGCCGGCGGTGGGCCAGGCGGATCCGCCACCGCTCGTGCAGGTACTGCCCGGCGTGCGGCAGGATGAAGCCGACCGCGATCGACACCGCGGACAGACAGGCCAGGGCCGGGGCCACGTCCAGGCTGAGCCAGTCCAGGTCGTTGCCGGTCCAGCGGGCCGTGACGGCGGTGAGTTTGGCGGCGTCGAAGGCCAGGTTCAGCGCGTAGCCGATGCCCAGGAACCTCAGTCCCCAGCGCAGCCAGGCGTCGAATCCGCCGGTGCGGATCCAGTTCCAGATCAGCTTCGAGGTGATGAGCACGGCGGTGGTGTGCGCGACGAGGTACAGCAGGATCTCCTCGCGCATGAACGGCGTGTTGGCGTAGTACGTGTCCAGGTCCCGGGTGCGCTCCACGGGCACGTCGGCGAGGGCGAACAGCACCCAGAGCGCGACGATCACGCTCCCGTAGGCGAAGACGACCCAGCGCGTGGCCCGGCGCGTCGGGGCGGAGCGCTCGGACAGCCCGTCGCGCCAGGCGATGATCAGCACCAGACAGGAGCCGCAGAACGCGGTGAGCAGCGAGTACACCCAGGGCGCCGAGATGTTGGGCACGCCGGTGACGCGGTTGACCCAGACGATGGTCGAGGGCGCGACGAACACGAACACCGCGCAGGCGAGCAGCAGCAGACCGCCGACCGCGCGCAGCAGCGGGTCCTTCCAGAGCCGGATGATCGTCGGCACTTTGATCGCCAGGGCGGCGGCCAGGACGGCGGCCGGGATCCACCAGAAGGACGTGTAGAACTCGCTGAGGAACGAGGCCGGACCCATGGCCGCGTCCGCGGACTCCATCTTCGTCCCCCACCCCCGCTGGCACTCGCCGTCGTGTCCAAGGCCGTTCGAGCCTACGCGGCTGGATGTGTCCGCGTCATGCGATGCCGGCGCACGGAAAGTCCTGCCCCGAGTTCTTGTCCGAACCATTGACGCGAAAGCGCCGCCCACCTACGGTCCCGTTCGAAGTTACGAGCGCTATTCGATATCTCGAACAACGCGTCTCGACCCACACATTCATGAGCAGATAGGGCAGGGCATGGGACGACCTGGCCTGGATCGCAGGCACTTCCTGGCCGCGGCGGGCGGCCTGACGGTCGCGGGGAGCTTCGGCTTCGCGGCCCTGGGCACGGGCGCCGACGCGCTCGCCTCCGGCGCGGACACCCGCGTGAGCTACTGGAACCTCTTCAGCGGCGGCGACGGCTACAACATGATCGCGATGCTGGACTCCTTCCGTAAGGACAATCCCGGCATCGACGTGCAGGACTCCACCCTCCAGTGGGGCAGCCCCTTCTACACCAAGCTCGCCATGGCGGCCGCCGGCAACCGCGCACCGGACCTCGGCGTCATGCACCTGGGCCGCGTCACCGGCTTCTCGCCCGGCCGCCTCCTGGACCCCTGGGACGTCGGCCTGCTCGCCAAGTACGGCGTGAAAGAGGCGGACTTCAACCCCGAGCTGTGGAAGCGCGCCGTCATCGACGGCAAGCTCTACGCCCTCCCGCTCGACATCCACGTCCAGCTCTGCTTCTACCGCAAGGACGTGCTGAAGAAGGCGGGCCTGCTCGGCGCCGACGGGCGGATGGTGCCCGTGACGTCGACCGAGGAGTGGTTCGACGTGCTGAAGGAGGCCAGGAAGGCCACCGGGAAGGGCCTGCAGACCATCGGCTTCTGGCACAACGACCAGAACTTCCAGTGGTGGGACTTCGTCGCCTTCTACACCCAGCTCGGCGGCACCTGGTTCAACGAGGGGAACACCGAGGTCACCTTCGACACCGACAAGGCCACCCAGGTCCTGGAGTTCCTGCGCCGACACGTCGCCGACGGCTACGCCGACCCCGGCTTCGGGGGCGGCGCGGGCGCCGAACAGTTCGTCAACGGCGCCCCGTTCGCCTGGGAGGGCAACTGGTCGGTGCCCGTCTTCTCCGGTGCGAAGCTCGACTACGGCGCGACCCCGCTGCCGCCCGTCTTCGGCAAGCGGGCCACCCACGCCGAGTCGCACTCCTTCGTGCTCCCGCACCAGGCGGACCGCGGCGGCGCCACCAACGAGGCCGCGCACCGACTCGCCGCCTACGTCGTCAAGCACGCCCAGCAGTGGGCGGCCGGCGGCCACATCCCCGCCTACACGCCGACCCTGTCCACGGCCGCGTACAAGGAGCAGAACCCGCAGAGCGAGTACGCCGGCGCGATGGACCACCAGGCCACCGAGCCGAAGGTGTGGTTCGCCGGCTCCACCGGCATCCTCGCCCAGCGCGTCGGCCCGATCGTCGTCTCCTCGACGATGGGCTCGGCGAAGCCGGAGGCCGCCGCCCGCCGCATGAAGGGCGCGCTCACCGACCTGCTCGGCACGGAGAACCCCATGGACGGCCGCACCGCCGCGCAGGGAGGTGCGGTCGTATGACGACGACCAGCGCTGAAACGATCATCCGCCCGGCGCGCGCGAAGACCGCCGCCGACAGCGTCACCGTCCGCCGCGGGCAGGGCTTCCAGCACGGCGGCTGGTTCGTCGCCCCGTTCCTCGCCCTGTTCGCGCTCTTCGTCGTCTGGCCCCTGCTGCGCGGCCTCTACCTCAGCTTCACGGACGCCAACATCTCCGGCGACAGCGCGAGCTTCATCGGCCTGGACAACTACAGCGAGGCCCTCCAGGACCCCCTGATGTGGGACGCGCTCGGCCACAGCGCGTACTTCACGCTGCTCGTCGTGCCCTGCATCACGGTCCTCGCCTTCCTCCTCGCGATGCTCGCCCACCACATCGAGCGCGGCAAGTGGCTGTGGCGGCTGTGCTTCTTCATGCCGTTCCTGCTGCCGTCCACCGTCGCCGCCAACCTGTGGCAGTGGCTGTTCAACCCCGGCACCGGCATGGTCAACCACGTCCTCGGCCTCGAGACACCGTGGCTGACCGACAAGTCGTACGCTCTGCTCGCGGTCGTCATCACCACCCTGTGGTGGACGGTCGGCTTCAGCTTCCTGCTCTACCTCGCCGCACTCCAGGGCATCCCCGCGCACCTCTACGAGGCCGCCAAGCTGGACGGCGCGGGCGCCTGGCACCGCACGCTCCACATCACGCTGCCGATGCTGCGAAACATCACCGGCCTCGTCGTCGCCCTGCAGATCCTCGCCTCGCTCCAGGTCTTCGACCAGGCCGTCGTGATGCAGGACTTCGGGCCGGGCCCCGAGGAATCGACCCGCACCTTCGTGCAGTACACCCTCGAACAGGGCTTCACCAGCTACCGCGTGGGCTACGCCTCCGCGATCTCCATCATCTTCTTCGTGCTCATCGCGGCCGTCGCCCTCGCCCGGATGTGGCTGCTGCGCAACCGTGAGGAGGGCGGCCGATGACCACCGCCGCGGCGCCGACGCGCACCAAGGCCCGCAGGCCCTGGTCGGCCGGCCAGATCGTGCTCACCCTCCTCGGCACGGCCGTCGCCGTGCTGTTCCTGGCGCCACTGGCCTGGGCGCTGTTCACCTCGCTCAAGTCGGAGACCGAGGCCGTCGAGGTGCCGACGCACTGGCTGCCCGAGGACTGGACGGGCCAGGCGTGGACGGCCCTCTTCGAGACCGGCAACATCACCAACTGGTTCGTCAACTCCCTCGTCGTGTCGGTCTGCGTCACGACGATCGTGCTGCTGGTCAGCGCGCTGGCCGGCTACGGCTTCGCCCGCACCGAGTTCCGGGGCAAGGGCCTCCTGATGGGCGTGGTCATGGCGGGCCTCATGGTCTCCCCGGCCGTGCTCGGCGTCCCGCTGTTCACCACCGTCCAGCAGATGGGGATGGTCGACACCTACTGGGGCATGATCCTGCCGCAGTGCGCGCCCGCCGCGATGGTCTACATCCTCTACAAGTTCTTCCAGGGCATCCCGCGCGAGCTGGAGGAGGCCGCCTTCATCGACGGCGCCGGCCGCTGGCGCGTCTTCTTCACCATCATCGTGCCGCTCTCCCGCCCCTCGCTCGCGGCGGTCGGCATCTTCACCTTCATCAGCTCGTGGAACAACTTCCTGTGGCCCTACATGGTGACCAACAACCCCGACCTGATGACCATGCCGAACGGCATCGCGACCGTCATGAACTCCTACGGCATCCAGTGGGCCCAGCTCATGGCCGGCGGCCTCATGGCCGGCCTGCCGCTGATCATCGTCTTCGTCTTCTTCCAGCGGCAGATCGTGGCGGGCGTCGCCCACACGGGACTGGCGGGCCAGTGACCGTACGCAGAACCCTCGCCGCCGCGGCGACGGCCGCCCTGATGGCCCTGCTGCCCAACACGGCGCAGGCGGCGGAGAGTTACCCCGACCCGCGCCCCATCACCGGCCAGCAGATCATCCACGACCCCACCGTCATGCGCCTGAAGGGCGGCGGGTACGTCGCCTACTCCACCGGTGGCGTCATCGGCGCCCGGCTCTCCGAGGACGGCAGCCACTGGGACGACGCGGGCAACGCCTTCGCGAAGCCCCCGGCCTGGTGGTACGGGTACAACGACACCGGCGACCCGTGGGCCCCCGACCTCTCCTACCGCGCCGGCCGGTACTGGCTCTACTACGCCGTCTCCTCCTGGGGCACCAACCACTCCGCGATCGGCGTCGCCACCTCCCGCACCGGCCTGCCCGGCACCTGGACCGACCACGGCAGGGTCTTCTCCTCCGAGACGACCGACACCTGGAACGCCATCGACCCGGCGGTCATCCGCGCCGACGGCCGCCCGTGGATGTCCTTCGGCTCGTACTGGAGCGGCATCCGCATGGTCGAGCTGCACCCGCGCACCGGCAAGGCGGTCGAGGACGCGAAGGTCCACCACCTGGCGACCCGGCCGGACGAACCGTACGCGGTCGAGGGCCCGGAGATCGTCAAGCACGGCCGGTACTACTACCTCTTCGCCTCCCACGACGCCTGCTGCTCGGGCGTGGACAGCACCTACAAGATCAAGGTCGGCAGGTCGGCATCGATCACGGGCCCGTACGTCGACAGCACGGGCAAGCCGCTGCTGGAGGGCGGCGGTGACCTGCTCCTGGAAGGCCACGGCCGCTACATCGGCACCGGCGGCCAGTCGGTCTTCCGCGACCGGGGCCGCGACTGGTTGGCGTACCACTACTACGACAAGCAGGACAGCGGTACGCCGAAGCTCGGGCTCAACGAGCTGAACTGGGCGAGGAACGGTTGGCCGAACGTGGCGTAGGGGCGCGGGGAACTGCGCGACCAGCCACCGGCGACCTTCAGCCGCCAACGAACAAGCACCCCCTCTCCGAAAGGCGCACATGCGAACGGCTCGCTTCACCCTCGACCCCGCCTTCACCGTCGGTGAGGTCAACCCCCGCCTCTTCGGCTCCTTCGTGGAACACCTCGGCCGCTGCGTGTACACCGGCATCTACGAGCCGGACCACTCCACCGCCGACGACGCCGGCCTGCGCCAGGACGTGCTGGACCTGGTCCGGGAACTCGGCGTCACCGCCATCCGCTACCCCGGCGGCAACTTCGTCTCCGGCTACAAGTGGGAGGACTCGGTCGGCCCGGTGGAGGACCGCCCCCGCCGCCTCGACCTGGCCTGGCGCTCCACGGAGACCAACCGCTTCGGCCTCTCCGAGTACATCGCCTTCCTCAAGAAGCTCGGCCCCGAGGCCGAGCCCATGATGGCGGTCAACCTCGGCACCCGCGGCGTCGCCGAGGCCCTCGAACTCCAGGAGTACGCCAACCACCCCGCCGGCACGGCGCTCTCGGACCTGCGTGCCGAGCACGGCGACAAGGACCCCTTCGGCATCAGGCTCTGGTGCCTCGGCAACGAGATGGACGGTCCCTGGCAGACCGGCCACAAGACCGCCGAGGAGTACGGCCGCGTCGCCGCCGAGACCGCCCGCGCCATGCGCCAGATCGACCCGGACCTCGAACTCGTCGCCTGCGGCTCCTCCGGCCAGTCCATGGAGACCTTCGCCGAGTGGGAGGCGACGGTCCTGAAGGAGACGTACGACCTGGTCGACCACGTCTCGCTGCACGCCTACTACGAGCCGCACGACGGCGACATCGACTCCTTCCTCGCCTCCGCCGTGGACATGGAGTCGTTCATCGAGAACGTCGTCGCCACCTGCGACCACATCGGCGCCCGCCTCAAGTCCAAGAAGAGGATCAACCTCTCCTTCGACGAGTGGAACGTCTGGTACATGGCCAAGACCCAGGCCGAGGTCAGCGCCCTGGACTGGCCCGAGGCGCCCCGCCTGCTGGAGGACAACTACAGCGTCACCGACGCCGTCGTCTTCGGCTCGCTGCTCGTCGCCCTGCTCCGGCACGCCGACCGCGTCACCGTCGCCTGCCTCGCCCAGCTCGTCAACGTCATCGCCCCGATCATGACCGAGCCGGGCGGCCCGGCCTGGCGCCAGACCACGTTCTTCCCGTTCGCGCAGGCCTCGAAGTACGGCCGGGGCGAGGTCCTCGACGTCCGGGTGGACTCACCGACGTACGAGACGAAGAAGTACGGTGCGGCCGACCTGCTGCACGCCACCGCCGTGCGCGCCGAGGACGGCTCGGTCACCGTCTTCGCCGTCAACCGCTCCCGCACCGAGTCGCTGCCGCTCGACGTGGCCCTGAGCGGCCTGGACCTGACCGAGGTCGTCGAGCACAGCGCCCTCGCGGACGCCGACCCGGACGCCCGCAACACGCTCGCCGAGCACGAGCGGGTCGTCCCGCACGCGGTGGACGGCACCGTCCTGAACGGCGGCAGGCTGACCGCCGCCCTGGAGCCGCTGTCCTGGAACGTGATCCGGCTGCGCTGAGGCCCGACGAGGTCAGCGGCGCGGGCCGGGGGAGGCGACCGGTTCCACCGGCACCCCTCCGGCCGCGCCGCCCAGCAGTTCCAGCCGCACCGTCCCCGGCCCCGAGACCGCCTCGCCGTCGGCCAGGACGGCGAGGGCCAGGGTGTTGGCGGCGGCGCGGGTGCGCAGGATGCCGTTCGGCAGGACGAAGGTGTGCGGCGCGCCCGCGCCCGTGGGGTCGTCGCCGGCGTACTCGCCCATGTTCCAGCCGTTCAGGAAGACCTGGGCGCGGTGGTCGCGGTCCGGGTCGCCGTCGAGGACCAGACCGACCGAGGCGTCGACGTCCGGCGGGACGTCCAGCCGGAAGGTGGTCCGGTACCAGGTCACGCCCTGGCGCCGGTCCGCACGGGGGAGAGCCGCCGAGGACACCTCCTCCCAGCCGCCGTCGTCGTACCCGGGCAGATGCCAGCCCCACCGCTCCCCGTACAGCCCGCCGTTGTTGAGCGGCCCGCGCACGGGGTCGGCGGCGGCCGCGCCCTGGATCCGCCACCTCACCTCTGGCGACGCGCCCTCGAAGGTGACCGAGGTCAGGCCGCGGGCCGCCTGGTAGGCGTCCTGGTCGTGCTGGGTGCGCCGGACCAGGACGGACAGGACGAGGGAGTCACCGTCGTCGGGCCGCTCCCGCAGGCTCTTCCGGAGTGCCCGGGGCAGCCGGAAGCCGGCCGTGGCCGTCCACGTGCCCTCGCCGCCGTCGTCCTCCCGGCCCATGCGGTGGGTGCCCAGCGGCGCCCCGTCCAGCCAGGCCATCAGCATCCCGCGCGCACCCGTGCTGTAGGCGAGGGACACCGACTCCAGGTCCGCGGCGCCGGTGAGCCGGCCCCGGTACCAGACGTCGCCGTAGTGGAAGCCGTAGTCGTCGGCGAAGAGCACGGGCTGCCCGTCGGGCACGGGGGTCGTGCTGTGCGAGGTCCGCCGGTCGGCGACCGTCCACCCCGAGTCGTCGTAGCCGGGGCCGGACTCCGGGTTCTCGGTGCGGCGCCGCCAGCCGTCCAGCGCGGGCAGCACCAGGTCGGGCACGCCGGACAGCGGCCAGACGGCCATCAGGCTCTGGGCTCGGCCGACGGACGCCTCCACCGGCTCGCCGTTCCAGGTGACGTGGGTGATGCCACGCGGCGCCCACACCTCCAGGCCGCGCTCCTCGACGGTGTCGCCGGTCAGCCGGATCGTGGCGCCGTCCAGGGCGACGTCGCGCAGCAGCGCCGGGCCGTGCACGAGGACCCGGCCCGACGGGGTCTCGTACGGCCACAGCCGCAGCGAGGCGGCGTCGTCGGCGACGAGCAGGATCAGGGTGCGGTCGGACTCGCCGCTGCGCACCCGCAGCCGGGTCACCCGGTCCTCCCCCAGGGGCACGGTGATGTGCAGTTTCCCGTGGTCGTACGCCCAGGCCGCCTCTTCGTCCAGCCGGGTCGGCCACGGCTCGTTCGGGCAGTCCAGCACCAGGTGCGCGTTCTCGCCGGCCCGGCCCACGAAGGCGGCGATGTCCAGCCGCCCGACGCTCAGGGACATCATGGGCTGCACGGTGGCGTACGCCAGTTTCCGGCCCGATCCCAGGTGGAGCCCGGTGGCGAACAGCTTGGCGTCCCGGGCGGGGACGGTGACCTCCACGTCGGTCCCGCCCATCGGCAGCGTCGACGTGACGTCGGTCGCGGAGTCGTTGCGCACGACGTACGCGTGGGTGCCGGTGTCCGGGTTGGCGAGGTGCCGCACCCGGATGCGGTCGTCCGCGGCCCTGACCGCGGGGGCCTCGTCCAGCCGGGTGAAGTCGGGGACGTGGCGGAGCAGCTGCCCGAGCTGGTGGAGCGGGGCGAGCCTGTCCGTCGGCCGGCGCGCCTCGTCGATCGCCGCGGTGGGGTCGTACGTGGGCGTGGGCGCGGACGGCGCGGCCAGCCAGCCCCACGAGGTGCCGCCGAACGCCGTGTGGACGTTGTGCAGCGTGACGCCGTGCGCGAGGTGGTCGAGGTGGACCCGCCGCGCCTCGGCGGCGTCCCGGGTGTGCTCCGCCGCTCCCCAGGGGACCGGGGTGTCGGCGTGCAGGAGGGGTACGTCGATGCCGTCGGCGCGGAGCCTGTCGTGCAGGCGGGTCAGGTGGGCGCGTCGCGGGGCGTCGGCCCGGTAGAGCAGGACGGTGCCGGTGCCGCGGGTGTACTGGTGCCGGGCGGCGACGGCGTTGACGCGGCTCAGCCACTCGTCGGCGTGGCGCAGATACGCGGGGTCGGCGGTCCTGGCCCGGCCCTCGGCGGCCGTCAGCCAGCCGGGCAGGCCGCCCGCGTCGACGTCCGCGCCGATGTACGGGCCGGGCTGGAGGACGACGTACATACGGGTCTCGGCGGCCGTGCGCAGGAACAGGTCCAGGTCGCGGACGCCGGTGAAGTCGTACTCGCCGGGGGCGGGGGAGTGCTGGTTCCAGGCGAGGCGGACGCTGACCGCGTTGTAGCCGTAGGCGCGCATCTTCTGCAGCACGTCCCCCCACAGGGACGGGCTGGGCAGCCGGAACGGGTGCATCTCGCCGGACCACAGCGCGAGCCGTCTGCCGTCGATCAGCAGGGAGTACCGGTCCAGGGCGACCCGGTGGCGCACCCCGTCGGCGCCGGGCGGTCCGGGCGGCGGCCCGGTGGGCACGGGGCCACGGGCGCCGGAGCGTGGCAGCGCCTCGCTGCTCACGCTGCCGCCGAGTGCGAGACCGAGGACGCTGGTGCCCGCGAGGGCGCTGAACGCTCGTCTGCTGAGCCTGCTGAGCTCCAAGGGAGCCTCTCCTGTTGCTGTACTTCTGGTGCCGCGCTGCCGGGCCATTCTCCACAAGGACCCGGCGATGCGTTAAATGGCCGGTCTTCGATCTGTTCGCGTCGTGTGGGGGTGCATACGATGCGACCGCCTTGTGAATGTCATGTGCACAACAGATGTGCAAAGCATTCAACTACATCCACCCCCCACTGACCGGGATGGGAGACCCATGGCCACCGGCCTGCTCCTGAGCGGCACGATCGCCGCGCTCCTCACCTCCGCGCTGCCCGCGCAGCACCAGCCCTCCGGCGGGTTCGAGGACCCGCCGCCGGACAAGATCATCATCGACGTCGCCACGGTCAACGGCTCCGGCTGTCCGCAGGGCACGGCGGCGGTCGCCGTCTCCGAGGACAACACCGCCTTCACCGTCACCTACAGCGAGTACCTCGCCCAGGCGGGCGGCGACTCCGCGCCCACCGCGTTCCGCAAGAACTGCCAGCTCAACCTGCTCGTCCATGTCCCGCAGGGCTTCACCTACGCCGTGGCCAGCGCGGACTACCGCGGCTTCGCCGCCCTCCAGCCCGGCGCCAAGGGCACCCAACGGGCCTCGTACTACTTCCAGGGCTCCCCGGACACGCAGTACCGCTCCCACCCGTTCAGCGGCCCGCTCAACGACAACTGGCAGGCCACCGACACCACCGACTGGGCCCAGCTGGTCTGGGCGCCCTGCGGAGTGCAGCGCAACTTCAACATCAACACGGAGTTGCGGGTGAGCACGGGGACGTCCGACCCCGACGAGGTGAGCTTCATGACCATGGACTCCACGGACGGGGACATCAGCACGGTGTACCACCTGGCGTGGAAGGAGTGCCCCGAGTCCTGACCGGGTGAGGGCGGCGGCGCGGACCTGTTCGACGTGGGCCGCGGTCTTCTCCCGGTTGACGACGCACGTGCGGGGTAGGGTCCGCACGTGCGTTGATCCTCCGGGCGGCGGCCGAGCGCCGCCGCAGACGGTACGGGCGACCCCGCGGCGCGCGGGGCCGCCCGGTCGGCATACCCGTCGTCCGTCCTCACGGAGATCACGCCATGACCGCTCAGCCCCCTCAGACCGCTCAGACCGCTCAGACCGCGCAGCCCCCTCAGATCGCGCGGCGGCCCCTGACCTACGACGCCGTCGTCGGACTCGCCGCCGCCGACCCAGCCGTCGTCGGACTCGTCCTCAAGGGCTCCCGGGCCCACGAGGGCATGACCACCGAGCACTCCGACCACGACCTGTACGTCGTCCTCGCCGACGGCGCGACCACCGCCCTCACCGGTCTCGCGGGGCACCGCACCCCGGAACTCGACCTCGTCGTCCTCTCCCTCGACGAGTTCCGCGCCGCCGGAATGCCCGGCTTCGAGCGGTACGCCCTCGCCCGCGCCCGGGTCGTGCTGGACCGGCTGGACGGAGGCATCGCCCGGATGCTGGCCGCCAAGGCGCGGCTCGACCCCGACGAGGCCTTCCGGGACGCGGGCGGATGGCTCGACGCCTACGCCAACTCCCTCTACCGCTCGGTCAAGAACCACCGCGACGGGCACCCGCTCGCGGCCCGGCTCGACGCCGCCGACAGCGTCCGGTTCCTGCTGGAGCTGCTCTTCGCGCTGGACCGCCGCCCCCGCCCCTACAACAAGTACCTGGAATGGGAACTCGCCCGGTTCCCGCTGCCGGGCTGGGACACGGCCCGGCTGCTCGCCGCCGTGGACCGCGTCTCGGCGACGGGCGACGTGTCCGCGCAGCGCCGACTGTTCACCCGGGTCGAGCCGGTGGCCCGCGCGGCCGGGCACGGGGCGGTGCTGGACGCGTGGGGCGAGGACCTGGAGCTGATGCGGCCGGAGTGAGGCGCGGATACGACCCGGGTCACGACCCGGTCGGCCGGCACAGCAGCGGCTTGTCCAGTTCCGAGCAGGGGCGGTGGCCCTGGGAGCGGATGATGTCCTTGCCGACCTCGTCGGCGAGGTAGCGCAGGAAGCCCGCGGCGATCGAGTCCGCCGGGGGCTCGCCGTAGGTGTAGGCGATCTCCGTCTGCCAGTACGGGTAGGCGCCCTCGTCGGCGCCCTCCAGGGTCGCCGGGTAACCGAGGGCACCGGGGACCGAGGCCACGGTGTCCAGCAGGCCGGGGGTGCCGCCGACCTCGCAGCGGCCGGGCGTCTTCGTGTCCAGTCGTATGTCACCCGTGAAACGTGATGTGTTCCGGACGTTGGCAGCCGTTGCTGTGCGGGCCATTGACGCGCAAGGGGTTCGATTCTACGTTCCGTCCCAATCTCCCGTCCGAAGTGACGATCGGCGTTCGACATACAGAACAGGAGCGTCCCCCCATGAGTCGCAGAAGAACCGCACTCCTCGCTCTCCCCACCGCCGCCGTGCTCGCCCTCGTCCCGTCCACGGCGTCGGCGTATCCCGACCCCGGCCGGGTCACCGGCTCCGTCGTCGTGCACGACCCGACGATGATCCGCACCTCGTCCGGGCAGTACCGGCTCTACGCCACCGGCGGCGGCATCAGCGGCAAGGCGTCCTCCGACCGCACGGCCTTCGCCGCCGGCGCGGACGCTTTCGGCTCCCGGCCGGGCTGGTGGTCCCGGTACTCCTCCGTGCCGGAGGCCTGGGCGCCCGACATCTCGTACCACGGCGGCAAGTACCTGATGTACTACTCCGTCTCGAAGTTCGGCTCCAACACCTCCGCCATCGGCCTCGCCGGATCGAGCACCGGACAGCCGGGCAGCTGGAGCGACTACGGCATCGTCTATACATCGGGTTCGTCCAGCGACTACAACGCGATCGACCCCAACCTCTTCGTCGACGACGACGGCAAGTGGTGGCTGTCCTTCGGCAGCTGGTGGACCGGCATCAAGATGATCCGGATCGACCCGGCCACCGGCAAGCAGCTCGCCTCCGACACCGCCCGGCGCTCCCTCGCCTCCCGCCCGACCGGCACGAAGGCCGTCGAGGCCCCGTACATCGTCAAGCGGAACGGGTACTACTACCTCTTCGCCTCGTACGACACCTGCTGCGCCGGCACCAGCTCGACGTACAAGGTCAAGGTGGGCCGGGCGACCAGCGTCACGGGGCCCTACCGCGACCGCGACGGCGTCTCGATGATGAACAACGGCGGGACGCCCGTGCTGGGGTCGCACGGCAGCGTCATCGGTCCCGGCGGCCAGTCGATCATGAACGACGTCGACGGGGACCTGATCGTCTACCACTACTACGACGGCAACGACAACGGCACACCCAAACTCGGCATCAACCTCCTGGACTGGAGCGGCGGCTGGCCCGTCGCCTACTGAGTGGGGCGGAGTCAGCCCGTCCGGCCCATGCCCGCCGGGTTCGGCCAGTTCTGCGGGCCCGGCCAGCCCGTCGCCGGGACCGACTCCAGGCCGTTGGTGCCCCTGACCTGGGCGGCCGTGAGGCCACCGCGGGCCGGGACGCCGGGCGGGGTGGGGCCGGTGGGCGCCGGGTACTGCGCCGCCGCGGCAGCCGGGGCGGGGACGGCAGCCGGGGCGGGGACGGCAGCCGGGGCGGGCACGGGGACGGGGGCCGGTGCGGGCATGGGCTGTTGTGGGACCGGTGCCGGGTGGGGGACCGGCACCGGCCCGGGATACGGCGCCGGCTGGGGGACCGGCGCCGGTTGCGGGACCTGCTGCGGTGCCGTCGGCACCGGCATCGGGCCGATGGCGGCCGCGGCCGGGGCGGCGGGCACCGCGGCGGGGAGCGGCATGCCGGTGCCGACGGCCGGAGCGGCGACGAGCCCCGGGTTGCCGGCACCGGCGGCCGGAGCGGCGAGCCCCCGCAGGCCGGACCCGTTGGTCTCACTCATCAGGCGGTCCACCGCCGCCGTGCCCGAGCTGTAGCTGGTCCCTGTAGCGGGCTCGGGCACGGCGGCTCCCCTCCTGGCCCCGTAGAGCACCTGTTCCAGGCCGGACACCAGGCGACGCACGTCGGCCTGGGGGCGCACCACGAGACGCAGGAAGCGGCTGGACGAACCGATCTTGTTGCCGCATTCACGGACCAGGACCCGGTGCTCGGTGAGCATGCGGTCCCGGACGACGGTGCCCTCGGCGCCCACGGGCAGACGCACGAAGAGGAAGTTGCCCTGGGAGGGATAGACGGTCAGGCCGGGCAGCGAGGAGAGCTGACCGGCCATCTCCAGGCGGTCGCGGCGGACCTGGTGGAGGCTCTGGGCGTACTCGGGCCCGTGGTCGCGCAGCATGAACACCACGTGCTCGGCGAAGGAGTTGAGGTTCCACTTGGGGAGCATGGCGCGCACCCGGCCCGCGAGCGCCGGGTTGGCGACCAGATAGCCGAAGCGGATGCCGTGCAGCCCGAAGTTCTTGCCGAGGCTGCGCAGGACGACGACGTTGGGGCGCAGCATCGCCTCCTGGACCACGCTGGGCTCCGCCTCCGCGTCGGCGAACTCCAGGAACGACTCGTCGATGACGACCAGGTCCCGGTCGGCCATGGCGTCCATGAACTGCACGAGCGCGTGCTTGTGCAGGAAGCCGCCGTCGGGGTTGTTGGGGTTGCAGACGACGGCGACCCGGGTGCCGCGGACCCGGATGAACTCGGCGTACTGCGCGAGGTCGAGGGCGAAGCCGCTGGACTCCTGGAGCGGGAACATGTCGACCCGCTTGCCGGTCTCCATGGGCTGGTCGGTCCAGCGGCCGAAGGTGGGGACGGGGACGGCGAGGGACTCCCGGACCAGCAGATGGTCGATCCAGGTGATCAGCTCGGTGGAGCCGTTGCCCATCGCCACGCACTGTGGCGGCAGTTGGAGCAGGCTGCACAGTTCGGCGGTGATGGTGTCGGCGCTGCTCGGGTAGTACGTGATGATGTCGCGCAGCCGGGCGGCCATCTCGTCGAACATCGCCGGGGTGGGGAAGTACGGGTTGCAGGGGATGCAGAAATCCACCGGGCCGGCGCCCGCCGCCTCGCCGCTCTCCCGCGTCAGCGCCGCCATCGACGGGCTGTGCGCCGCGGTGCCGCGGAACAACGAGGTGACGTTGCCGGACAAATGAACCTCCGTAGGTGGGCGGCCCGCGCGGGGGAGCACGGGCCGCCCTTACATACGGAGGGGGGTGGGGCGCTGTTCAACGCGTGTGAAGAAAGTGTGCCCTCGCGGCGCCCTCACGGCCTCACGCGTCGAACGAGTGCACCGTCGTCGTCCGGTACGTCTGCCCCGGCCGCAGCACGGTCGACGGGAACGACGGCTGGTTCGGCGAGTCCGGGAAGTGCTGCGTCTCCATGCACAGGGCGTCGCCCTGCCGGTAGAGGGAGCCGCCGGTGCCGGTCAGGGTGCCGTCGAGGAAGTTGCCCGAGTAGAACTGCAGGCCGGGCTGGTCGGTGGCGATGCGCAGGGTGCGGCCGGAGGAACGGTCGCGCAGGGTGGCGATGTGCTCGGGGCGGTCGGTGATGCCCTTGTCCAGCACCCAGTTGTGGTCGAAGCCCTTGGCGGTGACCAGCTGCGGGTGGGCATCCCGGATGTCCCGGCCGATCGGCTTGGCCCGGCGGAAGTCGAAGGGCGTGCCGGACACCTCGGCCAGCTCGCCCGTCGGTATCAGGCCCGCGTCGGTGGGCGTGTAGCGGGACGCCGCGATCGACAGCTCGTGGTCCTCGATCGTGCCGCTGCCCTCGCCGGCCAGGTTCCAGTAGACGTGGCTGGTGAGGTTGACGACGGTGGCCTTGTCGGTGGTGGCCTCGTAGTCGATGCGCCAGTCGCCGCGCCGGGTGAGGGTGTACGTCACCTTCGCCCTGAGCGTGCCCGGGTAGCCCATCTCGCCGTCGACGCTGGTGTAGTGCAGGACCAGGCCGACGTCGGAGCCCTCGGTGAACGGCTCGACGTCCCACACCCGGTAGTCGAAGCCCAGGGCGCCGCCGTGCAGGGAGTTCTCGCCGTCGTTGACGGATAGCTGGTACCGCTTGCCGTCCAGCGTGAAGCGGCCCTGCGCGATGCGGTTGCCGTACCGGCCGATCAGGGCGCCGAAGTGCGGGCTGCGGGCCACGTAGTCGTCGAGGTCGTCGAAGCCCAGCGAGACGTTCTCGTAGCGGCCACGGCGGTCGGGGATCTCCAGGGACTGGACGACTCCCCCGTACGACAGCACCTTCATCCGCGTGCCGCCGTTCTCCAGCGACCAGCGGTACACCTTCGTGCCGTCGGCGAGCTTGCCGAAGAGCTCCTTCACCGGCTTCCTGCCTCCCGTGGCGTGTGCGGTGCCGCCGAGGGTGGCGGCGGTGAGACCGACGGCCGCTGCGCCGGCGATGACCGTGCGCCTGTTCAGTTCCATACGGCAACTCCTCAAGTGGGTTGACGGAAGCGCACTTCAGGGGCGCGGGGCTGTGTCGATGTGCGGCTCCGCCGCGTGGGCGCGACCGGCCACAACCGGCCCGCAGTCTCCGTACGGCCCGAATAGACCGCTTCTCTAAGAACCGACCCGCCGTTTGTTCCACACGTCGAACCCGACCGCCGCCAGCAGCACCGCGCCCTTGATGACCTGCTGCCAGTCGGTGCCGATGCCGACGAGGTTCATGCCGTTGTTGAGCACGCCCAGGACCAGACCGCCGATGATCGCGCCGAGGACCGTGCCGACGCCGCCGCTCATCGACGCGCCGCCGATGAACGAGGCGGCGATGGCCTCCAGCTCGAAGTTGAGGCCGGCCTTGGGGGAGGCCGCGTTGAAGCGGGCGGCGAAGACCAGACCCGCCAGGGCGGCGAGCATGCCCATGTTCAGGAAGACCAGGAAGGTGACCTTCTTGTCCTTCACACCCGACAGCTTGGCCGCGGGCAGGTTGCCGCCGATGGCGTAGATGTGGCGGCCGATGATCGCGTTGCGCATCAGGTAGCCGAACCCGACGACCAGCACGCCCAGGATGAGCAGCACGACCGGGGCGCCCTTGTAGCTGGCGAGCAGCAGCGTGACGACGAGGACGGCGGAGACCAGCGCGACCAGCTTGAGCACGAACAGCTTGACCGGCGGCACCTCAAGGGCGAACTCCTGCTGCCGCCCCCGGTCGCGAACCTCCTGGAACACCACGAAGGCGATCAGCGCGAAGCCCAGTAGCAGGGTGAGGTTGTGGTAGTTGGTGTTCGGGCCGACCTCGGGCAGGAAGCCGTTGGCGATCTTCTGCAGGTCCTTGGGGAACGGGCCGAGGGTCTGGCCCTTCAGGAAGATCTCCGTCAGACCGCGGAAGAGCAGCATGCCCGCCAGGGTCACGATGAAGGAAGGTATGCCGAGATAGGCGATGAAGAACCCCTGCACCGCGCCCGCGGCCGCGCCGATGGCCAGGCAGAGCACCACCGCGAGCGGCCAGGGAAGGTCGTTGTCGACCATGAGCACGGCGGCCATCGCGCCGATGAACGCCGTCAGTGAGCCGACCGACAGGTCGATGTGGCCCGCGATGATGACGAGCATCATGCCGATCGCGAGGATCAGGATGTAGCTGTTCTGCAGCACCAGGTTGGAGACATTGCGCGGCAGCAGCAGGTCGCCGTCGGACCACACCGCGAACAGCACCACGATCAGGCCGAGGGCCATCAGCATGCCGTACTGGCGCATGTTGCGGCGCATGCCGTCGAGCATCAGCTGCAACAGGCCGCCGCCGGAGGCCGCTCCGTCCTTGCCGGGCGGCGCGGGGGCCGGGGTCTTGGCGGTCAGGTCCGTGCTCATCGGGTTACCTCTTTGTCCTTCTTGTCCTTCGTCATCCGACGCATCAGCGCTTCCTGTGAGGCCTCGGCCCGCGAGAACTCACCCGTGAGCCGACCCGCGGCCATCGTGTAGATGCGGTCGCACATGCCGAGCAGCTCCGGCAGTTCGGAGGAGATGAAGACGACCGCCTTGCCCTGGGCGGCCAGCTGGTCGATGACCGTGTAGATCTCGTACTTGGCGCCCACGTCGATGCCGCGCGTGGGCTCGTCCAGGATCAGCACCTCGGGACCCGCGAAGATCCACTTGCTGAGGACGACCTTCTGCTGGTTGCCGCCGGACAGCTTGCCCACCGGTTCGAAGACGGTCGGCGCCTTGATGTTCATGGACTTGCGGAAGTCCTCGGCGACCTGCCGCTCCCCGTGCTCGTCGACCAGGCCCCGCTTGGCGACCTTGCCCAGCGCGGTCAGCGAGATGTTCCGGTTGATGGTGTCGATGAGGTTGAGGCCGTAGTGCTTGCGGTCCTCGGTGACGTACGCGATGCCGTGCCCGACCGCCTCGGGGACGGTCTTCGTACGGACCTCGGCGCCGTCCCTGAGGACCGTGCCGCCCGCGTGCCGGCCGTAGGTGCGGCCGAAGACGCTCATCGCCAGTTCCGTGCGGCCGGCGCCCATGAGTCCGGCGATGCCGACGATCTCGCCGCGCCGCACCTCGATCGAGACGTCGTCGACGACCTTGCGCTGCTGGTCGATGGGGTGGTGCACGGTCCAGTTGCGGATCTCCAGGGCGGGCGCGGTCCCCTCCTCCGGATGGTGCGGGGTGCGCTCCGGGAAGCGGTTCTCCAGGTCGCGGCCGACCATCCCGCTGATGATCCGGTCCTCGGTCGTCTCCTCGGCCTTCACGTCGAGCGTCTCGATGGACTGCCCGTCGCGGATGATCGTGACCGAGTCGGCGACCCGGCGGATCTCGTTCAGCTTGTGCGAGATGATGATCGAGGTCATGCCCTGTTCCTTCAACTGAAGGATCAGGTCGAGGAGTTTGCCGCTGTCCTCGTCGTTGAGCGCCGCCGTCGGCTCGTCGAGGATGAGCAGCTTCACCTTCTTGGACAGCGCCTTGGCGATCTCCACCAGCTGCTGCTTGCCCACGCCGATGTCGGCGACGCGGGTCTCCGGGTGCTCGTCGAGACCGACCCGGCGCAGCAGCTCGGTGGCGTGCTTGAGGGTGTCGTTCCAGTTGATCAGTCCACGCTTGGCGTGCTCGTTGCCGAGGAAGATGTTCTCGGCGATGGACAGGTACGGCACCAGCGCCAGCTCCTGGTGGATGATCACGATGCCGTGCTGTTCGCTCGCCCGGATGTCCTTGAACCGGCAGGTCTCGCCGTCGAAGAGGATGTCCCCCTCGTAGCTGCCGTGCGGATGGACGCCGGAGAGCACCTTCATCAGGGTCGACTTGCCGGCGCCGTTCTCACCGCAGATGGCGTGGACCTCGCCCTGGCGAACGGTCAGTGTGACGTCCGACAGCGCTTTGACACCGGGAAAGGTCTTGACGATCGAGCGCATTTCCAGGACGGGTCCCGCCATGGTCGTGCCTTCCAATCCTTGAGGGGGCCCGGTTACTTGAGGTCGTCCGCGGAGTAGGTGCCGCCCTCGATGAGGACCTTCTCGTAGTTGGACTTGTCGACGCTGACCGGCTGGAGCAGGTAGGCGGGGACGACCTTGGCACCGTTGTCGTACGACTTGGTGTCGTTGACCTCGGGCTTCTTGTCGTTGAGGGAGGCTTCGACCATGTTCGAGGCGACCTTGGCGAGCTCGCGCAGGTCCTTGAAGACGGTCTGCGTCTGCTGGCCCGCGATGATCGACTTCACCGAGGCGAGCTCGGCGTCCTGGCCCGTGACGACCGGCATGGACTTGCTGCCCGAGCCGTAGCCGTCCGACTTCAGGGCGGACAGGATGCCGATGGAGATGCCGTCGTAGGGCGAGAGCACCGCGTCGATCCGGGCGCTGCGGTAGCTGGAGGTGAGCAGGTCGTCCATGCGCTTCTGCGCGGTGCCGCCGTCCCAGCGCAGGGTGGTGACCTGGTTGAGGTCGGTCTGCTTGGACCTGACGACCAGATCGCCCTTGTCGATGTACGGCTTCAGGACGCTCATCGCGCCGTTGAAGAAGTACTTCGTGTTGTTGTCGTCGTTGGAGCCGGCGAACAGCTCGATGTTGAAGGGCCCCTTCTTGGAGCCGTCCTTCAGACCGAGCTTCTCGACGATGTACGTGCCCTGCAGCTCGCCGACCTTGCTGTTGTCGAACGAGGCGTAGTAGTCGACGTTCTCCGTGCCGAGGATCAGCCGGTCGTAGGAGATGACCGGGATGTCGGCGTCCTTGGCCTGCTGGAGCACGTTGCCCAGGGACTTGTTGTCGATCGCGGCGATGACCAGGGCGTCCACGCCCTGCGTGATCATGTTCTCGATCTGGGAGACCTGCTGGTCGGGGTCGTCCTCGCCGTAGACGAGCTTGGTCTCGTAACCCTTGGCCTTCAGTTCCTTCTCGACGTTGGCGCCGTCGGAGATCCAGCGTTCGGAGGACTTGGTCGGCATCGCGATGCCGATGGTGCCGCCTTCGCTGCCGCCCTTGTCCTCCTCACTGCCGCCCTCGCTGTTCTGGCCGCAGGCGGTCAGCGTGAGGGCGAGGGAGGCGGCGGAGGCTATGGCTGCGAGTGCGGCTCTGCGGTTGCGCATGGTCATCATCCTTGAGGTGAGGGCTGGGCCGGCGACGCGGGTGTGTGGGATTGTGCGCGGTCGTGTCTTCTTTTGTGAAGGAAGTTTCCGGAACGTTATGACGAGGTCTCGAACCGGTTGAGCGAGCCCGGTTCGCGCGTGCCGAGCGGAGCCATCTCCCCGTCCGCCCCGTGCCGCGCGAGCAGGTCCAGTGCGAGCCGGCCGCGCCGCACCCGCTCCTTTGCGGTGGTCAGCGTCAGTTCGCGCAAGTGGTGCCCGTACGGATAGATCCCGGGTGCCTTGGAGAGGCCGAACTTCAGATACAGCGGGGCGCCGCGCCGGACCAGCTCGGCGACCTCGTACATCCGCACGTAGCCGCCGAGGTCGTCGGGAGCCTCGATGTACATGTCCATGGGCGCGGCCGAAACCCGCCGGATTTCGGTCAGGTGATCGGGCGTCAGGTCGCTGGGCACGTTGATGGAGTCGGCGCCGAGCCGCTCGTACACCGCGTACGAGGCCGGGTTGACCGGCCCCACGAGCGCCGACAGCTTGAGCGTGGTGTCGGCGGGGATGATCCCGGCCGACCGTGCCCGGTGCAGCGTCCACAGCACGCCCTCGTCGGCGACGAGCAGGCACTTGACGCCCAACTCCGTGGCCCGCACGGCGTCCTCGACGCAGCCGGCGACCGCGTCGTGGCCGCGGGCCCGCAGGCCCGCGCCGCCCGAGTCGGTCCGGGTGGAGCCGCCGATGTCCCAGGTGCCGCGCGGGCCGGTGAACAGGCAGAGCTCGATGTCGCGTTCGGCGGTGGCCTCGACCATCTCGGTGATCTCGGCGTCGGTCAGCATCCACACGCCGCTGCCCTGGCTGATCCGGTGGATCGGCACATCCAGCCGCGAGGACTCCTTCAGGACCACCCCCAGCGCCTCCGGTCCCTCGCAGGAGGGGATCTCGGTGCGCCAGCGGCCGCCGCCCGGAAAGGAGTGCGGCGAGGCGTCGGCGGGGTCGAGGGCGGGCGCGGCGAGGCCGAGGGCGGTGAGTGCCTGCTCACCGGGCCTGCGTGCGGCGGCCTTGGCGGAAGCGTCGGTCACAAGCTGTCCTTAGTGTTCGGTATTTCGGACGAAGTTCGCCGCTTTGGGCAGGGCTTTGGGCAGGAAGACGCGCGGTTGGGTGTACGCCGGTACGGAGGCCGTCAGGTCGCCCCCGTACCGGCGTACGGCTCAGGGGCGGCCGTCAGGGACGCAACAGCACCTTGCCGACCTTCGGGTCGCCGGACCCCACCAGCTCGATGGCCTCGGCGAACTCCGCGAGCGGCAGCTCGTGCGTCACCAGCGGCCGCGGGTCGAGCAGACCGGCCGCGAAGACCCGCACCGTGTGCGCCCAGGCGTCCGGCGGTGCCCCGAAGACGGTGTGCACCTCCAGCTGCCGTACGACCAGGTCGGTCGGGTCCAGCCCGTCGGCGCCCGGCGCCGGGATACCGGTCAGCACCAGCCGCCCGCCCCTGCGGAGCAGCGCGGCGGCGGTGCGGGCGGCGTCGGCGGACCCGGCGGTCTCGATGACGACGTCGAAGTCGTCCGGGAGGAGTCGGTCCTTCGTCCGGAAGTCGGTCGCGCCGTACTGCCGGGACAGCGCCTCCCGGTCCCCGCGCGTGCCGACGACCAGCAGTTCGCCCGGGGACGCGGCGCGCAGGAACTGCACGGCGAACATGCCGAGCGTCCCGGTGCCGACGACCGCGACCCGCTCGCCGGGGCGGGCGTTCGCCTTGAGCGCGGCGGCGGCGATGCAGGCCGCGGGCTCCAGCAGGGCGGCGGCGGTGAGGTCGGCGTCGTCGGGCAGGGCGTGCAGGAGGCGGGCGGGCAGCGTCAGCGTGGGCGCCATGGCTCCCGGCTGGGTGAACCCCGTCTCCTCGTACCCCGCCGTGCACAGCGTCGTCTCACCCGCGTGACAACGGTCGCAGACCTGGCAGTTGCGGAACCCCTCGCCGACCACCCCGCGCCCGACGAGGGACGCGGGCACCCCGACGCCGACCCGCTCCACGGTCCCGGACCACTCGTGCCCGGGGGTGAGCGGGTAACGCACGTACCCCTCGGGCCGGTTGCCCTGGTACACCTCGCGGTCGCTGCCGCAGATCCCGGCGGCGTGCACCCGCACCAGCGCCTCGCCGGGACCGGGCTCACGCGGCTCGTGCGGCACCAGCCGGTGCTCGCCCGGCGCCTCGATGACGACCGCCTCGCTCATCCCTCGGTCCCCTTGGGCTTGCGCTGCTCCCAGCCCTCGGCCCACAGGTCGAACCGCGCCTGCTGCTGCGGGAACTCGGCCGCCGCGTCGGTGTCCAGCTCGACCCCGAGGCCGGGCGCGTCGGACAGGTGGAAGCACCCGTCCTCCGGGTCCACCACCGGCGCGCCCTTGACCACCTTCTTGATCTCCGCGTCCGCGAAGTCGTTGAAGTGCTCCAGGATCTTGAAGTTCGGTGAGGTGAAGCCGACCTGGAGACTCGCGGCGGTCAGCACCGGCCCGCCCACGTTGTGCGGGGCCACCAGCGTGTAGTGGGTCTCGGCGGTGGCGGCGAGCTTCCGGGTCTCCCAGATGCCGCCGATATGGCCGACGTCGGGCTGGATGATGTCCACGGACTGGTCCTCGAACAGCTCCCGGAACTCGATCCGGTCGTGGATGCGCTCACCGGTGGCGACCGGGATGTCGACCTTCTCGGCGACCTTCCGCAGCGCCTTGAGGTTCTCCGGCGGGACCGGCTCCTCCAGCCAGGCCGGCTTGAAGGGCGCGAGTTCGCGCGCGAGCCGGACGGCGGTGGCGGGGGAGAAGCGCCCGTGCATCTCCAGCATCAGCTCGGCGTCGGGCCCGATCGCGTCCCGCACCGCCTCGATCAGCGACACGGCGTACAGGCTCTGCGCGTGGTCCAGTTCGAAGTGCCCGGTGCCGAACGGGTCGATCTTCAGCGCCCGGTACCCGCGCTCCATGACCCCCTGCGCGGCCTTGTGGTAGGCCTCCGGCGTCCGCTCGGTCGTGTACCACCCGTTGGCGTACGCCTTCACCTTGTCGGTGACCTTGCCGCCGAGCAGCTGCCAGACCGGAACGCCGAGCGCCTTGCCCTTGATGTCCCAGCAGGCCATCTCGACGACGGCGATACCGGACATCACGATCTCGCCGGCGCGGCCGTAGTCGCCGTACTTCATGCGGCGGACCAGGTCCTCGACAGCGAACGGGTCGGATCCGAGAATGTGGTTGGCCTCGGCCTCCCTCAGATAGCCGAGGAGGGCGTCGGTGTGCCCCAGCATCCGGGTCTCGCCGACTCCGGTGATCCCCTCGTCGGTGTGCACCTGGACGTACGTCAGGTTGCGCCATGGCGTCCCGACCACGTGTGTGCTGATTCCGGTGATGCGCACGGCGGTTGCCCCTTCGCTATGTTCGATATTTCGTCACTCGTTCGAAATGCTGGCGTGACAGTAAGGAGACGGCGGTCGGGGTGTCAATGGGTCGGACACATAACGGTTTCGACAGTTTCGAAGCGCGGAGCGGAGTGGTTCCGGCCGCTTTCCCACACAACCTTCACAGTCACGTCTAGGAACGCGCCCGTTGCGGAACTTAACCTTCCCGCGTCATGGACTACTGCCTCCCGTGCCGACGGCACCTCAACGGCGCCCTCGCCTGCCCGGGGTGCGGCGCACTTGTCGAAGAACCGCGCGCGTCCGACCCGTACTTGGCGGTGAGCGAAGAGCGCCCGCCGCGCGTCTCCGACGAGACAGATGAGACTTATGCGGCCGACGCGCCGACCGACGCGCCGACCGACGAGGCTCCCGGCGACGCCTCTCGCGGCGGGAGGGGCAGCCGCCGCGACCGCAAGGCCGCCGCACACCGCCGACGCCGCCGGCGGACCCTGCTGATCACGGCCGGCTTCGTCCTGGCCGCCGGCGGACTGAGCCTCGCGGAACTCGGCATGGACGCCCCCGGCTCCCCGGCGAAGCCGGCCGCCGCCGGCGGTGAGACGACGGACGGCGGGGCGACGCGCGAGGTGGGGGAGTCGTCCGCCGTACCGGTCGACGAGACGTCGAGGACGACCTCGACCTCGACCTCGGGCACACCGTCCCCCGACGCGTCCGCCTCGGCGTCGGCCTCGGCGTCGACGTCGGAGTCCCCGGACGCGGAGAGGTCCAAGGCGGCGGACGGGGCCGAGGTCCCGTCGGCACCCCCGGCGTCGACACCGGAGACGGCCCCGACCCCGGACCCGCCGTCGACGGACACGGACGACCCGCCCCCACCCCCGACCACGACACCCGCCCCGACGACCTCTCCGGACCCCACTCCCACCGAAACCTGCGACCGTTTCTTGTGGTGGTGCACTTAAGGGTCTGTCGTTCTCCTGGTGGTGCACTTGGGGCCTGGCGTCCGGATCAGGTCGGCATCGCGGGTTCGCGCCCCGCCCCCTGACGGCAGCGCCGGACCGCCGGCGAACGCGGGTTCACTCCCCGAGCATCCTCCGCAGCGCGTCCCGCAGAGCGACCCGCTCCCCCTCCGACAGCCCCGCGAGCGGCTCCCGTGCGAACCGCAGCGACTCGCGCAGCCCCCGCGCCACCCGTCGCCCCTCGTCCGTCGCCGCCGCCACCTTCACCCGGCGGTCGGCGGGGTCCGGGCGCCGCTCGACCAGTCCCCGTGCCTCCAGCCGGTCCACGATCCCGGTGACGTTCGACGGCTCGCACTTCAGCTTCTGCGCCAGTTTCCGCATCGGCAGCGGCTCCAGCGACAGCAGGCTCAGCAGCTTGGCCTGCGCCCCGGTCAGGGCGCGTTCCGCGGCCGCCTCCTCGTAGTCGGCGTGGAAGCGGGCCACGACCTCGCCGATCAGCTCGACGACTTCGAGGGTGAGCGCGTCCGGTCGGCGTGGGGTGTCGCGTGGTGTGGCCATGGAATCCAGGGTACCCATTTGTTTGACAACCTGAAATGTTCAGCCGCATGGTTGTTTCAGAGCGTGAAACACTTCCGGTAAGCGCCAGGAAAGGTGCCCTCATGACCGACTCCCCCGCCCTCCCCACCGTCAACCGCGAATGGCACCTGGTCAGCCGCCCGGTCGGCTGGCCCAAGCCGGAGGACTTCGCCCTCGTCGAGGCGGAGGTCCCCACTCCGGGTGCGGGCCAGGTGCTGGTGCGCAACCTGTACGTCTCCGTCGACCCCTACATGCGCGGCCGCATGAGCGCCGCCAAGTCCTACGCCGACCCCTACGAGCTGGGCAAGGTGATGCAGGGCGGCGCGGTCGGCGAGGTCGTCGCCTCCAACGCCGAGGGCTTCGCCGTGGGCGACCACGTCCTGCACTTCTTCGGCTGGCGCGAGTACGCCGCCATGGACGCGAAGAACGCCGTCAAGGTGGACCCGGAGGCCGCGCCGCTGTCGACGTACCTCGGCGTGCTCGGCATGACGGGCCTCACCGCGTACGCCGGTCTGCTGCGCGTCGCCGCGCTCAAGGAGGGCGACACGGTGTTCGTCTCCGGCGCGGCCGGTGCCGTCGGCAGCCAGGTGGGGCAGATCGCGAAGCTCAAGGGCGCCGCCCGGGTCGTCGGCTCCGCCGGCTCGGCCGAGAAGGTCAAGCTGCTCGTCGACGAGTACGGCTTCGACGCCGCCTTCAACTACAAGGACGGCCCGGTGAGCGAGCAGCTGCGCAACGCCGCCCCGGACGGCGTCGACGTCTACTTCGACAACGTGGGCGGCGACCACCTGGAGGCCGCCGTCGGTTCCCTCAACCTGAACGGCCGCATCGCCATCTGCGGCGCGATCTCCGTCTACAACAACACCGAGCCCGCGCCCGGCCCGAAGAACCTCGCCCGTCTGATCCAGACCCGCGGCCGCATCGAGGGCTTCCTGGTCGGCGACCACTACGACCTCCAGCCGCAGTTCGTCCAGGAGGTCGGCCCGTGGGTCCGCTCCGGCGAGCTGAAGTACCGCGAGACGGTCGTCGAGGGCATCGAGAACAACCTGGAGGCCTTCCTCGGCGTCCTGCGCGGCGACAACACCGGCAAGATGATCGTCAAGCTCTGACGTCCGCGCGGGAAGAGCGGCCTTCGGAGCGGCCTTCACTGAATTTCCGGCATGCGGTAGCGTCTTTCCGAAATCTGTCGTGATCGTGGGCGCGAGTCACGGCGGACCGAGGAGGAAGACAACCGCATGCCCATTCAGCAGTCCGAGGTCCTCTACACCGCCGTCGCCACCGCCGAGAACGGCCGCGACGGACGGGTGGCCACCGATGACGGCAAGATCGACGTGGTCGTGAACCCGCCCAAGGAGATGGGCGGCAACGGCGCCGGCACCAACCCGGAGCAGCTGTTCGCCGCCGGGTACAGCGCCTGCTTCCAGGGCGCGCTCGGCGTGGTGGCCCGCCAGGAGGGCGCCGACATCACCGGTTCGACCGTCACCGCGAAGGTCGGCATCGGCAAGAACGACGACGGGTTCGGCATCATCGTCGAGATCTCCGCCGAGATCCCGGCGGTGGACGCCGCCACCGCGCGGTCGCTGGTGGAGAAGGCCCACCAGGTCTGCCCGTACTCGAAGGCGACCCGCGGCAACATCACCGTGACGCTCGTCTGACCGGCATCCGGTCTCACGCGGTGCGGTGCTCGCACGCGAGCGCCGCACCGTGCACCGCCGCCACCAGCCGCCCGTTCTCCGGCGCCGCCCCGCCCGGGTAGGCGCACCGGCGCCTGGTGTAGCCGTACGCCAGCCCGCTGAACGGGTCCGCGAAGCCCTGGCAGCCGCCCGCGCCGCTGTGCCCGATCGCCCCGGCGCCCAGGAACGGGTACCAGGTGTCCGCCGTCGCCTCGAAGCCCAGCCCGTACGACCGGTGCGTCCGGGTCACCAGGTCGTGACCGACCGAGTGGAACTGCCCGAACTCCGCCACCGTGTCCGGCTTCAGCAGCGGCGCCTTGCCGTCCAGTTCGCCGATCGCCGCCGCGTACAGCCCGGCCAGCCCGCGCGCCGAGGCCACGCCGCCCACGGAGGCCGGACCCCGGGCGCGTACGACCGGCTCGTTGGGCAGGGTCGCCAGGTCGGTGGGGTGCGCCGCGTTGCGGTTGAAGGCGATCGCGGTGAGGGTGTGCGGGCCGTCCGGGAGCGGATCCGGCGCCACCTGCTGCACCGGGGTGCGGATCACCGCCTGCGCGGTGCGGAAGCGGTGGTCCAGCGAGGCCGGCAGGCCCAGGTGGAAGTCCAGGTGGTGCGGGGCGCGGACCCGCTCCTCGTAGACCTCCTGGAGGGTGTGGCCCGTGGCCCGGCGCACCACCTCGCCCGCGAGGGCGCCGAGGACCAGCGCGTGGTACCCGAAGGCCGTGCCGGGACGCCAGTACGGACGCTGGTCGGCGAGGCGTTCGGCGATCACCCGGTCGTCGGCCAGTTCGGCGGTGCTGAAGCCGGTGTCCGTGCCGATCACGCCCGCGCGGTGCGCGAGCAGGTCGCGCAGGGTCAGCGCGCCCTTGCCCTCGGCCGCGAACTCCGGCCAGTAGTAGGTCACCCTGCGGTCCAGCTCCAGGGTGCCCTCCTGCACCAGCATGGCGACCACCAGGTGGGCCGCGCCCTTGGTGGCCGAGTGCACCCCGTACAGCGAGCCGGCGTCGGCGCCGTCGCCGGTCCACAGGTCGACGACCCGGCGTCCGTGGACGTGGGCGCACAGCTGACCCTCGTAGTCCGGCCGTTCGCCGGCCACGACCGCCGCGAACTCCTCACGCACCGCCTCGAAGCCGTCGGCGACGGTGCCGTGGATCTTCTGCGTCATCCGCTTCTCCTCACCAACTCGGCGGACCTCTGCGGGGCCGTTCGTCGATCGGTACGGCGCGATGAGCGCGTTCGACTCAATCGCGGCTCCTTCGGAGCCCTCATCCGGGCACGGCGGTGCCGGTCCCGACCGGTAGAGTTCCGCCCATGCGCGATCTTGGGGCGGGATTCGGCCATCTCCTGAAGGGCCAGCGCTGGGTGGCCCGGCACGGCAAGAGTTACGGCTTCGGGCTTCTCCCGGGCCTGATCACACTGGTGCTGTACGCGGCGGCGCTGGTCGGGCTGGCGCTGTGGGGCACGGACTTCGTCGCCTGGGCGACCCCCTTCGCCGACGACTGGTCGAGCCCCTGGCTCGGCCTCTTCCGCGGCTTCCTCACCGCGGTCCTGTTCGCCCTCGCCCTGCTCCTGGCCGTCCTCACCTTCACCGCGGTCACGCTGCTGGTCGGCCAGCCCTTCTACGAGAGCCTCTCCGAGCGGGTCGACCGCGACGTCTCCCCGGACGGCACCGCCCCCGAGTCGAACCTGCCGCTCTGGCGCGAGCTGTGGATCTCCGGCCGCGACAGCCTCCGGATCCTGCTCCGCGCCCTCGTCTGGGGCGTGCTGCTGTTCGCCCTGGGCTTCATCCCGGTCGTCGGGCAGACGGTGGTCCCGGTGATCGGCTTCTTCGTCACCGGCTTCTTCCTCACCGAGGAGCTCGCCTCCGTCGCCCTCCAGCGCCGCGGGGTCGAACTGCGCGACCGTCTCGCCCTCCTGCGCTCCCGCAAGATGCTGGTCTGGGGCTTCGGCACCCCGCTGAGCGTGTCCTTCCTGGTGCCGTTCGTCGCGGTGTTCCTGATGCCGGGCGCGGTCGCGGGTGCCACGCTCCTCGCCCGCGAACTGCTGGGCGAGGAGACCCACGACGGCGCCGACCGCTCCGACGGCGGCGCCGCCGACCCGGCGGTCAGCTCCGGTCCGGCACGCCCGGGCGGTCCGGCCGGTCCGGCTCCGACGCGCTGACCGCCACGGCCACGATCGCCCGCGTCTGCGCCACGATGTCCAGCCGGTTGCGCACGAACGCGGGATCGGTGACCGCCCCGGTCGCCGGATCGGTGTTCTGGGCCCCGAACTGCAGCACCGGCGTGTGGACGTGCCCGCCCGGCAGCGTGGCGCCCAGCCCGAGCCGGTCCCGCAGCAGGGTCGCCCGGTAGGCGATCTCGTTGGAGAGGTAGTCCCCGCCGCCCCCCGCGCGGGCCGTCGAACCGGGCGTGGGCCCGTCCGGCCGTACGACCGGCTCGGTGGCTCCCACCGGGATCTCGGTCACGCTCGTGTTGTCGTACACGGGGAAGCGGCCGGTGTCCGAGGCCGTGATCGCCTCGTACGGCAGTGTGGTCGTCGTCCACTGCGGCTGCGAGGCCGGGTCGGCGACGGGCACCGTCTCCGTGCGGGAGACGTTCTCGTTGTCGGGGAAACCGCCCCGCCAGGCCCCGTTGGTCCGCTCCACGTCGAACCGACCGACCCGGCCCTGGCTCACGGTCGTGAACAGATCCACCCTCGGCAGATACGGCCGCAGCGCCCGCTCCACCGCCCCCTCCGCGAAGTCCCGCCAGCGCACCGGGAACACGGCCGTCTCCACCCGGGCGGGCCCGTCCGGTGTGTCGATCACCGTGCCGTCCAGGGCGAGCGCGGCGGCGCCGGACGGGTTGGAGATCCGGATGTCGCGGTCCAGGGTGAAGGGGTCGAAGCCGGTGAGCAGCACCCGCTTCATGCCCTTGCCGTCCCTGCCGTCCCTGCCGTCCCTGCCGTCCCTGCCGTGCCTGTCGCGCGGCAGGCGGATGTCGCCCTGGCCGCGCGAGGCGCGCTCCAGTTCCACGAGCAGCGCGGCCCGCTGCCGCTCGGTCAGCCCGAACTCCGGCTCCCAGGTGCGCAGTTCCCGCGTCATCGCGAGCCGCGCCCAGTACAGCGGCCGGTCGTCGTCCCGGCTGAGGTCCCCACGGGCCGGGCCCCGCCCCTGCACCCGGTCCACCGCTCGCCGCCACAGCGCCGAGCCCTCACGCGCGACGAGGCGGCGGGCCTCGCGGTAGGAGTCCGCCCGACCGAGCCCACGGGCGAACGCCGGTCCCGCCGAGGCGAATCCGGAGCGCCGCAGGATCTCCTGGGGCACGTCCCCGTCGAGCCGCCGCTCCTCCACCGTCGGTGCGGAGACGGTGGCCGGGGGCGCCGCCGTGGCCGCCGCCGGGGCCGCGAGCCCCGCCACCAGGGCCAGTCCGAGTACGCCGATCCGAACGCGTATGTATGTCAAGGGAGTCCAGGTCCTTCCGTCGCCGTGGGGTGCGCTGTGGGACGGCGGCAGTATCCCGTGACGGAAGGGGCGGGCGCCATGGCGCGTGCCGACCGGCTCGTGGCCGTTTGTGAAGGGTTCGTAGGAACCGGTGACCGGACGCCCGATCGCGGACCACCGGATCACCGGGGCGATTACCGTCTGACGCGGGACCGCTCACGGCGTGCCCCTCACGAACAGCCCCGGCCCGGGACCTGACATCCGGGCCGGGGCTCAGTACCTCAGCCTCAGTACCTCAGTACCGGGGGGGGCACCGCACGGGCTACCGCACCGAGAAGCCGTACACGGTCTCCGAGCGGAAGACCTCGCCCGGCCGCAGCACGGTGCTCGGGAACTCCGGCCGGTTCGGCGAGTCCGGGAAGTGCTGCGTCTCCAGCGCGACGCCGTAACCGGGCGCGAACGGCTCGCCCAGGTGGTCGGCGGTGTACAGCTGGAGGCCGGGCTCGGTCGTCGCCACCGTCAGCACGCGCCCCGACGCCGGGTCGTAGAGCTCGGCGACCTCCACGGCGGTGTCCGTCACGCCCTTGTCGAGGACGAAGTTGTGGTCGTAGCCGGAACCGACCTTGCGCGCCCGCCGGAAGTCGAAGCGCGTGTCCGCCACGTCCTCCGTGCCGCCCGTCGGGATCAGGTCGGCGTCGACCGGCGTGATCCGGGAGGCGGCGAGCCGCAGTTCATGGCCGCCCGCGTGCCCGGAGCCCGTCCCGCCCAGGTTGAAGTAGCTGTGGTTCGTCGGGTTCAGCACCGTCGGCGCGTCCGTGACCGCCTCGTACGCGATCCGCAGCGCACCCGACTCGTCCAGCGTGTACGTCGCCGAGAGCTCCACGCGGCCCGGGAAGCCCTCCTCGCCGTGCGGGCTGACCCGGCTCAACCGGACACCGTGCGGGCCCTCCCCGACGGGCTCCACGTCCCACACGCGCTTGTCGAAGCCGTGCTCGCCGCCGTGCAGCGAGTTCGGCCCGTTGTTGAGCGCCAGCGTGTACGTCCGCCCGTCCAGCGGGAAACGCCCGCCCGCGATCCGGTTGGCGTACCGCCCGACGAGCGCGCCGAAGTAGGGCTCCGGATGCGTCACATACCCGTCCAGGTCCGCGAACCCCAGCACCACACCGGCGGTGTTCCCGTCCCGGTCCGGGACCTCGGCCGACTGCACGATCCCGCCGTACGACAGGACCCGTACCCGTACGCCGGCCCGCTCCAGGGTCCAGCGGTGGACGGGAGTGCCGTCGGAAAGTGTGCCGAAGAGTTCGTTCATGTGCGGAACTCTAGGACACGCCCCCCAGGTCAGAGTGGGTCAGGGCTGCTTCGCGGTGACCGCGCGGTACGCGATCTCGGCCAGCCGGGCCTGGCCGTCCACACTCGGGTGGAACCAGTCCCAGCGGCTCAACTGGCCGGTCCCGAACCGGTACTCGTGCACCGCGCCGCCGTCGGTGCGGCACAGCCGGTCCTTCGCGCAGACCTCCCGCAGCACCTCGTTGTAGTCCTCCACCCGGTCCCGCACGGTGTTCCGCCGCAGCGTCGCCGCCGAGTCCATGGAGTCCGCGTCGCCCAGCATCGACGGGCAGATGCCCAGCTTCCACACCTGCTTGCCCAGCGGGTTGGTGCGCCCCTGCGACCAGAGCCGCTTCAGATCCGGGATGCTCGCCACGTACACCTGCGCCTTGGGCAGCTTCTCGCGGAGCACGCCCATGGCCTCTTCGAACCGGTCCCGGAAGTCGGCCACCGACGTCATCGCCGAGGTCGTGGCCCGACAGGCGTCGTTCGCCCCGACCATCACCGCGACCAGCTCCGGCTTCCGCGCCGCCGCCCGGGTCACCTGCCCGGTCAGGTCGGCCATCCGGGCTCCGGTGACCGCGTAGTTCCAGCTCCGCTCGGCCGCTTCCGCCTTCCCCAGCAGCCGTACGGCGAGGCTGTCGACCTCGGCGCTGCCGCCGGTCGCCCACGACACCTCCGGGCAGTCCGACAGGACCGAGCAGGCGTCGAAGCCGCGCGTGATGGAGTCGCCCACGGCGGCGACCGAGTCGGGGCTGGTGTCCCAGGCAGGGGCGGGCTTCGGCCGCTTCGACGCGGAGCGGGACGGATCGGCGGAGTCACCGCCCACGGCGTCGCAGCCGGTCACGCCCAGGACGGCGGCGGTCAGAACGGCGAGTGCGGCACGCGCACGGCGACGACGACCGACACGCGAACGTCCACGTCCGACAGGCGTCCGCCGGCCCGTCCGCTGACCCATACCGGTCCCACCCCTCGCCTCGTGCCTCCAACGTCCTCAACCCATGACACCGCGCCAGGGTTCCCGAGGGCGGAGATGCAACGGCTCACACCCGTACAAGCGTCCTGCCGGGTGAATGGCGGAGGTTTGTCGGCACCGGGACCGACGGTACGTCACACTCCTTGCCCCGTCGCACGGTAGCCTCGCCATCAACGTGGCCCGCCAGGCCACAGCCGTTCCGCCCGTTCCGAGATGTCCCGCTCAGCCCGGAGGTTCCGGTGACGACACGTGGAGTTCTGTACGTGCACTCCGCGCCGCGCGCGCTCTGCCCGCACGTCGAGTGGGCCATCGCCGGGGTGCTCGGCACGCGCGTCGGCCTGGACTGGATCCGGCAGCCCGCCGCGCCCGGCACCTGGCGCTCGGAGTTCTCCTGGCAGGGCCAGGCCGGCACCGCCTCCAAGCTCGCCTCCGCACTGCGCGGCTGGCAGCTGCTGCGCTTCGAGGTCACCGCGGAGCCGTCCGCGAACGCCGAGGGCGAGCGCTACAGCTGCACCCCCGAGCTCGGCATCTTCCACGCCGTCACCGGCATCCACGGCGACATCATGATCCCCGAGGACCGGCTGCGCGCCGCCCTGGTCCGCTCCCAGCGCGGCGAGACCGACCTGGAGTCCGACATCGCGAGGCTCCTCGGCAAGCCCTGGGACGACGAACTGGAGCCCTTCCGCTACGCGGGCGAGGGCGCCCCGGTCCGCTGGCTGCACCAGGTGGTGTGATTCCCCTCGGCGGCATCCGCCGCTCCGACGCGTGAAGGGCCCCCACCTGCCCTTGGGTTCTAACGGTCCTCGCAACACCCGCGATCTGTGGGAGTTGCGAGGACCGTGGCTGTTGGACGCGATGATCTTGCGGGGGTGAAGGAGCG
>NZ_JBHJRX010000009.1:135107-192238 GCF_042268605.1 Streptomyces sp. NPDC056296 | reverse complement strand
CCTTGAGGGCGTGCAGTGGACGCCCTCAAGGGGCGCGGGGAACTGCGCGACCAGCCCCCACTCACCCGCAGCCGCCGACGACGCAGCCACCGCCCCCTACATCCGGCTCAAGCTAGCCGCAGCGAACAGCACGTCGCTGATCGCCCCCCGGTCGCCCAGCTGACCCGCCGCCGCCTCCGCCGGAGGCACATGGCCCGCGGCCAGGCGGCAGAACTCCACGCCGTCCAGGGCGACATGGGCCACCTCGTGCTCGGCGGAGCCCACCGCGCCCGGGGAGTCGAGCGGGATGAGCCACTCGCCGCCGCCCGAGCCCTCGATCTCCAGCCGCAGGCTGCGCCCCGGTTCACCCGCCGTGACCAGGTGCGGGCGGGCACCCGGCGCGGCCGGCCCGGCCCGGCGGCGGGCCGCCAGGACGCCCGGCAGCATCCGGGCCGCGAGGTCGATCATGCGGTTCAGATGACGTGCGGAGGGCGGCTCGTACGGGTAGTCCACCGCGTCGGCGATGTCCTCCGCGTGCACCCAGCACTCGAACGCCCGGTCCAGCATCGCGTCGTGCAGCGGTAGCTCGAAGTCGCCGTACGACACCGGCATCCGGCCCGCGTCGCCGGTGAACGACACGGTGCGGACGATGCCGTGGCTCTGCTCGCGCCAGGGTGCCCGCACCGCGCGGGTGGGCGGGTAGTGCGAGGCCCGCCAGTACGCCTCGGTGCGGCCGGCCGGCGCCGGGGTGGGCGCGGTGATGTCGCCCAGCGGGTCGTCGAGGCCCAGGGTGACCGCGACCAGCCCGTCCACCGTCAGCAGGTGCGCGATGACCCCGGCGACGGTGGTACGGCGGCTGGCGGCCTCGTCGGCCTCGAACCAGCGCAGCCGGACCGGCGCGTGCCACTCGGCGTCGCCGATGTCCTGCAGCAGCGCGTCCAGCCGCGCGGTCTCGGCGTCGTACGGCGTGGCCCACTCGGGTACCGGGATGCGCGGCGGGCGCCGCTCCAGGCATCCGTCCAGGACGCGGGTGCGCAGGGCGGGGTCCAGGTCGAGGCTCTCCGGCCGCTGGAGCAGCCCGACCGCCTCACGCAGCCGCAGGGCCTCGTCGGCACAGGCGTCGCACTCGCCGAGATGCTCCTCGACGGCCGCGGCCTCCTCGGCCGAGCAGGCGGCCAGCGCCCACGCCCCGAGGAGCGACGTCAGCACGTGGTGCCCCAGCGCGACCGCCGCCCCGCCCGGCACCGCGTCGGGCAACGTCCGCCCGCCGTCCTCGACGGACGCGCGGGGCAGCGGTATACGCGGACCGGGACGGGATCCGCCGCCTCCGTCGTGGGACGCCGGCTCGTCGGGCCCACCGACCCCAAGGTGAGGCGTAGGTCCATCAAGCCCACCAGGCCGCCCACCAGTACCTTCGCCGGGCGCCGACCCGCCGGGCCCGTCGCCTCCTCCGTCATGGTGTTCCGGTCCTCCCGGGGCGCCCGGCAGGGCGTTGCCGCCTTCGGACGCACCGGGGCGGCCGGGACCGCCGAGCGTGCCGGGGGCATCGAGCGTGCCGGGTACGTCCGTGCCGGGTACGTCGGGCCCCGCCGACCCCGCCTGCCCCGTCGGCGCCCCAAGCCCCGCCTGCTCCCCGGCCCCCTCGGTGCCCGAGCCGTCGGGAGCCTCGAAGCCGCCGTTCTCGTCGTATGCCCCCTTCATGCCGCACCCCCGTATCCCGGCGGCGCCCCGGGGGTCTGCGGGGCGCCGGCGTCGCGGGCGGTGGAGAGGAGCTGGAGGCCGAGGCGGAGGCGGCGGCGGGCCTCGTCCTCCGTGACGCCGAGGTCGGCGGCGGTCTGGCGGTAGTCGCGGCGCTGGAAGTAGGCCAGTTCCAGGGCGGCCCGGAGCGGGGCCGGCATGGACTGGACGATGTAGTCGGCGCGGGCGGCGACCGAGGCGTGGCGCACCTTGCTCTCCAGCTCCTCGGTGGTGCCGGGGCCGCCGCGGGCGAGGGCGGCCGTCTCGGTGGCGCGCAGCCGCTGCACGGCCAGGCGGTGGGTCAGCGTGGCGACCCACGTGCGCAGCGGGCCCTGCCGGGGGTCGTAGGCGTCCGGATGCTCCCAGACGTGCGCGAAGACGTCGCGCGTGATGTGGTCGGCGGCCCGCTCGTCACCGAGCACGCGGTGCGCCAGGCCGTGCACGAGCGAGGCGAACCGGTCGTAGAGCTCGCCCAGAGCGGCGGCCTCCCCGCGCGCGAGCCGCTGCTGCATCTTGCGGTCCCAGCGCAGTGGTACGTCCCTCTTCGCCATACGGCCCCTTCACCCCCTGTGCGGTCCTCTGCTCGTTCCGTGCTCGTGCGTGCTCGTTCTCTGCCCGTGCCGGTCTCCAGCCTGCGGCCACCGTCTCCCCGAATGTAGTCGGCACGTCCGACACCGCACGCCCCTTTGTGTCAATGCGCGCCCCCGAGGGCCCGCAGGTGGTAAACGCCCCCGATCCGCCTCACCTACCCTCTATCGTGCGACCGGATTCGATCGAACAGGATCGAAACCGTCTGAAACAAGCCTCTTCTGACCAGACCCCGTTTCCGGTCGGGCGTTTGCGGGAACGGCCGGTGGGCAGGCGCGCGGCCAAGAAGCGTAAGCATGGCTTCCGTTTCGGGTGATTCCGGACGTTCCGACGAATGAAAGGCATGGTGGTGACGTTCAACGTGACCGGCGGCGAGCAGGGCCAGTGGGCCGTGCTCCAGGTGTCGGGCGAACTTGACCTGGTGACGTCACCGGTGCTGCGGCAGCGCGTGCACGACGAGGTGGCCGAGGGGCGGCACAGTCTTGTCCTGGATCTCTCCGAGGTCCTGTTCTGCGACTCCAGCGGGGTCGGCGTGCTCATCGCGTCCCGGCGGCTCATCCGCTCCTGTCAGGGTCGGCTGCGCCTGATACTGCCCGCCCAGGGAGCCGTCGACGGCTCCCACGTCAACCGCGTCCTCGGTGCGCTCGGGGTGCGCCGGCTCTTCGACGTCCACCCCGACATCGCCTCGGCGACCGGCGACGAACCGCGCCCGCTCTCCGCGTAGATCCCGCCCGCGGTCGCGTCCGGCGTCGTACGCTCCGAGCGTTACGCGGGAGCGATACGCACCCACCGAAACCGACGACGTGAGGCGGCCGGAGAAGACCATGGTCAACAGCGAGTACGAGCGCAGGATCGCCGCGCGGTTCGCCACCTTCGACCAGGACGGCAACGGGTACATCGACCGTTCGGACTTCAGCGGAGCGGCCAAGGCGGTGCTCGCCGAGTTCGGCACCGCCGCCCGTTCCGAGAAGGGCCAGGCCCTGTACGGCGGCGCGGAGGCGTTCTGGCAGGGCATGGCCGGCATCGCCGACCGGGACGGCGACCAGCGCATCACCCGCGAGGAGTTCGTCTCCGGAGCGGTCAAGCGGCTGCGGGACAACCCGGACCGGTTCGCCGAGATCGCCCGGCCCTTCCTGCACGCGGCCCTGGACGTCGCCGACACCGAGGGCGACGGAGCCGCCACGGTCGAGGCCGCCGCACGCGTGCTCACCGCGCTCGGCGTGCCCGGGGACGACGCCCGGTCGGTCGCCGAAGCGCTCGACGCGGACGGCGACGGTGAGGTGGGGGAGGCGGAGATCGTCCCGGCCTTCGCCCGGTACTTCACCGTGCCCGAGTAGCGCGTCCCGCGCCGACGGCCGTCGCCGCCTTCCCGAACAGATGTCGCGCGGGTGTCGCGGATCGTGGCAGGACGGCATCACAGAGCGTTGATACCGGGTTGTGTCCGCCGTGTGACCCGTCACGGCCCGGAGTCGGCGCCACATTCCGGTACCTTGTGTGGGATGCGAGTGGTCCCGAGCGCCAGCCGTGCCGGAGTTGCCCTTGGGGCGGCTCCGGAACCGGCGGTGTGCGCCTTGCCTCGCAGGGTGGAACGGCCGTCGGCCGCCGCCTGTTCGACTCCCCGGAACGAGCGTCGCACAGTATGCCGCACGGGTACTCCTTCGCGCTGGAATATGCCCGAAGCGCTTGTTGGGGTGACTGTACGTCAACCATGCTGTCCCACAGGGGATTCACGTTCCGTGATCCCTGACCCGGCCTTTGTTCTGGCCATGCAGAAAATGGCTACGATCGTGGCCCTCATGAGGCGCGAGCCTTTGTGTCCGCCGGTTCGGATGGTGTGAGCGGTGCAGGTGCTTCAAGTGCAGCTGGAGGTCGGGCCCGACCCCTCGGAAGTGGGGCGCGCGCGGCGGTGGGCACGCTCACGGCTCGCCGGGGCCGGGATAGAGGCCGACGAACCACTCGCCGAGACGCTGGTCCTGCTCGTCTCCGAACTGGTCACCAACGCCGTGGTGCACACCGGCAGTTCGGCCGTGCTGCGGCTGGTGCTGCCGGGGGCGGTGGCCGAGGGGGCCGAGGAGGCGACCGTCCGCCTCGAAGTGGACGACGCCAGCGACCGGGCCCCGGTGCCCCGTTGCGTGGACGGCGAGGCGACGGGCGGCCGGGGTCTTGCCCTCGTCGACGGCCTGGCCGACCGCTGGGGCTGGAGCCGGGAGGGCACCGGCAAGCGCATCTGGTGCGAACTGGACCGCTGCGCCGAGCGCGAGGACGCCGCGCCGGTCTGCGGAAGCGGTGGCGGCGCGGTGCCGTACGAGGGGTTCGCGTACGAGGTGGTGTAGCGGCCGGCGGTGCGGGATGCGCCGGGTGCACGAGCCTCCGCATCTTCCGGGGGTGATGCGGCGGTGCGCCGGGGCGTGCTTCCGTGCGCGTCCCGCGCATACCGGGCGTAAGTGATGAATCCCCCTTTGCCGGTTGACGGATCGTGACCGTTTCCTCACGCTTGTAGGCAACGATTCGCCGCGAGGGGACGACGAGGCCTCGGTGACGGAGCCCTCGACGAGCGTGGGTCGTGATTCGGCGGCGGTTCCCTCGGGGGCGACGGGAGCCGGGCGGGAGCGCCGGAGTCGGGTGGCGGCGCGCGATGCCATGCTCGGGGCGGACAGCGCCGCGCCGCCGTTCCGACGAGTCGGGGGAGTGCGGAGGATCCGGTGAGCGTGGTTCGGCTCCCGCTCACTGTCCACAGGCTGTGGACAACTCCGCGCGGAAAGTCCGCCGGTACGCGGTCGGGGTGACCCCGAGCGCCGCCTGCAAGTGCTGCCGCATCGACTGCGCCGTGCCGAAGCCGGCGTCGCGGGCCACCTGGTCGACGGAGAGCGCGGTGGACTCCAGCAGGTGCCGGGCCCGTTCGACGCGCTGCCCGGTGAGCCACTGCCCCGGGCTGACACCGACCTCCTCGCGGAAACGGCGGGTGAAGGTGCGTACGGACATCGACTCCTGGGCGGCCATGTCCCGCAGCTGGATCGGCTCCTGGAGGCGGCCGAGCGCCCAGGCGCGGGCGTTGGTCGTCGAGGACTGCTGGGGATCGGGCACCGGCCGCTCGATGTACTGCGCCTGCCCGCCGTCGCGGTGGGGCGGCACGACGGTGCGGCGGGCCACGTCGTTGGCGACGGCGGTGCCGTGGTCCCTGCGCACGATGTGCACGCACAGGTCGATCCCGGCCGCGACCCCGGCCGAGGTGAGCACGTCGCCGTCGTCGACGAACAGCACGTCCGGGTCGACCCGCACCTTCGGGAACAGCCGCTGGAAGTGCTCGGCGGACGCCCAGTGCGTGGTCGCCGGCCGGCCGTCGAGGTACCCGGCGGCGGCCAGGACGTAGCCGCCCGTGCAGATCGCGACGAGCCGGGTGCCGGGCCGGACGAGCGCCAGCGCGGCGGCCAGCTCCTCGGTGAGTACGCCCTCCTCGTGCACGGGGCCCAGCTCGTAGGAGGCCGGGACGACGACCGTGTCGGCGGTGGCCAGGGCCTCGGGGCCGTGCTCGACCAGGATCGCGAAGTCGGCGTCGGTGCACACCGGCCCCGGCGGGCGCACAGAACAGGTGACGACCTCGTACAGCGGGCGCTTCCGCTCGTCCTTCGCGCGCCCGAAGATCCGCTGCGGGATGCCCAGTTCGAAGGGGAGCAGGCCGTCGAGGGCGAGGACGACGACGCGGTGCGGCCGGGGAGCACGGTACGTACGGTCGGACGTCATGGCCCGATCCTAGCGAACGCTGTCTTTCGGGCCACTGGATCGGACGGACCGTGCATCGGAAGCTCAATGACGTGCCCCAGACAACCGACGCCGCCGCCGCATCCGTACACCGGCCGGAGCCCGCCCGCCCGCGCCGCCATGCCCGGGTGCACCGCGCCTGGTGGGTCGCCGCCGTCACCTTCGTGACGATCATCGGCGCCGCCGCCTTCCGCTCCCTGCCCGGCATCCTCATCGACCCGCTCCACCAGGAGTTCGGCTGGTCGCGCGGCACGATCGGCGCCGCCGTCTCCGTCAACCTCGCGCTCTATGGGCTGACCGCCCCCTTCGCCGCGGCGCTGATGGACCGCTTCGGCATCCGTCGCGTGGTCGCCGTCGCCCTGATCGTCATCGCGCTGGGCTCGGGCGCGACGGTGTGGATGGAATCCGCCTGGCAGCTCATCCTCTGCTGGGGCCTGCTGGTCGGCCTCGGCTCCGGTTCGATGGCGCTGGCCTTCGCGGCCACCGTCACCAACCGATGGTTCACCGAGCGGCGCGGCCTGGTCACCGGCGTCCTCACCGCGGCCTCGGCCTCCGGGCAGCTGATCTTCCTGCCGCTGCTGTCCTGGATCGTGGAGACGTACAAGTGGCGGCCGGCCGCCGTCACGGTCGCGCTCGCCGCCCTCGCCGTCGTGCCCTTCGTCTGGCTCCTGCTCCGCGACCACCCGGCGGACGTGGGCCAGAAGCCCTACGGCGCCAAGGAGTTCGTCCCCGCACCGGCCCCCGTGCCCGGCGCCGCCCGCCGCGCGCTCACGGTGCTCTTCTCCGCCGCCCGCACCGGCCCGTTCTGGCTCCTCGCCGGCACCTTCGCGATCTGCGGCGCCTCGACCAACGGCCTGATCCAGACCCACTTCATCCCCGCCGCCCACGACCACCACATGCCGCTGACGGCCGCCGCCTCGCTGCTCGCGGTCATCGGCGTGTTCGACGTGGTCGGCACGATCGCCTCCGGCTGGTTCACCGACCGCTTCGAACCGCGCCGCCTGCTCGCCGTCTACTACGCCCTGCGCGGCGTCTCCCTCCTCTTCCTCCCCATCCTGCTCGCGCCGACCGTCCACCCCCCGATGATCTTCTTCATCGTCTTCTACGGCCTCGACTGGGTCGCCACCGTCCCGCCCACCCTCGCCCTGTGCCGCGAGCACTACGGCGACGACAGCGCGATCGTCTTCGGCTGGGTCCTCGCCTCCCACCAGGTCGGCGCCGCCCTCGTCGCCTTCCTCGGCGGCGTCGCCCGCGACCACTTCGGCTCGTACGACGTGGTCTGGGTCGCCTCCGGCGCCCTGTGCGCGGCGGCGGCACTGATGGCGTTGGTGATCCGACGGCGCCCGGCTCCGGTGGCCGGCCTGTCGTGACCGTGACCGGGTCGCGGGCTGCCGGGCTGCCGGGCTGCCGGGCTGCCGTGCAGGGGTATGTGGGGACGACGCCCCGCCGCCGCTCAGCCAGGAAGCCGCGAGACCCGGCCCCCGTCCCTCTTCGCCACCGCCCTGGCTATCCGCCCCGCGTCGATCGCCAGCTCGCGGAGCATGCCGCTGATCGGGTTGGTGAAGCCGGTGAAGTACAGGCCGGGGGCGTTGTCGGGGAAGTGGGCGCCCTGGGTGACCGGTCTGCCGCGTGCGTCGAGTATGCCGAGGTGGCCGACCAGCCCCTCCAGGCCCCGGAGATAGCCGGTGGCGGCGATCACGGCGTCCGGTGCGACGCGGGTGCCGTCGGTGAGCACCACCTTGCCGTCCTCGAAGCCGTCCACGGCGGCCACGATCTCCACCCGGCCGCCGCGCACCGCGTCGATCAGGCCGACGTCCTGCACCGGGACGGCGCCCTCGGCGACCCGGGTGAGGAGGCCGGTGTCCGGGCGGGGCAGCCCGTGCGCCGACAGGTCGGGCGTGCTGATCCTGGCCAGCGGCCGGGCGAGCCGGTCGACGAGGCGGGTCGGCAGCCGCCGTACGAGGACGCCGCTGTACTGGGCGGGCCAGCCGGCGGTGGAGCGGCGGACGATGTGGGGCGCGGTGCGCACGGACAGCCGGACCCGGGCGGCCCCGCCCTCCACCAGGTCCACGGCGATCTCGGCGCCGGTGTTGCCGACGCCGACGACCAGGACGTCACGGCCGGCGTACGGGGCCGCGTTCCGGTACTCGGCGGCGTGCCCGACCTCGCCGGTGTAGGTGTCGCGGCCGGGCCAGTCCGGCAGGCGCGGAGTGTGGTTGTAGCCGGTGGCGACCACGACCGCGGCGCCGGTCAGCTCACGGCCGCCCGAGGCGTGCAGCAGCCAGCCGGCATCGTCGGGCGCGCGCTCGACGCGGTAGACCTCGACGCCGGTGACGATCTCCAGCTTGTGGTGCTCGGCGTACTTCTCCAGGTACCGCACCACGTCGTCCCGGGCCACCCACCGCCCGAAGCGGCGCGGCAGCGGCAGTCCCGGCAGCGCCGAGAGCCGGCGGGTGGTGTGCAGGCGCAGCCGGTCGTAGTGGCGCCGCCAGGAGGCGCCGACGTGGTCGGCCCGCTCCAGGACGACGGCCCGCAGACCCCGCGCGCGCAGCGCGTGAGCGACGGCGAGGCCGCCTGGACCGGCGCCGATGACGTACACGGGGCGGTCCGCGGGGTGTGCGGGCTGCGGTTCAGCGGACGCTGTGGAGTCGGCCATGCCGCGAGCGTAATCACGCTCTCGCTTGATGGGTCTCGGTCAAGACCGGAATCGGTTGCGGATCGGTCACGACCGCGCCGCCGGTCGGATTAAATGGCCCGATGGCCCACACACGCATGCAGACCCTCGCGCCCTCCCTCACCGAACCGCGCGGACACGGCCTCCACCTCCGGTCCTGGGACGCCGGCTCCGACGCCGACGCCGAGACGTGGCTGCGCGGCTGCCTGGACCCCGAGTTCCAGCGCTGGAACACACCGCTCAGGCTGTGGACGGACCTCGCCGGCGCCCGTGAGTCGCTGCGCGCCCGCGCCACGGAAGCCGGTCAGGGCAGGTCCGCGTCGTTCCGGATCACGGACGAGGCGAGCGGCACGGTGCTGGGTCACTTCGGCGTCAACGAGATCAACCTGCCGCTGAAGCTGGCACGGGTCGGCTACTGGGTGCTCCCCGAGGCCCGCGGCCAGGGGGTCGCCACCCGCGCCCTGCTCCTCGCGTCGCGCTGGGCCTTCGCGGAACTCGGCCTGTACCGCCTGGAACTGGGGCACGCGGCGGGCCACGACGCCTCCTGCCGGATCGCCGAGCGCTGCGGCTACGCCTGCGAGGGCACGCTGCGCGGGGCGATGTTCGAGGCCGGTCGGCACGACACGTTCCGCGACGCGCATCTGCACGCGCGGCTGGCGACGGACGCGGAGCCCTCGGCGCCTGCGGCGCCTGCCGGGCCCGCGGCGTCCTCGGCGCCCGCCGGGCGGTGAGGGCCCGCGACAGACGCAGAGCCCGCGGCGCCTGCCTGGCCCTGGGCGCCCGCGGCGCCTGCCTGGCCCTGGGCGCCCGCGGCGCCTGCCAGGCCCTCGGCGCCCGCGGCACCCGCCGGGCCCGCGACGCCCTCGGCCCCCGCCGGGCGGTGACCGTCGCTCACGGCCACAGCAGCCGCGTGCCCCAGCCGCCGCCTTCCTCCGTCCGCCGGTAGGACAGCCGTACGTGGCGGCGGCGGGCGTCCCCCTGGAAGAACTCCACCTCGTCGGGGCGCAGCCGGTACAGCGTCCAGGACGGGACGGGCGCGTCCGGCTCCCGGCCGGCCCGCTCCCAGGCCGCCTCGGAGGCGCGGGCCAACTCGTCCGGCGAGTCCAGGTCCGCGCTCTGCCGTCCGGTGAGGGCGGCGGCCAGGGCGCCCGTCGAGCGCGCGTGCAGGTCGGCGTGCGCCACGTCGGCCGGGGCGACGGCGACCGGGCCGCGCAGGCGCACCTGGCGGCCCAGCACCGGCCAGTAGAAGACGAGCGCCGCGTACGGGCGGGCGGCGAGGTGGCGGCCCTTGCGGCTGCCGGCGTGCGTGGCGAAGGACCAGCCGTCCGCGTCCACACCGTGCAGCATCACGACGCGTACGTCCGGCAGGCCCTCCGCGTCCGTCGTCGCCAGCGACACGGTGTGCGGCTCGGTCTGACCGGCCGCCACCGCCTCGGCGAACCACGCCGTGAACAGGGCCAGGGGATCGCCGGGCGCGGTGGCCGGGTCGAAGGGCGGCAGTTCGGTGACCGCGGGATCCCACACCCGCAGCGACCTCAGCGACTCGTGAAGATCGGTTCCCATGCCCCGATTGTCACGGTCGCCGGGCCCTGGTTCACACCGAGCCGAGGTCGGAGGAGACCCAGCGCTCGGGCCGCATGCGGACGATGACCTGCTCGCCGTGGTTCGCGGAGGCGAAGGCGACGTATCCGTCGACCTTCTCGGCGGGGAGGTAGCGGGCGGTGATCTCCCGCAGGTCCTCCTCGGTGGCGGTGACCGTCTCGACGACCGGCCCCTCCACCGACACGTACCGGATGGTGGGCTCCAGCCGGTCGACCATCAGGGAGAACCGGCCCGCCGCCTTGATCAGCTCGTTCTTGCGGCTGTCGAGGCCGGTCATGATCCATACGTCGCCGCCGGGCTCGTACTGGTACCAGATCGGCACGGTCAGCGGGGCGCGGCCGGCTCCCGCGTCGACCGCGAGCGCCGCGATGTGGGGCTCGGACAGGAACTTCTCACGCTCTTCGCGGGTCAGGGCCATTCCGGTCTCCTCCAGCGGTACGGACGTCGTTGCCCTGGCTCAACACGGGCCGGCCGGGCACAAGGCTGTTCCCCGTCAGGCGGCCGTCAGGCGTCCGTCAGGACATCGCTCTCCCGCCGGACGTCCGTCAGGACATCGCCAGGCGCTGCACCAACAGGAACGCGCCGATGCCCAGCATCGCGGCGCCCGACGTACGGGTGACCGCGCGGGCCGCGGCCGGGCGCGCGCCCAGGACGGCACGGGCGGCGAGACCGACCGTGAGGTAGACGGCGGCACAGCACGCCATGTGCAGCAGTCCCAGGACGACAGTCTGCACGGACACCGGCAGGTGCGCACCCCGGGTGACCAGGAACTGCGGCAGCACGGACAGGTAGAGCAGCAGGCCCTTGGGGTTGAGCCCGCTGATGGTGGCGCCGCGCAGGAAGACCCGGGCGCGGGAGCCGCCCTCCACGGTGGCCGGGCCGGCCTGCGCGGCACCCGGAGTGCCGGGCCGGCGCAGCACCGACCACCCCAGCCACACCAGGTACGCCGCCCCCGCCACCGTCAGCACCGTGAGCAGACCCGGCGACCCCGCCACCAGCACCGCCAGCCCGGCCGCCGCCAGCAGGGTGTGCAGCGCGTACCCGGCGACCAGGCCGCCCACCGCCCACGTCACCGACCGGTCGCGCAGCCCGGCGGTGATGGCGTACGCCCAGTCCGCGCCCGGCACGCACACCAGCAGGAGGTCCAGGGCGAGGAAGGAGATGAGGGAGTCCCGAGTCCATGCCGGGAAGATTAGGCGCATACGTCCCGAAGGTGTTCCCGAAGTTTTCGCTGGTCAGGGCATGTCGTGGAAGAATCTTCCCCGTGGACGACATGGACCGGAAGATTCTTGCCGAGCTCCAGCAGGACGGGCGGCTGACCGTGACCGAGCTGGCCGCGCGGGTGCGGCTGAGCGTCTCGCCGTGTCACCGGCGGCTGCGTGAGCTGGAGCGGTCGGGTGCGATCGGCGGCTACCGGGCGGTGGTGGACCCGGCCGCCGTGGGCCTGAACTTCGAGGCGCTGGTCTTCGTGTCGATGCGGCAGGAGGACCGGGACACGGTCGCCGAGTTCGAGCGGGCGGTCAGCGAGGTGGCGGAGGTGGTGGAGGCGCAGCGGCTGTTCGGGGAGCCGGACTACTTGCTGCGCGTGGTCGCCGCCGACCTGGCGGCCTACCAGCGGCTCTACGACGAGCGGCTCGCCACCCTGCCCGGGGTGCAGCGGCTGACGTCGACGCTGGTGATGAAGCATGTGGTGCAGGACCGGCCGCTGCCGGCGTAGCGCGGCGCGCGGCGCGCGAGGCCCGGATGACAGGCTGCCGGGCGTGCTGCTACTTGGTGGGCTTCTTGCCGGTGACGCCGAGGTGCATCAACAGCGCCAGGTTCGGCTTGAGTTCGGCCTGCTTGACGCCCCAGGAGGAGAACCCCTTCTGGTGCGACGCGGCGGCCGCGAGCATGACGACCAGCGAACCGGCGATCGCCGCGGGGCTCACGTCCTTGTCGACCTTGCCCTTGGCCTGGAGCTCGGCGACGGAGTCCGCGAGGGAGGAGTTCACCGAGTTCAGGATCTTCATCCGGATCTTGGAGAAACGTTTGTCTCCCTCCGCCGCGCCCAGGTCGACGACCCGGAGGATCGCGTCGTTCTTCCGCCAGAACTCCAGGAATCCGTCGACGAGTTCCTGCGCCGTCTGCCAGCCTGCCTTGCCGACCCACGAGCGGCCCACAGTCAGGTCGGCCAACACGGTGCTCTCGGCGGCCATTTGCTCGGCGATCTCCAGGACGGCGCCCTCGACGTCCGGAAAGTACTGGTAGAAGGTCGCGGGCGAGGTGCCGGCCTTGCGGGCGACATCGATGACTTTGACATCGCGATAGGGGGAGGAGCTGAGCATTTCGCTGAGGCAGTCGAGCAGTTTCTGCCGGGTCGCCTGCCCACGTCGACCGGCCACGCGGCCGTCGACGGTACGCACTTGTCCTGTCATGCCGTCAGCTTACCGACGGGTGATCCGAGCGCGATTCGGCCGACTGCAAATGGGGTGCGAGGGCCTGTCCGGCAATTCCCGTCGTCCGCCCGTAGGGCGGGCGGGAATTGCCGGACAGGCCCTTTGGGCGGTAGGAGGCTGGTGTGCCTGGTCTGCGCGGTGCGGGCGGCGCGGTTACTTTGACGGCATGGCCGAAAACGGGGCATCAGCGAAGCGGACGTCCGGCGACCCGGGCGAGGTGCCCGCACACCCGGAAGGCGTTCCCTGCTGGGTGGACGCGCAGCTCTCCGACGTGGCGGCGGGCAAGCGCTTCTACGGCGAGCTGTTCGGCTGGACCTTCGACGGGCCGGCGGAGGGCCCGGCGGATGCGGCGGGCGGCGAGTCCGTGTGGGCGCGGCTGGGCGGCGAGCCCGTCGCCGCGCTGGTCCGCAAGAGGGACGGCCGGATGCCCACCGTCTGGTCCGTGTACTTCCACACCCCGGACGCGGTGGCACTGGCCGAGCGGATCCGGGCGGGCGGCGGCCAGATCGTCACCCCGCCCCACCCGGTCGGCGGCCTGGGCACCACCGCGCTCGCCGCCGATCCCGACGGAGCCGTCTTCGCCCTCTGGCAGCCGGACGGCCACCCCGGCTTCGGGCGCCGGCACGAGCCGGGCACCTTCACCTGGACCGAGCTGTACACCCGGGACACCGAGGCCGCCAACACCTTCTACGGCGACCTCTTCCACGACGCCCTCTTCGGCCCGGACGCCGACCCCGACTTCGGCCGCGCCCCGGTCTCCTCCGTCTTCCCCGCCGAGATGCCGCCGCACTTCCTCGTCCACTTCCTGGTCGGGGACGTCGAGGCCGCGCTCGGTGCGGTGGCCCGGCTCGGCGGGCGGGTACGGGTGCCGCCGTTCGAGACGTCGTACGGAGGGGTGGCCGTGGTCTCGGACGACCAGGGGGCGTCGTTCGCGCTGCTGCAACGCTGAACGGGCCCTCGGAGCCGTAACCCTTTGCCCGGGATCGGGTGAGACACCCCGATTGTCCCCAGGTTCGCCACCAGCGCCTCGGACAGGAAGAATCGGGGTGCGTGGCGCCACGGAGGTGCGGTGGTGAGACGCTGCACTGCGGTCGCGTACATATGTGGGTGGCGCGGCCCGTACGGGGAGGTGGCAGGCAAGTGGTGGATCAGCTGACGCAGCACGATCCGCGGCGGATCGGGCCGTTCGAGGTGCTGGGCCGGCTCGGCGCCGGCGGCATGGGGCTGGTCTATCTCGCGCGCTCGGCGTCCGGCCGGCGTGTGGCGATCAAGACGGTCCGCACGGAGCTGGCGGAGGACCAGCTGTTCCGCGTCCGCTTCACGCGTGAGGTGGAGGCGGCCCGCGCGGTCTCCGGCTTCTACACGGCGGCGGTGGTCGACGCCGACCCGCGCGCGGCGGTCCCGTGGCTGGCCACGGCCTACGTTCCCGCGCCCTCCCTCGAAGAGATAGTGAACGAGTGCGGGCCGCTGCCGGCCCAGGCGGTGCGCTGGCTGGCGGCGGGCGTGGCGGAGGCGCTCCAGTCGATCCACGGCGCCGGACTCGTCCACCGCGACCTCAAGCCCTCCAACGTCCTCGTCGTCGAGGACGGCCCCCGGGTGATCGACTTCGGTATCGCGTCCGGCGTATCGAACACCCGTCTGACGATGACGAACGTCGCCGTCGGCACCCCCGCCTACATGTCCCCGGAGCAGGCGAAGGACTCCCGCAGCGTCACCGGCGCGAGCGACGTGTTCTCGCTCGGCTCCATGCTGGTCTTCGCCGCCACCGGACACCCGCCCTTCCACGGCGCCAACCCGGTCGAGACGGTCTTCATGCTGCTGCGCGAGGGCCCGGACCTCGAAGGGCTCCCGGACGAACTGCGCCCGCTCATCGAGTCCTGCATGCAGATGGAGGCGACCGGCCGCCCCAACCCCGCCGACCTCCAGGCGCAACTCGCCCCGCACCTGTTCGGCTCCGGCTCCGACGACAGCGGTACGGCGTCGGCGTGGCTGCCCGATCGGGCGGTGGCCCTGATCGAGAGCCGCCGCAACGGGCGCCCGCGCCCCCCGGTCAAGCCCGCCGCGACGGGCGGCGGACGCGGCGGTGGCGGTGGCGGTGGCCCGGCCGGCGCCCGCCCCGCCGTACCCGCGCCCGTGCTGCCGCCCCCGCCCTCGCGCGACCCCGTCGTACCGGCGCCGCCCGTGCACGGACCGTCGGTGCCCGCGCCCGTCGGCGCCCCCGACTCCGGCCCGGTCCGGCTGGCCGGCGCCCCGGTGCCCATCGGCCCCGGCCCGCGCGTCGCCGACATGCGCTCCGCGGCGGTCGCCGCGCCCCCGCCGGAGTCCGCCCTCGCCGCGTCCTGGTCCCGCCCGCGCCCCGGCGTCAACGGCGCCGACCCCGCCGTACCGGCTGCGGCCCCGCCCGCCCCCACCGCGCCTCCCGAGGCGTCACCGGCGGGCTGGCGCCCCTGGCGCTTCCGCATGTCCAACGACGTCTGGGGCACGCCGTCCGTCGCCGGGGACCTCGTCTACGTCACCTCCTTCGAGGTGCACGCCCTGGACGTGGCGACCGGGCGCCGCCGCTTCAAGACCCGGGACGTCGCCTGGTCGATGGCGGTCGCGGACGGCCGTATCCACGCCTCCGACGGCCCGACCCTCTTCGCCCTGGACGCCCGCGAGGGCGCCGACCTGTGGCGTCTGCAGACGGACGCCTGGGTGTACTCGCTGCAGGCGTCCCGCGGCACCGTGGTCACCGCCACCCGCGGCGGCGGCGTCCAGGGCTGGGAGGCCTCCGGCGGCCAGAAGCTGTGGGAGATCACCGGCGCCCAGACCGACTTCGAGTCCCCGGAGGCGGCCGCGGCCCTCCACGACGGCACGGTGTACGTCTGGCAGGACGCCCGGCTGCGCGCCCTGGACGCCCGCACCGGCGACGAGCGCTGGTCGTACCCGATCGGCGACGCCGCCTCCTGCGGCGGGGTCCCGGTCCGTGTCGCCCACGCCCCCGACGGCTACGTCTACGTCTGTGCCGGTACCCGGGCCCTCGCCCTGGAGGTCACCACCGGCCACGTCCGCTGGCACTTCGAGGCCCCGGCGGTCTTCCTCGCCCCGCCCACCTTCGTGCCGGGCCCCGCGGTGACCGGCGGCGGCGTCTACCTGGCCGACTACCTCGGCACGGTCTACGCCCTCGACGCCACCGACGGCCGCGACCGCTGGCGCATCGCCACGGAGGCCCGCTCCTCGACCGACCCGGTCCTGGTGGCCGCCGGCCACGTCCACGTGGGCAGCGGCAAGGGGCTCTACACCCTGGACGCGGTCACCGGCACTCCCAAGTGGCGCTTCCAGGCGGGCGGCGACATCGTGGGCGCCCCGGCGGTGGCCGAGGGCCGCATCCACTTCGGCTCGACCGACCACCTGCTCTACACCCTCAAGGCCGACGACGGCCGCCTCCGCTGGAAGCTGGCGACCGGCGGCGAGATCACCGGCTCACCGGTCGTCCGCGACGGCATCGTGTACGCGTGCAGCAAGGACCGCTGCGTGTACGCCCTGGACGCGGAGAAGGGCACGGGAACGGCCCGCACCACCTGAGTGCGGGCCGCGGCGGACACACGTCGGCCGCGGCGGCTCCCCTCCGCGCCGCCGCGGCCGATCCCCGTGTGGGAAGAAGGTCTACTTGCCGTCGCCGTCCAGGTCCAGGGCGGGCGGGGCCGGCATGGCGTTGTCCATCGTCTTGATGGCGTCATGGGCGGGCCCACTGGGCATGGCGTTGTCGAGCGTGGTGACGGTCTCGTCGTTCGCCGGCGGCGTGGGCATGGCGTTGTCCTGCGGGGTGATCTCCGCGTCCTGCTTCTTGTCGCTCATGTCATCAGTCCTTTGCTGCGATGTCGGCGAGTGGGCAACGCCCGTCCGGTAGCTCCCCCGTGGGCCGCCGGACGGGCGTTCGGAGCCGCACGATACTTCCCGGGCTCCCGGCCACCCCGCCTGCCCCCCGACGCGACGGTGTGGCGGGAACGACAGTGCCCGAGGGCGATAAACGAATGCTGAACGCCCCATCCGCACGCCCACAGCGGTGGCTGTCAGGCAGCCGTCAGGGGCGTAAGGAGCGCCCTCACCTCGTCCGCCTGCGGTGCGCCGCACTGCTGGAGCAGGTTGAGCGCCTCCTGCCAGCACGCCTTCGCCCGGTCCACCTGCCCGAGCGCGGACAGGGAGCGTCCCAGCAGCGTCAGGACGTTTCCCCGCATACGGTCGCCACCGATACAGCCCAGCGCCAGTGCCTGTTCCGAGTGCTGTGCCGCCTGCGCGGGACGACGCGCGGCCAAGTGCACCTCTGCGATACGGAAGTTGGTCGTGCCCTGCCAGAGGCGCTGTCGATGACCCTCGAAGATGCGCAGGGCGTCGGAGAACTGCTGGAGGGCCTCGCTGTGGCGGCCGGCCGCGGTCAGCGCGATGCCCAGCGTGAAGTGCCCGTTGGCCAGCCGCATGGTCTTGCCGATGTCGAGTTGCGCGGTCAGCCCGCGGTGCGCGATGGCCACCGCCTTCTCGGTGTTGCCCATACCCAGGTGCGCGCGGGAGAGGTTGCACAGACTGAGCGCTTCGCCGGCGCGGTTGTCGGCTGCCCGGTACCCGTCGATGGCCTGCTCCAGGAAGGCCCGTCCGTCCGCGTACCGGCCCTGGTGCAGCGAGATGAGCCCCCGGTCGTTGGCGACCCAGCTCACGGCGGTCGTGTCCCGCGCGGCCTCCGCCAGCGTCATCGCCGACTCCGCCTGTTCGGCGGCCTGCTGGATGCGGCCGGAGACCAGCAGGACGTTGGTGAGGGTGGTCCGGGCCCGGCCCTGCGCGCGTGCGTCCCCGGCGTCCTCGGTGGCGTCGCACATCGCGCGTGCCGTCGTCTCGTACTGGTGGGAGTTGGCACCGGACTCCGTCAGGTCCTTGGCCGCCCACAGCAGGTCGACCGCCCGCCGCAACCTGGCCGTTCCGGCGCACTGCCGCACGCACGCGAGCAACGGCGCCGCCTCGCTGTACAGCCAGTCCAGCGCCGCCGAACCGTCGTCGAACGTGAGCCCCGGGTACTCCGTCGGCTCCAGGCCGTCCACCAGCCGGTCGCCGGGCCGCTCGATCGCGTAGACGCCCGCCGCCGTGGCCAGGTAGAAGTCCAGCAGCCGCGACAGCGCGGCCCCCCGCTCGCTCGGCGGTTGCTCGTCCCGCTCCGCGCACGCACGCGCGTAGAGGCGGACCAGGTCGTGGAGCCGGTACCGGCCCGGTGCCGCCGATTCGAGCAGCGACGTGTCCACCAGGGACTCCAGGAGGTCCTCGGTGTCCTCCGCCGGGAGGTCCAGTACGGCCGCCGCCGCCGCGAGGGAGATGTCCGGGCCGTCGGCCAGCCCCAGCAGCCGGAAGGCGCGGGCCTGGGCCGGTTCCAGTTGGCCGTAGCCCAGTTCGAAGGTGGCCTTGACGGCCAGGTCGCCGGCCTGGAGTTCGTCCAGGCGGCGCCGCTCGTCCGCCAGCTTGGCGGCGAGGACGGACACCGTCCACGTGCGGCGGGCCGCCAGCCGGGACGCGGCGATGCGGATCGCCAGGGGCAGGAAGCCGCACGCCCCGACCACGTCCAGCGCCGCCTCCCGCTCCGAGGCCACCCGCTCCTCGCCCACGATCTTCGTGAAGAGGGCCAGCGCCTCGTCGGGGGACATCACGTCCAGGTCGACCAGGTGCGCCCCGGCGAGGTCCACCATCCGCACCCGCGACGTCACCAGCGCCGCGCAGCCGTCCGTACCGGGCAGCAGCGGGCGTACCTGTGCGGCGTCCCTGGCGTTGTCGAGGAGGACGAGGACGCGGCGGCCGTCCAGGACGGAGCGGTACAGGGCGGCCCGCTCCTCCAGGGAGTCCGGTACGGCCGAGTCGGCCGTACCCAGGGCGCGCAGGAAGGAGCCCAGTACCGTCTCCGGTTCCGCCGCCCGCGCGCCCGCGCCCTGGAGGTCGACGTACAACTGCCCGTCCGGGAAGGCGGCCCGCGCCTGGTGGGCGACGTGCACCGCGAGGGTCGTCTTGCCGACGCCGCCGATGCCGGCCAGCGCGGAGACCGCCATCACGCGGCCCGCGTCCTTCTCGCCGGAGGCGGAGGCCAGTACGTCGCTCAGCTCACGGACGGAGGACGCCCGGCCCGTGAAATCCGAGACCGAGGCGGGTAGCTGGGCCGGACGGACCGGGGGCGCCGTCGTCTCCGCGGCCGGTGCCGACGGCTCGGCCAGGCCCGGGTCGGCCTGGAGGATGCGCTGCTGGAGTTCCCGGAGGCCGGGCCGCGGGTCGACGCCCAGTTCGTCGGCGAGCAGGCGCCGCGTGTCGGCGTAGACGGCGAGTGCCTCGGCCTGGCGCCCGCTGCGGTAGAGGGCCAGCATCAGCAGTTCGCGCAGGCGTTCGCGCAGGGGGTGCGCCGCCGTGAGGGCCGTGAGTTCCGACACCGCCTCGGCGTGGCAGCCCTGTTCCAGGTCCATGTCGAGGCAGGTTTCGAGGAGTTGGAGCCGCCACTCCTCCAGGCGGACGCGTTGCGCCTGCGCGTAGGGGCCCGGGACGCCCGCCAGCACCTCGCCGTCCCACCGTGCCAGTGCGCGGCGCAGCACGTCACGGGCGTGGCACAGGTCCCCGGCGGTCCGTGCCTTCTCCGCCTCGGCGGCCAGGTCCTGGGCGGCGGCCAGGTCCAACGCCCCTTCGTCCAGGCCCCGCACGGCGTATCCGCCCGACTCGCTCACCAGGACCCCGGCGTCCAGCACCTTCCGCAGCCGGGACGCGTACGTGCGCAGCGCCGCCAGCGCCTGCGACGGAGGTTCCTCGCCCCACAGGGCGTCGATCAGTTCGGCGGCCGTGGCCGTACGGCCCTCGCGGAGCAGCAGCGCGGCCAGCAGGGCGCGCTGCTGCGGGGAGCCGGTGGCCAGCGGTTCCTCGCCGCGCCAGGCGCGTACGGGTCCGAGCACCCCGAAACGCAGCGCCGTCGACTGGTCCGGTTCCGCCGGGGACCCGGGACGCCGCTGCTCCGGTACCCGCGGTACACCGTCCATCAGAGTCCTTTCGAGGGGACTACCGGCTTCAGCCGGTGGGGGAATCGAATCGGCAACTGCGCTGCGGAGCAGCGCGGCGTCTCGTTCTGGACCTGAGTCGCCGTCTCTTCTGGTAGCGTTTTGGTTGTGGCTAGAGGTGATCGCCGGGAGTCGCTGAATCTGCGCGTTCCACCGGACTTGAAGCGGCAGGTCGAGGAGTACGCCGACGCGGCGGGTATCTCGATCAACGCTGCCGCGTGCATCCTTCTGGCCGAGGGCCTTCGGGCGGAACGCAGGCGCAAGGCGTGATCCGCGCGTACAAGTTCCTCCTGCGCCCGACCCGACGCCAGGCAGTGGCCCTCACCGACATGCTGCGGGACCACTGCTCGCTGTACAACGGCGCGCTCCAGGAACGCCGGGATGCCTACCGGCACGCGTCGAAGACAGCCGTCCGTTACGGCGGCCAGTCCGCGCAGCTGAAGGAGATCCGGGCGTTCGACCCGGAGCAGCAGGGCCGCTGGTCGTTCTCCAGCCAGCAGGCCACCCTGCGCAGGCTGGACAAGGCGTTCCAGGCGTTCTTCAAGCGGGTCAAGGCCGGGCAGACGTCCGGCTACCCCAGGTTCAAGGGGGTCGGGCACTTCGACACGGTCGTCTTCCCGAAGGACGGCGATGGCTGCCGCTGGGACTCCACCCCCGACGACCGTCCAACCCGCGTCCGCCTTCAAGGTGTGGGGCATGTGCGCGTGCACCAGCACCGGCCGGTACAGGGCCGCGTCAGGACAGTCTCGGTGAAACGCGAGGGGAACCGCTGGTACGTCGTCCTGGCCTGTGACAACGTGCCCGCCGAGGAGCTGCCGCCCACCGGCGGAACCGTCGGCATCGACATGGGCGTCGCCCACTTCCTGACCACATCCGACGGCGAACACGTCGCCAACCCGCGCTTCCTGAAAGCGATGGCCGAGGAGCTGGCCGAGGCTCAGCGGCACCTGGCGACGTTCCCCAGACGAACTCGGCAACGCACCAAGCGCCACCGCGCGGCGGCCCGGAAGGTCGCCAGGCTGCACGGCAAGATCCGGCGGCAACGGCTCGACTTCCACCACAAGACCGCACGTACGCTGATCGCCGACCATGACGTGATCGCGCACGAGCGGCTGAACACGGTGGGCATGACCAAGAGCCCCGCACCCAAGGCCGACCCCGAGCAGCCCGGCGGCTTCCTGCCGGACGGGGCTGCCGCGAAGGCCGGGCTCAACCGCAGCATCCTCGATGCGGGTTGGGCGCAGTTCCTCGGAATCCTGGCGGACAAGGCTGAGAGTGCCGGTCGCCTCGTGGTCCCGGTGGACGCGCGCAACACCTCCCGCACGTGCCCCGAGTGCGGGCACGGCGCGAAGGAGAATCGCGTCACCCAGGCGAATTTCGCATGCGTCAGATGCGGGTTCGCGGCCAACGCGGACCACGTCGGCGCGACGAACGTCCTCAACAGGGCCGGGCTGGTCCTCTGCGCGGCGGCTTAGCCACCGACGCAGGAAGCCCGCGCGTTTACGCGTGGGTGGAGTCACGCAGTCCCCCTAGGCATTCTGAGCAACTACGTCAGTTTGCCTTGTTCATGCCGACCTCGTCAGCCGTGGGAGACGCCGATCACAGCTCCCTCACCTGCTCCCTCACTCTCCAGGTCCACCCGCACCGTCAGCAGCCCCGTCCCGACCCCCATGGCCCGCACCGCGAGGCTGTTGAAGCGGGGCAGGCGCCGCAGGCGCGTGATCGGGTCGTCGTCGGCCAGGAGGTGGGCCGTCCCCGGGTGCCAGCGGCCCCGGATCCGCACCCGTACCCGCGGATCGGCCCGGATGTTGCGGACGTACTGGGACCGCTCGCCGAACTCCGACACCAGCCAGAAGGAGTCGCCCACCCGGCGCCCGCCGACCGGCGTGCGGCGGGGGAGGCCGGAGACGCGGCCGGTGGTCTCCAGCACGGTCTGGGTCGGCAGGCGGCGCAGGACGGCGTTGAGGCGTCGCTGGACGGCCGTGACGGCCCGGTACTTCTTCTCGGCGTAGGGCGGCTTCTGGGCGTAGGGCGGATTCCCGGGGTTGGACGGCTTCGACATCGTTCGTTCGCGCTCCCGTCTCGTGTGCCTCCATGTTCCCCGGAAAACCTCAGAGGGAAGATTTGGGCAGGGCCAAGAGACGGGTGGTGCGGGCGTGCGGGTCGTGACCTGGAATCTGTGGTGGCGGTTCGGGCCGTGGGCCGACCGGCAGAAGGCGATCCTCGCCGTGCTGGCGGAGTTGCGGCCCGATGTCGTCGGTCTCCAGGAGGTGTGGGCCGCCGACGACGGCGCGAACCTCGCCGAGTGGCTGGCCGGTGAACTCGGCCTGCACTGCGCCTGGGCCGCCTCCGAGGCCCCCGAGCGGTGGCAGCGGCGGATCGGGGACGACACGGTCGGGATCGGCACCGCGGTGCTCAGCCGCTGGCCCGTGGTGGAGCGGGCCGCGCTGCGGCTGCCCGCACCCGAGGAGCTCGACGACGGACGCCTCGCGTTCTACGCCCGCCTGGACGTGCCCGGCCACCCGGTCCCGTTCTTCACCGCCCACCTGAACTCGGGCGGCCACGCCTCGGCGGTGCGCCGCGAACAGGTCGCCGCGCTCGCGGACTTCGTCGCCGGGCACCGCCACGGCACCGCCTTCCCGCCCGTCGTCACCGGGGACTTCAACGCCACCCCCGACTCCGCCGAGGTCCGCCTCCTCACCCGTCCGACGCCCCCCGCCCCCGGGCGGGCCGCCGCCCTGCTCGACGCCTGGGAGTACGCCGACCCGTCGGCCCCGTCGGCCACCTGGGACGGCGCCAACCCGTACATCCCCGTCGGGCCGGTGCCGGGTGCGCGGATCGACTACGTCCTCGTCGGCCAGCCCGGCCCGGAAGGACTCGGCCGTGTACGCGCTGCACGACGGGCGGGCGACGGCCCCGTGGACGGTGTCTGGCCCTCCGACCACGCGGCGGTCGTCGTGGACCTGGCCGGGAATTGACGCCCTGAATTCGATGAAGGCTCAATTACCGTGCGTGTATGTGCCGGTGGTCAAGTGATCGATTCGTGGGTAGCATGCTCGTGTGCCTGGCGCTCCACCGACCAATGGAGTTCCGGTACATGCCGTTTTTCCCTCCTGACCAGAGGGTCGACGGCAGACCGAATCGGGGGAAGAAGTACCGGGGGGACCGTCGGTTTCCACGCCTGTTCAGATCGCCCATGTACGGGCTTCTTTCCCCTTGCGACGACGCAAGGAAGATGCGAATGAACAGCAATGCACTGCGTATGGCCGCCGTTTCGGCCGTCACGGCCGTCGCGCTCGGCGGGACCGCCGGTCTGGCCCAGGCGGCCCAGCCCGCCCCGAGCCCGGCGCGGGCCACCGTCACCGTCACGCAGCAGGCCGAGGCCCAGCAGGCGGCGCGCACCCTGCTGGCGAGCCCGCTGGCGGCCGAACTGTCCGCGGCCGAGCGCTCGGAGATGCGCGCGGTCGCCGACGGCCAGTACGCGGCGGCCGGCAAGTGGGGTGCGATCAAGGCCGCGTTCAGCAAGATCGGCGGCTTCGCGAAGGCCATCAAGGGCAAGTACAGCGACTTCAAGAAGTGGTACGACGGGCTGTCCTGGTGGGTGAAGGCCCCGATCAAGGCCATCACTCCGGGCCTGACGCTCCTTGAGATCTACAACGCCCTTCGCTGACGGCTGACGGCTGACGCGGGCTCCACCCGGTCGGAACACGAAGACACGGAGTACTCGGTATGACCGTCACCATGTCCCCCCGCGCCGCCACGGAAGGCACGTGGGCCCTGCCTCTGCTCGCGCTCGCTCCCCTGGCGCTGGTCAGGCTCTTCACGGAGCTTTCCACGCCGTGGCTCGCCGCTTCCTGGGGGCTTCTGGCCCTGTCCGCCGTCCTGATGGCGGTCGGGTGGAGCACGGTGCTGCGCCACGGGACCCGCACGGGCGGGGCATGGGCCACGTGTCTTCTCGTCCACGGGGCGTTCGTCTGGAATGTGATCGCCCTCGTCCGCCAGTAGCGCGGGAATTGCACGACTGCGCATTCTCCGCCGAGGAGCGAGAGCGGTAATCGGGGAAGGAAGTCCGAGGGACCTTCGGTTTCCACGCCTGTCAGATCACCTTGAGGCTTCCTTCCCCTTGCGATAACGCACGACGAGTCTACATGAGCGCTACACGGCCCGAGGCGGCGAACGATAATGCGGCCGGTTTCCCGATTACTCGAATATGCCTGCCGTCGGCCTGCCTTCGCCCTACCGTCGCCCCAGGAAAACCGGATTCGTGAACGCGGCCAGTGCCCCCGGCAGGGGTCCCGCCGCCGCCTCGTGCCGCAGTTCCGCCCGTACGTACGCCGCGTACGAGGCGGTCGTCCGCCACTCCACGACGCCCGACCCGGACACCGGCAGCGGTGGCCCGGTGAACAGCACGCCCTGGTCCGTGACGAAGCGCACCGTGCAGCGCGGCGCGCCCGACACCTCCAGGCGGACGGTGACCGGGCTGTCGGCGTCCACGCGCAGCCGCTCGCCGATGCCGGCGTGCTCGCCCCGGCCGCCGGACGCGGTGAGGGCCAGCGACACCTTCGCCGACTCGGCGACGTACGACCGCCCCGCCCGGATGCCCTCCTGGATCGCCTCCCGCGTCAGGTCGTCGGCGAGGACGACGGTCTGCGGGCGGCCGATGACGTCCGGGGCGCGGTGCGAGTCGCTGCTGCCCATCGCCGGGAGCCAGCCGCGTCCGTCCCGCCCGTCGCGCCCGTCCCGCACGGCGGCGACCAGCATGCCGTCCCAGTCGGCCAGCGCCACCTCGTCGTCGGGCGTGTAGGCCCCGTTCCACACCTCGACCGCGTCCGCCTCCCCGAACCCGAACTTCCAGTTGCAGCCGATGCAGGTGGCGTGCGGGTGGGCCGGGACGACCAGGCCGCCGGCGCGGCGGATCTGCCGGGCGAAACGGCCGAAGCGGTTGTCGCGGGCCCGGTAGCGCCAGTCGACGAAGGTGCCGGGGTCGGTGCCGAGGGCGACGACGTGGCCGTTGCGGGTCGTCACCTCCTCGCCGAGCAGGATCAGCAGGTCGTCCCCGGCCACCTCGGCCCAGTGCGCGTGCGCCGAGTGCGTGTTGTGCTCGGAGGAGTTGATGAAGTCCAGGCCCGCCGCCCGCGCCAGCGCCGCGATCTCGGCGAGCGTGTAGCGGCCGTCGGAGTACACGGAGTGCAGGTGGCAGTCGCCCCGGTACCAGGCACGCCCCCGCCCCTTGGCGCGCTCGGGCGGATACACCGGCCGTACGGCCTTGTCCCCGTCCCCGTCCCCGTACGTCAGCGTGATCGTGATCTCGTACGACAGCCCCCGCGGGGCCACCGTGTACGGGCCGAGCGCGACGTTCCACACACCCGCTCGCACGGGCCCCGGGATGTACCCCGGCGTCGCCTCGTCGGCCCGGACGAAGAACTCCGTGCGCGCACCGCCCGACCAGCCGCGGAAGCCCCGGCCCCCCAGATCGGTGCCGCGCTCGTCGAAGAGGCCGATGTCGAGGGCGTTGCCCTGGGTGCCGGCCGGGACGGTGGGGCGGTCGTAGGTGTAGGCGACCTTGATCTCCCGGACCCCCGTGGGGACTTCGACCGGGACGTACACGAAGTCGGGGGAACCGGGCGGAAGGGTGCCGCGCACGGTCCTGGTCTGTTGGTTCCGGCTGTTCCGGCCGGCCGCCGAAGCGAAGCTCACACTTCCCAACGTAAGCGCGGCGGCGGCTCCCGTCACGAACACCGCGCGTCTGCCGATCCCGGCGTGGTCGTCCTCGCACATGCTGCTGCTCCCAGGTGTCGTCAATGACATGACATCGGTGGTGCAGGGGTGGTGCGTGCAACCCTCGTATTGAGCCGTGAACTCCCGGGCAAGGAAAGGGGTTCGGCGGATTGAGAGCGGGAAACCGCGCGGTGGGGTGGCGGGCCCGCCGCGGTGGGCCGGCGGGACGGGCCCGGCGTCCTGATCATCCCGCTCGTATGCTCGAAGGATGACGACTTCCGCGACCTCCGGAACCGGACCCGCCGACCCCACGGGTCCTACGGGTCCCACCGAGAACTCCCTGCGTCGCGCCCTCAAACGCGCGCGGGACGGCGTCGCCCTCGACGTGTCCGAGGCGGCGGTGCTGCTCCAGGCCCGCGGCGAGGACCTCGAAGCGCTCACCGAGTCCGCCGCCCGGGTCCGGGACGCGGGCCTGGAGGCCGCCGGACGCCCCGGCGTCATCACGTACTCGAAAAGCGTCTTCGTCCCGCTGACCCGGCTGTGCCGGGACAAGTGCCACTACTGCACCTTCGTCACCGTCCCCGGCAAGCTGCGCCGCGAGGGACACGGGATGTTCATGTCCCCCGACGAGGTCCTCGACATCGCCCGGCGCGGCGCCGCCCTCGGCTGCAAGGAAGCCCTCATCACCCTCGGCGACAAGCCCGAGGACCGCTGGCCCGAGGCGCGCGAGTGGCTCGACGCGCACGGCTACGACGACACGATCGCCTACGTCCGCGCCATCTCGATCCGCATCCTGGAGGAGACGGGCCTCCTCCCGCACCTCAATCCCGGCGTCATGACCTGGACGGACTTCCAGCGCCTCAAGCCGGTCGCCCCCTCCATGGGCATGATGCTGGAGACCACCGCGACCCGCCTGTGGTCCGAGCCCGGCGGCCCACACCACGGCTCCCCGGACAAGGAACCGGCCGTCCGCCTGCGCGTCCTGGAGGACGCCGGCCGCTCCTCGGTCCCCTTCACCTCCGGCGTCCTCATCGGCATCGGCGAGACCTACGAGGAGCGCGCCGAGTCGCTGTTCGCCCTCCGCAAGGTCTCCCGCGCCTACCACGGCATCCAGGAACTGATCATCCAGAACTTCCGCGCCAAGCCGGACACGGCGATGCGCGGCATGCCCGACGCGGAACTGGACGAACTGGTCGCCACGGTCGCCGTCGCCCGGCACATCATGGGCCCGTCCGCCTGCCTCCAGGCCCCGCCGAATCTGGTCGACTCGGAGTACGAGCGGCTGATCGGCGCGGGCATCGACGACTGGGGCGGGGTCTCCCCGCTCACCATCGACCACGTCAACCCCGAACGCCCCTGGCCGCAGATCGACGAACTCGCCGAGAAGTCCCGCACGGCCGGCTTCGAGCTGCGCGAACGCCTCTGCGTGTACCCGGAGTTCGTCCAGCGCGGCGAACCCTGGCTGGACCCGCGGCTGCGCCCGCACGTCGCGGCCCTCGCCGACCCGGCCACCGGCCTGGCCCGCGAGGACGCGACGGTCGAGGGCCACCCGTGGCAGGAACCCGACGAGGCTTTCACCGCGACCGGCCGCACCGACCTGCACACCACCATCGACACCGAGGGCCGTACGTCGGACCGCCGCGACGACTTCGACGAGGTGTACGGCGACTGGGGCGCCCTGCGCGAGGCCGCCGCCCCCGGCATGACACCCGAGCGCATCGACACCGACGTACGCCAGGCGCTGGCGACGGCGGCCGACGACCCCACGAAGCTCACGGACGACGAGGCCCTCGCCCTGCTGCACGCCGACGGCCCGGCGCTGGACGCCCTGTGCGAGGTGGCCGACGACGTGCGCAAGTCCGTGTCGGGCGACGACGTCACGTACATCGTCACCCGCAACATCAACTTCACCAACGTCTGCTACACCGGCTGCCGCTTCTGCGCCTTCGCCCAGCGCCGCACGGACGCCGACGCGTACACGCTCTCCCTGGAGCAGGTCGCCGACCGCGCGCAGCAGGCCTGGGACGTGGGGGCGATCGAGGTCTGCATGCAGGGCGGCATCCACCCGGACCTGCCCGGCACCGCGTACTTCGACATCGCGAGGGCGGTCAAGGAACGCGTCCCCGGTATGCACGTGCACGCCTTCTCCCCGATGGAGGTCGTCAACGGCGCGACGCGCACCGGCATGTCCATCCGCGAGTGGCTGAGCGCGGCGAAGGAAGCGGGCCTGGACTCGATCCCCGGCACGGCGGCGGAGATCCTCGACGACGAGGTCCGCTGGATCCTCACCAAGGGCAAGCTGCCCACGGCGACCTGGATCGAGGTCGTCGAGACCGCCCACGAACTGGGCATCCGCTCCTCCTCGACCATGATGTACGGCCACGTCGACCAGCCCCGCCACTGGCTGGGCCACCTGCGTACCCTCGCCGGCATCCAGCAGCGCACGGGCGGCTTCACGGAGTTCGTGACGCTGCCGTTCATCCACACCAACGCGCCGGTGTACCTGGCGGGCATCGCGAGGCCGGGCCCCTCTATGCGCGACAACCGCGCGGTGACGGCGATGGCCCGTCTCCTCCTCCACCCGCACATCCCCAACATCCAGACAAGCTGGGTGAAACTGGGCACCGAGGGTGCGGCGGAGATGCTCCGCTCCGGCGCGAACGACCTCGGCGGCACCCTCATGGAGGAGACGATCTCCCGCATGGCGGGCTCGTCGTACGGCTCGTACAAGTCGGTCAAGGACCTGATCGCGGTCGCCGACGCGGCGGGCCGCCCGGCCAGGCCCCGCACGACGCTGTACGGCCCGGTGTCCGAGGAGCGACAGCGGGCGGCGACGGCGTCGGACGGTCATCTGCCGGAGCTGCTGCCGGTACTGGACTGACGTCCGGCCGGGGCAGGGGCACGGGCCGCCCGCAGTACGATGATCGGGCCCCCGGTGTGTCGGGGTTCTCGTAGCTGAGGAGATGCGTGCCCGTGCCTGCCCGACTTCCCTCATGGGCCTGGGTCTCCGGACTGACCGTGGGGGCGATCGCGGCGGTGAGCGTCCTGGCCGTACAGGCGGACCAGGGAGCCCGTCCCACCGCCGCGGACGCCAAGCCGAGCCCCTCCGCGTCGGCCGACGCGCACCCGACGCCGAAGGAGACCGCCCCGACCCGGGTGCCGGACGGCTCCGGCACCGGGCGGCGCGTCGTCTACTCGGTCGGCCAGGACCGGGTGTGGCTGGTCGACGCCAGCGACGCCGCCCGACGGTCCTTCACGGTGTGGCCCGGAACGGTCGACCCCGACCCCGGCGAGTACAGCGTCGGCACCCGTCGCGAGGACCCGACGACGGGCTCCGACGGCATTCAGGTCGAGCAGATCATGTACTTCGCCCAGGAGGACGGCGTGTGGGTCGCCTTCTCCAACGCCGTGGACGGCTCCTCGCCGCCCCCGGCCGCCGCCGACGCGAACACGGGCGGCATACGGCTGCCCAAGGCGGACGGCGACGCGCTCTGGGAGTTCGCGACGTCCGGCACGAAGGTCACGGTCGTCGGGTAGCGTCCGCGTCACCGGGCGTGAGCTGGGCGACGATCAGCACGACACCGCTGATCAGGAACATCCGGGTGGCGGCGTCCAGCCCGTTCCAGTCCTCCGACTGCCACATCGCGAACCACTCCCCGCCGATGGCGAGGAACCCGGCCCCGAACAGCAGCATCAGCATGAGCGTGCCGTACGTGGTCATGCGCCGCGCGGGGGCGTGGTCCCGGCGTAGCCACAGCCAGGTCGCGTAGATCAGCACGAGCGCGGCGACCGTCTCCCAGACGATGATCGCCACATATGCGGTGTCCTGAACGCCCTTGCTCGTGATCGCCCGCCACATCAGGTCGTCGTCCTTGAACGTCGTGTCCATCGCGAGGACGTGGCGCACGAACTGCTGGTTGCTGCCGAAATCGGTGATGTTCCCGAGGGCCACGAGGGCGATGTAGAGGGCGAGGATGCCCGTGAGGACGGGGGCAGCGAGAGAGAGGGCGCGTGGGGTGGTCGTCATGACGACGATCTTCCTCCCACGGCCCGATCCGTCAACGCCCGGTCGCGAACTCGACGAACTCCGTCCAGGAGGCGTCGGAGAACGCCAGTCGGGCGCCGCGCTGCCTGTCCTTGGAGTCGCGGACGTGGACGGTGGTGTCGACGTGGGCTATGGCTACCTCGACGCAGTCGGGGCCGTCATTGCCGCTGTAGCTGCTCTTGAACCACTCCAGTGCGGTCATGCCTCTTCTCCCAGCACTTTCTCGACGAAGGCCAGCGACTCCCGGGGGGTGAGAGCCTGCGCCCGGATCATGCCATAGCGCATCTCGAGGATCTGGACCTCCCGAGGATCGTGGATCACCCGGCTGTACAGCTGTCCTTCCGAATGCCCGAGTGTCTTGCCGTCCCGGAGCTTCAGCAGTCGGAAGGAACCCATCACGCCCGCGTGTTCCTCCCTGTCGGTGGGCATCACTTGTAGCTCGACGTGCCGCAACGTCCCAACTTCCAGCAGGTGTTCGAGCTGGCGGCGCAGCACCATTCTGCCCCCGTACGGTCGTCGCAATGTCACCTCCTCCAACACGAAGGTGATCGTCCTCCGGGGCTGGGGCTCGAAGACGCCCTTCCGCGCCATGCGTCCGGCGACGTGGCGCTCGATCTCGTCATCGGTGTACGCGGGCCGCCGCATGGCGTACAGCGCCTCCGCATATTCCGGCGTCTGAAGCAGGCCGTGAATGTGATGGCTGGCGTAGGCGCCCATCTCGACGGACTCGGTCTCCAGCTTGGCCAGGTCCCGGACCAGTTTCGGATACCGAGCCTTCTCCACGTCCTCCTTCATGGTCGCGAGCTTCCCGCCCGCGCCCAGAACCTCGTCGGCCTTGTCCAGGAAGTCCGGCTTGGGGACCCGGCGCCCGCGTTCGACGGACGAGACCATGTCCTCGCCGTAGCCGATGGCGGCCCCGAGTTCCGCCTGCCGCATCCCGGCGGCTTCCCGCCACATCTTGATCTGCCGACCGACCGTCTTGAGTACGGCCGCGGCTTCCTCGTCCTCCACGTCTTCCCCTCCCGGCGTACGACCCGTACGACTACGGCAGGCACCCGGACAGTCACGCTGGGTACCGAGGTCGTCGCTGTTCAGAGTAGGGACCGGCGGCCACGCTGGGTGACGTGAATGCGAAATTGGACCTACAGGCCGCCTCTGTCGGACAGCGGTTCGCGATCCAGCTGTCCGCGACGCGAAGAGGCGCCCGGCTCGCCCGGCTGCTCGCCGAGCGCCAACTCGACGACTGGGGGCTGCCGTCCGAGGAGGTGACGCAGGTGGTGGCGGAGCTGGCGTCGAACGCCGTCCTGCACGGGCGCGTGCCCGGCCGGGACTTCCGGCTGGCGCTCTGGCTGCGCACCGACGGCACCCTCCGTGTCGAGGTGACCGACGCGCGGGGCGACCGGGTCCCGCGCGCCGCCGACCCGGTGGCCGAGGACGCGGAGTCGGGGCGCGGACTGCGCATCGTGGCGGCGTACGCGGACCGTTGGGGTGTGGACGAGGGGCCGGCCCCCGCCAAGACCGTCTGGGTGGAGATGTCACCGGGTCGTGGCCGGACGTGACCCGGCCGGACGCGACGCCAAAGACCAAAGAACCGGGGAAAGAACCCAACCCACCCCCGCCGCCCCCGGCGCTCACTCTCCGGAGTGAAAATCATCAACTCGGCTGGCGTGGGGAGGCGTTCGTGGTGCAGCGTCAGCCGCGACAGCAACCCCAGACATGATTCGGCCCCCGCCGGGACTGCCATCCCACTGCGAGGGCCTAATCACCAAGGAAGCGGAACCTTCCCGATGACTGAGCAGCACCCTAGCGCGCACGCGCGCCCCGCGTCCGGCCGTTACCCCGGCGGTGTCGAGCACGACAACCACCCCCACCACGACAACTTCACCGTGGTCGGGAACCACCTCCTCCAGCACCCGGAGCTGTCCCTGACGGCGATCGGCCTGGCCGTCCACATCCAGTCGCTGCCCGCCGGAGCCCCGGTCGGGATCAAGTCGCTGGCGGGCAAGTTCCCCGAGGGCGAGATCCGCATCGCCGCCGCGCTGCGGGAGTTGGAGGAGCACGGCTATCTCGCACGCACCAAGGAGCGTCTTCAATCGGGCCGAGTCGTGACCCGGACGGTCTCCAGCAATCGGCCGCGCGCCGCCTTCGCGGCCGTGGCGCGCCCCGCCCGGCCGGTCGCGGACGAGTCGGCATCCCCGACCCTGGCGCTCCGTGCCGACGCCGCCCCGGTGACGCACCCGGTGACGCACTCGACGGTGAACCCGGCGGCGGGCCAAGGGGCGGAACCGGCGGTGAACCCGGCGGCGGGCCAAGGGGCGGAACCGGCGGTGAACCCGGCGGCGGGCCAAAGGGCGGAACCGGCGGCGAACCCGGCGGCGGACCGAAGGGTGGACCCGGCGGCGAACCCGGCGGCGGACCGAAGGGTGGACCCGGCGGTGGGGCTGCTCGCCCGCCTCCGCGTTCACGACTCCCGTCTGCTGCTGACCGAGCGCGACGTCCGGCGCCTCGCCCCGGCCGTCATGACCTGGCTGGAGCGCGGCGTGCCCGCGACAGCCGTGGAACGGACGCTGACAGCCGGTCTGCCCCAGGAGCCGATCCGTCACCCGGCGGCCTTCCTGGAACGCCGCCTCACCGCGGACCTGCCTCCGGCGCTGCCCGCGCCACGCCCGTCGGTCGCCGGCCCGCGCCTACCCGACCCCCTCCAGACCTGTGACGGCTGCGAACGCGCCTTCCGCGCCCCGCGGCCGGGCCGCTGCCGTGACTGCCGCGCGAGCAGCCCCACCGACCAGGTAGCCGCGTAAACCGCGAACACCCGACGGCAATCCGTCCTCCACCCGCTCATCCGAGCAGCCCGATGACAGAACCGCCCGAAGTGTTCACGCTTTCCGACTCACATGGCCGCCAGGGCGAGCGCGGCCGCGTTCAGAGCCAGATACCCGGCGGGGAAGGCGATGTTGTGGAAGACCCGCGTGCGGACGTGCGCGACGACGGCACCGACGAAGAACAGGACGAGACCGACCGTGGCGGCGATACCGAGGGGCCGGGCGCCGAGCAGACCGATGAGGAGCCCGGCGGCTCCGGCGGCCTTGAGCACGGCCAGCCCCGGGATCCACGACGCGGGGACCTCCACCTCGGCCGAGTTGGCGAGGACGAACCGGGCCCCCATCAGGTCCGCGACGGCGATCCCGGCGTTCGCCGCGACAGCGACGACGGTGACGATCACGTAGGCCGTGAACACAAGCCTCTCCCTCCACCCGTCTCCCTGGACCCAGCCTCACCTCGGCGTGCCGCGACGTCCAATACCTGCGCCTATAACCTGACGGCATGGACGTCGACACCCGATTGCTGCGGTATTTCGGGGCCGTGGCGGAGGAAGGGAGCCTCACCCGGGCCGCCGAGAGGCTGTTCGTCTCGCAGCCCGCGCTGACCAAGCAGATCCGGCAGTTGGAGGCCGGGCTCGGCGTGGACCTGTTCACGCGGTCGAGGACCGGCATGACCCTCACCGAGCCGGGACGGGCGCTGGCGGAACGGGCTCCTGCCCTGCTGGCCGGGTGGGAGCGGGCGGTGCGGGAGACGAGGTCCGCGGCGAGCCGTGCGGCCCGCGTCCTGCGGGTCGGATTCATCGCCAGCGCCGCCAACGAGGCGACACAGCCGATCATCGCGGAGTTCGCCCGGCGTCGGCCGGGCTGGCGGGCGGAGATGCGGCAGGCCGCCTGGTCGAACCCGTCCGCCGGACTCGCGGACGCGGACGTGGACGTGGCCCTCGTCCGCCTGCCGTTCCCGGGTCAGGAGGCGCTGCGGGCGGAGGTCCTGTTCAGCGAACCCCGCTGCGTCGTGCTGCCCGAGGCGCACCCCCTGGCCGCTCGCGAGGTGATCGCCTTCCGCGACCTGTGGGACGAGCCGTTCGTGGCGGCCCCACCCGAAACGGGCCGGTGGCGGGGGTACTGGCTGGCCGCCGACGAGCGCGACGGCCACCCGGTGCGCGTCGGCGCGGTCACCGAGCAGCCGGACGACTGGCTCAGCGCGATCGCCAACGGATACGGCATCGCCCTCGCCCCCGAGTCCGCGGCCCGCTTCTACACCCGCCCCGGCGTCGTCCACCGCCCCGTCACCGGAGTGAGCCCCACCAGTGTCGGTGTCGCCTGGGCCCCCGCCGACGACGACAACCCCGTCGTCCAGGACTTCGTCCGCTGCTGCCGCGAGACGCGCGTCGCCACGTGAACGTTTCCACACCGTTCCGGCCCTGACCGGCCACCCTCGTTCGAATACAGTGCTGGACGTCGTACGTACGGACAGTGGTGCGTGCAGTGATGTGGGCAGTGCCGAGGGGAGGTCCAGGTGGGCGCGACGACCGGTGCCGTCTGGGGGCGTGCCGAGCAGCAGGACTTCCGTAGCCGGGTGCGCGGGACGCTGCTCGGGGTGGCCGTCGGGGACGCCCTCGGCGCGCCCGTCGACGGGCTGGACCTCGACGGCATCCGTGAGGCCCACGGCGCGGAAGGGCTCACCGACCTGGCCCCCGCCTACGGCCGGCGCGGTGCCGTCACCCACCTCACGCAGCTCACCCTGTTCTCCGTGGACGGGCTGATCCGCGCCCAGGTACGGCGGGACACCGGCGCCTGGCATCCGCCGACCGACCTGCACCGGGCGTACCGGCGTTGGGCCGCCACGCAGCGTGACTGGGGACCCGACCTGCGGCGCAAGGACGACGGGTGGCTGGCCCACGAGGAGTGGCTGTACGCCCGCCGGGACGCCCCCCGCCACCTGCTGCTCGGCCTCGGCGACGAGACCATGGGCACGCCGGAGGCACCCAAGAACCCCGGTGAGCGCGGGCCCGAGGCGGCAGCCCGGTCGGCGCCGTTCGGGCTCCTGGTCGGCTGGGAGCCGCAACTGGTCGCCCAGCTCGCCGTGGAGTGCGCGGCGCAGACCCACGGCCATCCGACCGGCAACCTGGCGGCGGGCGCGTACGCCGTGATCGTGCACGGGCTGGCGCGCGGCGAGAGCCTCGACGGAGCCGTGCAGCGGGGACTCGCCCTGTTCGCCGCCAGGCCGGGACACCAGCCCGTGTCGGACGCCCTCCAGCACGCGCTTGGCGCGGTACGGCAGGGGATGCCGGGCCCGGGTCGGGTGACCGAGCTGATCGGCGAGGGGACGGCGGAGGGGCTGGTGGCCGCCGCGGTGTACTGCGCCCTCGTCGGGGAGGACGTACGGCACGGGCTGCGGCTCGCCGTCAACCACGGCGGGCCCTCCGCCGCGACCGGTGCCCTGACCGGCGGGCTGCTAGGCGCACTGCACGGGGAAACGGCCCTCCCACCGGCCTGGCTCGCCGAGCTGGAGGGCCGCCCGACGATCCTGGAACTGGCCGACGACTTCGCCATGGAGATGACCCAGGGCCCCGCACTGCACGGCCCGGCGGGATCGTCGCCGGGGTGGCTGGCACGGTACCCGCGGGGTTAGCGAACGCCGGGATCCTCCGGGAGCCGACCGAGCGGTCAGCCCTGGTCGCCCACCCGGGTGCGTCCCACCGCGTCCTCCACGCCGCCCGCCGGCGCCGGTACGGCCGCCGCCGCGCCGGAGGCGTCGTCGTCGCCGTCCGTGTTGACCCGCTCGATGATCGCGAGCCGCTCCGGGGTGTCCTCCGGCTTCACGAAGCCGATCAGGACGTACAGGACCAGCGACACGGCCAGCGGGATCGACACCTGGTACTCCAGCGGCACCCCGCCCTCCACGTTCCAGTTGATCGGGTAGTTGACCAGCCAGAAGGCGAGCAGGCCCAGCGCCCAACTGGTGAGCGCGGCCGTCGGGCCCGAGCGGCGGAAGGGCCGCAGCAGACCGAGCATCATCGGGATCGCGATCGGACCCATCAGTCCGGCGACCCACTTGATCACGACGGTGATGATGTCCTTGAACGTCGGCGAGTCGACCTGCGTCGCCACCGCCATCGACAGGCCGAGGAAGACGACCGTCGCCAGCCGCGCCGCCAGCAGCCCGGCCCGTTCGCTCCAGCCCCTGGCCCGCGCCGACAGCACCGGCGCCACGTCACGGGTGAAGACGGCCGCGATGGCGTTGGCGTCCGAGGAGCACATGGCCATGGTGTGCGAGAAGAAGCCGACGATGACCAGGCCCAGCAGCCCGTGCGGCAGCAACTGCTCGGTCATCAGGGCGTAGGAGTCGGAGCCGTCCGCCTTCTGCGACTCCACCAGCAGCGGCGACATCCACATCGGGAAGAACAGCACCAGCGGCCAGACCAGCCACAGCACCGCCGACAGCCGCGCCGACCGCTCGGCCTCGCGGGCGTTGCTCGTGGCCATGTAGCGCTGGGCCTGGTTGAGCATGCCGCCGTTGTACTCGAAGAGCTTGATGAAGAGGAACGCGAGGAGGAACACCGTGCCGTACGGGCCGACCAGCGGTTCGCCGTGGCCCTGGAGCTCCGGCTCGTCCCAGACGCCGAAGAAGCCGCCGTGGTCGCCGAGTTTCATGACCACGGCCACGAACATCGCCACACCCGCCAGCAGCTGGATGACGAACTGGCCCAGCTCGGTCAGCGCGTCCGCCCACAGGCCGCCGATCGTGCAGTAGATGCCCGTGATGACGCCGGTGATCAGGATGCCCTGGTTGAGCGTGATGCCGGTGAAGACCGACAGCAGCGTGGCGATGGCCGCCCACTTCGCGGCCACGTCCACGATCTTCAGCAGCATGCCGGACCAGGCGAGGGCCTGCTGGGTCGGCAGGTTGTACCGGTTCTTCAGGTACTCCAGGGGAGAGGCCACGTGCAGCCGTGAGCGCAGCCGGTTGATGCGCGGCGCGAACAGCTTGGACCCGATGGCGATGCCGAGCGCGATGGGGAAGGACCAGGTGACGAAGGACGTGACGCCGTAGGTGTAGGCGATGCCCGCGTACCCGGTGAACATCACCGCGCTGTAGCCCGACATGTGGTGCGAGATGCCGGAGAGCCACCAGGGCATCTTGCCGCCGGCCGTGAAGAAGTCGCTGACGTTGTCCACGCGTTTGTGCGACCAGACGCCGATCGCCACCATGACGGCGAAGTAGCCGATGAGCACGGACCAGTCGAGACCGTTCATGTGCCCCCTTCCGGGGTCCGCCTTGTGAACTCCGCTCAGCTGGCTGACACTTCGCACGAGCGGGGTAGGGGCGAGGCAGGCCGCGAAGTGCCCGCTCATCGTGGTTGCGACGACGCGGGCACGACAAGGAAGGGGAGGGTCAAGAGCAAGTAAAAATGTTCGGCTTGCTGACCTCGGTTCACCTACATGAACATCGCGACGGCCTCCCGAGGCCGCCTACTTCAGCTCGTCCGGGCACGGCGTGCCCCGCTTCAGCCCGTACGGCGACGCCAGCCGGTACGTGCCCGCCTCGGGGGCGATCAGCACCGTCCACTTGTCGCCCTCGGCGGTCTCCTCCGTCTCCGTCAGACATCCGTTGACGTTGTCGAACGTCTTCGGCGTGCCCTCCGGGCCGTTCTTGGAGGCCTCCGTCTCCTGGGGCGGCTCCAGCTTCTTGCCCTCGGCGTCGACGAGGCTCAGCCACGGCGAGTACGGCATCCGGACCAGGATGCGGCCCGGCTGCTTCACGTCGATCGTCCACTCGTCCTGCTCGGCGCTCTGGACGACCGCGTTCGGCTCCGCCAGCGGCGTCGGGTCGAGCACCTCGAACAGCTGCCAGTTGGCGTCCCCCCAGACCTGCTTCAGATACGGCAGGCCCCGCTGGAGCAGCTCCCGCTCGCGTTTGCCGCCGTCGCCGTCCGGCTCGCCCTTGGGCAGCACCACGTAGTGCACGGCCCAGCGCTTCAGCCACTCGTGGTAGTTCGCCGAGTTGAGCGTGTCGTCGTAGAAGAGCGGGTTGCGCTCCATGTCGGCCTGGCGGGTCCAGCCGCGGGCCAGGTTCACGTACGGCGCGAGCGCCGAGGCCTCCCGGTGGGAGCGGGCCGGTACGGCCTCCACCCGGCCCCTCTCCGCGCCGACCTCCTGCAGTTCGTTGAGGAGCGGTGCCAGCTCGCGTGCCCAGGAAGCGGTCGGCTGGGTGTGGATGACGTCGTCGGCCGACTTGAAGCCGATCCAGCCGACGAAGCCGACGATCGCGACCACGAGCGCGTACCACTTGCGCGTCCGCGCCACCGTGAACGGCAGCGCGGCCACCAGTGCCGCCCCGGCGAAGAGCATCGCGAGACGGGTGATGTTGGAGCCGATCTGGGAGCTGATCAGCCAGACCAGCAGCACGGACAGGCCGTAGACCGCCGACGTGATCCGTACGGTCGTCCAGGTGCGCGGCACGAACGCGTACACCAGGGCCGCGTACACGATCGGCAGGACCGCCGAGCCGAAGGCCATCGGCTGCGTACCGGAGAAGGGGAACAGCACGGCCGACAGGGCGACGACCGCCGCCGGGGCCAGCCCCAGCGACCAGGCGCCCGGGCGGCGCTTCTGGAGGAACAGGGCCACCGCCACCAGGCCCACGAACAGACCCGCGACCGGCGAGGACATCGTGGACAGCGCGGCCAGCGGCGCCGCGCACAGCCCCTTGGCCCACCGGTCGTGCCGCCAGCGGTAGGGCCAGCAGAACACCGCCGCGACCGCGCCCAGACCGAACATCATGCCCAGCCCGAACGTCACCCGCCCCGACGCCGCGTTGCCCAGCAGCCCGAACAGGCCCGCCAGCGACGCCCACAGCGGATTGCGGACCACCCGGCTGCGGATCAGGATCATCGTCAGCAGCCCGGCCGACAGTGTCCCCGCGATCATCATCGTCGTACGCACGCCGAGCACCGACATCAGATACGGCGAGACCACGCTGTACGACACCGGGTGCATGCCGCCGTACCAGGCGAGGTTGTACGCCGAGTCCGGATGGCGGCCGACGAACTCCGACCACGCGTCCTGCGCGGCGAGGTCGCCGCCACTGTTCGCGAACGTGAAGAACCAGGCGATGTGGAGGATTCCGGCCAGCGCGGTCACGGACAGCACGGGGTGGCGCAGCATGCGCTCGCGCACGGACAGGAAGGCGGCCTTCACAGCGGACGGCGCTTCCGGCTCTGACCGTTCCGGCTCGGTACGGTCCGGCTCACGGCCGCCGTCCCCGGCGTCCTCGCGGGGCGTGGGTACGTGTGGTCGCGGGCCGGCTTCCGGGCCCGGATCGGCGTCGTCGGCGCGTGTCGGCTCCGCAGTGGCCACCTGAAGGCACTCCCCGTGTCCCGTCTTCTGCTTACGGCCGTGTCCCGTTCCCGTGACCGGCGACCTGCCCCGTTTCGTGACGCTAGCACGCACTCCCGCACCGTGGCTTCCTCCCCTCCGGGACCCCGCGGCCACCCTTCGGGACCTTCCAGGAGCTTCCGGGACGCGAACGCCCCCGCGGCCGGGTGGCCGTGGGGGCGTTCGCGTCGGTGCGGCCCGGGCGGGCAGGCCGTCAGCCCACGCGGGTCAGCTTGTCCGTGAAGGCGGGCTCCACGAGGTCCTCCTGCAGCGCGACCGGCACCTTCACCGCGCCGGCCGCCTCGCCGTCGCCCACCGTGAGCGTGCCGACCTTCGTACCGGCCGCGGCCGTGTGCGGCACCTCGTCCGCCTTGAACGTCAGTTTGACGGTCAGGCCCGGCCAGCCGACGGCCTTGACGTCCTGCGTGGCGACGACCGGCGTCCGGCCGCCGAGACCGTCGTCGACGTATCCGACGACGCTCCCCTTCTTCAGGATCGTCGACGACTCCAGCGTGTCCTGCGCGGCCCGGATCAACTTGTCGCTGGAGTCCAGCGCGGCACCGAGGATGGTGTTGTCCTTGCCGCCCGCCGGCTGGCGCACCACGGCGCCGACGATGGTCCGGGTCTCGCCGCCGATCTCCTTCTTCGCCGCGAAGACCAGGTTGCCGAGCGCGGAGGTGGTGGTGCCGGTCTTGATGCCGACGACGTTGTTGTGGCCGACCAGGTGGTTCCAGTTGGAGTGGTTGACGCCCTTGTAGTCGTCGTACGACATCATCGCGGCGACCTCACGGAACGCGGGCTCCTTCATCGCCTCCTTGGCGAGCTTCACCTGGTCCACGGCCGTGCTCACCGTCGTGTTGTTCAGACCCGACGGGTCGGTGTACGTCGTGTTCGTCATGCCGAGGTCCTTCGCGGCTGCGTTCATCTGCTCCACGAACGCCTTCTCGGACCCCGCGTCCCAGCGGGCGAGCAGCCGCGCCACATTGTTCGCGGACGCGATCAGGATGCTCTCCAGGGCCTCGCGCTGGGAGATCGAGTCGCCCTGGAACACGTTGACGGTCGACTCCTGGCCGGCCTGCGACTGGTCCTCCGCCGCCTGGTCGATCTCGATCTTCGGACCCTCGGCGCCGCTCTTGAGCGGGTGGTCGCGCAGGACGACGTACGCGGTCATGACCTTGGCGACACTCGCGATCGGCACGGGCTTCTGATCACCGGACGAGCCGAACGTGCCGATGCCCTGCACGTCCAGCGCGGCCTGTCCGCTGGACGGCCACGGGATCTCGGGCTTGCCGCCCTCGAAGGTGAAACTGTCCTGTGCCGTGAGGTCGAGCTCCGGCTCGGGCAGCTCGCGCATCGACTGCACGACGCCGAAGACGATCACCAGCAGGATGACCAGCGGGGTCCAGATCTTGACCCGGCGCACCGTCGTCCGCAGCGGGGTCTCCGGGGGCGGCGGGGTGTTCGTCAGCTCCGCCAGCAGGTCCAGCGGCGGCTTCGGCGGCAGCGGCTGCTGCGTCGTCCGCTCGGGCCCGACCTGCGGTACGGCGGCGGTGGCCCCGGTACGGGGTGCCTGCGGCGCCCTGGGGGCCTCGGGCGGGGGCTTGCGCGTCGCGGGGTCGTCCGGGTGCCGGAGCGCGACGAACTTGCTGGTCCGCTCGGCCTCGGTCTCGGCGGGCCGTACGGGGGCGGCGGCGCCCTTGCCGGTCTTCTTGGGCGGGTTGGCGGTGTCGCCCAGCTTCAGCATGGTCGTCGGCTGGTCGACGGCGGGCGCGGAGGGCCGCGGGGCCCTGAATACGGCGGTGGGATGATCGACGGAACGCCCGTCGCCCTCCTCGGAGTCACCGCGGGCATCGCCGTCGGCAGCCCCGTCAGCGCGCTCCCCCTCCGGGCTCCCCGCGGGGCCCACGGCCGCGTCGGAGCGGCCGCCGGACTCCCCGCCCACGCGCTCTTCGCCGCCCTCGGTCGCGTCGGAGTCCGCGGTGTCGGCAGCGCCCGCGCGCTCCTCCGTGCCCTCGCGCGCGTCGGAGTCCGCGGCGGCGTCGGCGGTGGCGGCAGCGCGTTCGTCGTCGCGCTTTTTCGCGTCCTGCGGTGCGTCTGGGCGGTCGTCGGGTTCGCCGCCCGGGTGCGCTTCGCCGTCTTCGGGCGCGTCGGAGGCCGCGGTGGCGGCAGCGCCCGCGCGCTCCTTCGTGCCCTTGCGCGCGTCGGAGTCCGCGGTGGCGGCAGCGCGTTCGTCGTCGCGCTTTTTCGCGCCCTGCGGTGCGTCTGGGCGGTCGTCGGGCTCGCCGCCCGGGTGCGCTTCGGCGTCTTCGGGCGCGTCGGAGGCCGCGGTGGCGTTGGTTGCGGCGTCGGCGGTGGCGTCGTCGCGCTTCTTCGCGTCCTGCGGTGCGTCGGAGCGGTCGTCGGGTTCGCCGCCCGGGTGCTCCTCGGCGTCCTCGGGCGCGTCGGTGTCGGTCCCGGATCCCGTGCCGGCGTCCGTGGCCGTCGCGTCGCGCTCGTCCTCGGGCGCGTCGGAGTCCGCAGCGGTGTCCCGCCGGGTCTCCTCCGCGGCCCCCGCGCGCGGCGTGTCCTCGGCGCCGGCCTCTGCGGCGGCCCGCTCGTCCGCGGTCGCCACCCAGGCCGCGACGGCGTCCCGCAGCCGGCCGTCGGTGGAGGCGGCGGGCTCGGCGCGCTCGTCCTCGGAGGTGCCGGACGTATCGGACGCCTCGGAGACGTCAGACGCTTCGGGCGTCTCGGCGGAGCCGTCCTCGACGGGGTCCTCCGAGCCGGCGCCCTCGACCCCGGCCTCCGCCTCCGCGTCGGACTCCGCGTCGGACTCCGCCTCCGTCTCGCGAACCGACAGCACCCGCGTCGCCGTATCGACACCCCCACGGGACCCGGCGGACCCCGCGGACCCCGCGGACCCCGCGGACCCCGCGGACGCCGACGGCTTCGCGTCGTCCTCCCGTGCCACCGCCAGCCGCGGATCACGCGTCTCGCTCGCCTCGGTCCTGGCTTCGGGAACCGGACCCGCGCTCCCCGACGTCGGTTCTTCCGACGACTCACGCTGCTTCGACCTGTCGGGGGACTCGCCCGCCACCGATGCCTCCTCCATGCGCCGCACGCCTCACGCGCGCTACCGAACCCGTACCGAAACCATGTACCAGTGTCCTGTGTACGGGTGGAACCCACGCGGTAGACGAGAACGACATACCTACTGGTTCCATTGCGAACCGGTCACGCACCCTCGACAGACCAATGTGAGAGGGGTCACCCTGTCTTTCATCCACGCGGGGAGGCATGGATGGGCAGGAGCCGCAGAACACTTCCGGAAGAGCTTCTGCTGCTGGCGTTGGACCCGACCACGGGTACCACCGCACAGCCGCAGTCGCTCGACCTCGGTCTGGCCGGAGCACAGCTGGTGGAGCTGGCGCTGGCCGGACGGATAGCCCCAGACGGGGATCGTATCGCCGTGGTGGCACCACGGCCGACAGGAGATCCAACACTGGACTGCGCGTTGGAGTTGCTGCGAAGGCGTGGCGCTCCCGTACGGGCGGTCAACTGGATTGGCGGGCCCCGCCTGGGGCTGCGCCAGACCTACCTCTCGCATCTGGAGCGATGCGGCATGGTGCATGCCGTGGAGGGACAGATGTGCGGGGTGCTGCCGACGACTCGCTATCAGGCGACGGACACGGCGATCAGCAGGGAGATCAAGGCCCGCCTCGACTCGGCGATCCGCACCGGCGTACCGCCGGACCCGCGGACCGCGGCGCTCGCCGCGCTGGCCCACGCGGTCGGTCTCGGCAAGCACCTCTACCCGGGCAACGAAGGACGCTCGTCACGGTCCCGCCTGCGGGACCTCATCAGGCACGACCCCATGGGCGGACTGGTGGCGCACGCGGTGATGGACGTCCAGAACGGCGCGGGGGCACAGCCACGCCGCGCTCCGGCCCCGGCCGGCCGCCAGGCCGCGGGACCGGGTGCCAGGCCCGCCCCGGAACCCGCCCGCGGTGTTCCGGCGCAACCACGCCACGGATCCATGGCGCGTGCGGTGGCCCACTGAGCCGCACCCACCGCAGCAACGCACAGCAGTAGACGCACAGCAGTGAGTCACCGCCGCACCGCCAGTCCCCTATGCCCGGTCACGGGAGCCGCAGGATCGCGCGGGGCGGCGGGACCGACCGTACGTCCGGCACGCCCGGACGGCGGTACGGTCCCGCCGCCCCGCGCGGCCATGTGTGCGGGTGGCGCCCCGAACTGGCGTGTACGCGGCGCATATCGACCGTTTCCCAGCGGTGGAAAGCACCTTGGTGGCAGTCTGCTCAGCAGCAGATACGCAAAGTGGCAGGTATGAGTCACGCAGCCGGAGGTGCACGTCCCGTGGCGTCCAATGTCAATCCCACCGTCAGGCGACGCCGGCTGGGCCAGGAGCTGCGCCGGCTCCGTGAGCTCAAGGGCATGACGGCCGAGGAGGTGGCGGAGCGGCTGCTGGTCTCGCAGTCGAAGATCAGCCGCCTGGAGAACGGCCGGCGCAGCATCAGCCAGCGTGACGTCCGCGACCTGTGCGGGGTCTACGAGGTCGAGGACCAGCGGATCGTCGACTCGCTGATGCAGATGGCGAAGGACTCGCGCCAGCAGGGCTGGTGGCACGCCTTCGGGGACATCCCGTACAGCGTCTACATCGGCCTGGAGACCGACGCGGAGTCGCTGCGGACCTACGAACCCCAGATCATCACCGGCCTGTTGCAGACCCGGCCCTACGCCGAGGCGCTCATCCAGGGCGCCCTGCCCGAGACTTCGGTCGCCGACATCGAGAAACGGGTCCAGGTCCGCATACGGCGCCAGGAACGCATCTCCGCCGACACCAACCCGCTGCGGCTGTGGGTGGTCCTGGACGAGGCCTGCCTGCGCAGGGTGGTGGGCGGCAAGCAGGTGATGCGGGAGCAGCTGGAGCACGTCGCCGAGATGTCGCAGCTGCCGCACATCACCGTGCAGGTGCTGCCGTTCGACGTCGGGGGGCACCCCGGCATCAACGGGCAGTACTCGATCCTGGAGTTCGCCGACGCCGCCGACTCGAGCGTCGTGTACATCGAGGGCGTGACCAGCGACCTGTACCTGGAGAAGGCGCAGGACGTGCAGAAGTACACGGTGATGTACGAGCATCTGCGGGCGCAGGCCCTGAACGTGGAGGAGTCGCGGCGGCGCATCGAGGACGTGGCGAAGGAGTACGCCCGCTGATGCGGGGACGGATCTTACATCCCTGGTGCGTAGTACTGGAAGAGTCGCCTGGAATATGCCACCCGGTCGGGTGAATGGCTGCTCCGTACGGCTGGGTCAGCGAGTAGCGTCGATCACGCCAAAGATCACGCGTCATTGGCGTGAACCACACTCAGCGACTCACCATCGGAGCAGACATGGCAATTCTCCAGGGCGCCCAGGAATCGTGGACCAAGTCCTCCTACTCCGGAGGAAACGGCGCGTGCGTCGAGGTCAAGTCACCGGTCGTGGCGGCGCTCGCCGTCCGCGACTCCAAGGTCTCCGGAGGACCGACGCTGGCCTTCCCCGCGGACGCGTGGAACGCCTTCGTGACCTCGGTCAAGGAGTAACGACTCCGCGCGCCGTCCGCCGGCCCGACGGGGCCCTCTCGACCAGTTCGCCGACCTTGCCGAGAGGGCTCTGTTCAGTTCCGGTCCCGCGTCGGCTCAGCTCGGTCGAGCTCAGCTCACGGGGAACGCGATGTCGCACACCGGGTCCGCGGGGCCCGACGCCTCCCAGTCGGCGAAGTACACCTCACGGCACGGACCCGCCACCGTCAGACCCTGAGCGGCGATCCACTCCTCCACCGCCTCGAAGGCGGCCAGGATCTGCGGATGGGCCACCTGCGCCTTGGTGATCCGGGTGTAGGCCAGCCGCCGGGCCGGCTCCACCCGCACCTGCGACTGCCAGGCCCGCCCCCGCTCCTCGCTCCACACCCGGGCCGCCGCCTCGTCGGCGACCGGCACGCACGACTCCGCCGGGCCGTCGCTCTCCATCGACACCTCGGCGTGGTAGACGACGAACGGCGCCGCCGTCACACCCCCGCAGCCCCGCGCCGCCTCCTCCAGCCGGGTCAGCGAGGCACCGATCCACGCCGGCAGCTCGCCCGCCAGCGTGTGCCGGGTCTCGCTGATCACCACCTGCTCGGGCACGTCCACCGTCTCGACCACGAATTTTCCGTACACCTCGGAGCTCCTCCCCGAAAGACGTCCACGGAGGTAGTCGGCGAGCGTCCGCTGTCCGGCCACCCGGGCCTCCACTCCCGCCCAGTAGGCGTCGAGCAGTACGGCGGCCCCGGGCCCGTCCGCGTGGACCACCTCCGCGACCTTCGCGAGCGGCATGTCCAGCTGGCGCAGCAGGGCCACGAGCCGGGCGCGTTCGGTCTGGCCGGTGCGGTAGTAGCGGTAGCCGGTGGCCTCGTCCACATGGTCGGGCACCAGCAGGCCCATACGGTCGTACAGCCTGAGGGCCTTGGCCGACAGCCGGGCCCGCGCGGCGAACGCCCCGATGGTCAGCAACTCGTCGTCGCGTGCATCGTCCACGTCGTCATCCTCCGTCGCCGGGCGGCCTGTTCCGCCCGGCGACGACGACGCTCGGGCCTGCCCCAGGGGCAAGGTCAACCCGCCAGCCGCTCCTCCACGGCAGCCACGACCTCGGCCGACTCCGGCTCGGCCTGCGGCGAGAACCGGGCGGCGACCTTGCCGTCCCGCCCGATCAGGAACTTCTCGAAGTTCCAGCGGACGTCCCCGCTGTGCCCCTCGGCGTCGGCGAACCCGACGAGCCGGTCGTACAGCGGATGCCGGCCCTCCCCGTTGACGTCCACCTTCTCCGTCATCGGGAAGGTCACGCCGTACGTCGCCGAGCAGAACTCGGCGATCTCGTCGGCGCTGCCCGGCTCCTGGCCCATGAACTGGTTGCAGGGCACGCCGAGCACGGTGAGGCCCTGCTCCGCGTACCGCTCGTGCAGCCGCTCCAGGCCGGCGTACTGCGGGGTGAGCCCGCACTTGGAGGCCACGTTGACCACCAGTACGACCCGGCCCTCGTACTGGGAGAGGTCGGCGGATCCGCCCTGGAGGGCGTCGATCCCGACGTCGAGGGGAAGACTGTCGTCGCGCTGCGTGTTCTCTGAGGTCGTCATGAGCGGATGCTAGCCCCGCGACATGTCGCGCCGGCGGGCGCGTCACTCGGCCTCGATTGGATTAAGGACCGCTCGGGAACTCCTGCGCCAACAAACCGTTGCATAGTCTAAGAGACTGGGGAGGGACGCCTGAGAACAGGGAAGAGGCGACTCTTGAGCGCTGCGACACCGGAGTAGTCATGACCGTGAAGAAGTCGCCGTCCAGTTCAGCGATGCTGTCCTGGACGCCCGCCGCGGCCATGACCGTGGTCGCCGTCGTGGACCTCACGGCCGGGCCGGGGGTGGGGCTCCTGCCGCTGGTGTCGCTGGGACCGGCGTTCGCCGGACTGGTCGGCGGCTGGCGGCGTACGGCGGTGATCGGGCTGGTCGCGCTGCTGCTCTGCGTGGGCCTCGGCCTGTACAACGGCCTCTTCGACCGCCCCCGCGGCTACACCGCCATGGTGTCGGTGGCCGGTGTGACCGGCGTCGGGATCGCGGCGGCCGTGATGCGCTCGCGCCGGGAGGCGGAACTGGCCAGTGTGCGGTCGATCGCGGAGGTGGCCCAGCGGGTCCTGCTGCGCCCGGTACCGCTGACCGCGGGCCCGCTGCACGCGGCCGTCTCGTACACCTCGGCGCTCGCCGAGGCCCGGATCGGCGGCGACCTGTACGAGGTGATGGCCTCCCCGCACGGCGTCCGGGTGATCGTGGGCGACGTGCAGGGCAAGGGCCTGGCGGCGGTGGAGACCGCGGCCCGGGTCCTCGGCGCCTTCCGGGAGGCGGCGTACGACGAGAAGGACCTGGTCAAGCTCGGCGAGCGGCTGGAACGCAGCGTCGCCCGCGAGCTGGAGGACGAGAAGTTCGTGACCGCGATCGTCGCCGAGATCGGCTACGACCACCAGGTCGTCCTCCTCAACTACGGCCACCCGGCCCCGATGGTCGTCCACCGCGACGGCACCGCCGACTTCCCGGAGCCGCCCTCCTACGCCCTCCCGCTGGGCCTGGCCGCACACGGCGGCCCCGGCCCGGAGCCGTATCCGGTGCCCTTCACCCCCGGAGACCAGCTGCTCCTCTACACCGACGGCGTGACGGAGGCCCGGGACGAGGAGGGCGGCTTCTACCCGCTCGCCGAACGTGCCCACCTCCTGAAGGACTGCGACGTCCACCGGGCCCTGGACGCCCTCCGCGAGGACCTGGTGCGGCACGCGGCGGGACCGCACCACGACGACGCCGCGATGCTGCTGCTGCGGTACCAGGGCCATGACGGCGGGGGAGCGGCCGGGCCGGCGTGAGCGTTCAGGCCCGCCGGCCGCCGGCCGACGCCATGCCGAGCCAGGTGTGCGGGTTGCCCTCCCAGCACCAGCCGAGCTTCGGGGCCTTCTGGCTGATCCAGATCGCCGGGACCCGGCGGTCGCCGGACCGTGAACCGCCCAGCGAGAAGCACTTGTTCTTGACCAGGACCTGAGGTGCGTGCGTCATCAGCGCGATGCCCTCCTCGATGGTGAGCAGTCCGCGGCCCCGCTCGGCGACGGTGGCCATCGCGTCGCCCGGCACGGCCCCGCAGAACTCCTCCCCGCGCTCGACGTCGAACAGCAGGTGGACGCCGTCCCGGCCGGGCGGCTCGGCCTCCTCGGTGGCGACGAACCGTTCCAGGGAGCCGGGCTCGAAGGAGCGGTCGACGAACCCGGGCAGCCGGCCCCCGTGCAGCGTGGTCAGCGGCATGGTCCGCTCGGTCGGGGCGAGTTCGCGGGTGACGACCAGGACGAAGGGCACCCGGCCGGACGCGGCGGGGTCGTACTCCTGGCCCGGGTCGCCCGCGTGGGCCACGGCCTCGGCGCGCAGCGGTGCCACCAGCTCCGCGAACTGCTCCGGGGTGCGCCCGCAGAGCGCCGGGTAGCCGAGCGCGTCGAGTGTGCGGACCTGCCGGTCGAACTCGGCTGCGGCGTCGAAGACGGGGGAGTCGATGGTGTGGTGCGTCCGGTCGGTCAAGCGGGTTCCTTCCGTCGAGGCTGTCGCGGGGCGGCCGGGATTGCGGCTGGTGTCGGTCAGGGGAGCTCCTTCGTCGCGATGGCCTCGATGTCGGCCGGACTGCCCGACATGATCGTCCGGACATGGCGGGTGACCAGTTCGACCGGCCAGTCCCACCACGCGGCCCGCTGAAGTCGCGCGACGTCGTCGGCGTCGTACCGGCTGCGGATGGGACGGGCCGGATTGCCGCCGACGACGGTGTACGGCGGGACATCGCCGGTGACCACCGACCCCGCGGCGACGATCGCCCCGTCCCCGACGCGCACGCCGGGCATGACGGTGACGCCGTGGCCGAACCACACGTCGTTGCCGACGACCGTGTCGCCGCGGCTGGGCATGCCGGTGACGAGGTCGAGCGTGGCCTCGGCCCAGGCGCCGCCGAACATGGTGAACGGGAACGTCGAGACGCCCATGGTGGGGTGCTCGGCCCCGGCCATCAGGAACCGGGTGCCGGACGCGATCGCGCAGTACCTGCCGATGATCAGCTTCTCCGGCCCGTAGGCGTAGAGCACGTTGCGCGTCTCGAAGGCGGTGGCGTCGTCGGGATCGTCGTAGTAGGTGAAGTCGCCGACCTGGATGCGTTCGTCGGTGACGAGCGGCTTGAGGAGGACGACCCGCGGGTGCTGGGCGAGCGGGTGCAGGACGCCGGGGTCGGGTGCGGTGCCGGCGGCGGGCCCGGGAGCGGTGGTGGGGTCGGTGGGATCGGTGGTGGGGTCGATGGTGGGGTCGGTCATGCGGTGACCTCGATTCTGGCCAGGGAGCCGGTTTCCAGCGCGCACCACACGGCGCCGCCGTGCCGGGCGATGCCGTGCGGTTCGCTGTCGGGGCGGGACAGCGCGTACGAGGTGACGTGGCCGTCGACGGTGATCCGGCCGATCCGGCCACTGCCCCACTCGGTGAACCACAGCGCACCGTCGGGCCCGGCCGTGACCGCGTGCGGCCGGGTCGCGGGGTCGGACAGCGGGTACTCGGTGATCTCGCCGTCGACGGTGATCCGGCCGATCCGCCCGGCGCCGATCTCGGTGAACCACAGCGCGCCGTCGGGCCCCGCGGCGATGCCCACCGGCGCGGCGCCCTCGGTCGGCAGGGGGTGGGCGGTGCCGCGGCCGTCGGTGGTGAGCCGTCCGACGGCGTTCTGCTGATTGAGGGCGCACCACAGGGCCCCGTCCGGGCCGACCGTGATGGCCGACGGGAAGGCGCCGGGCGCCGGGTACTCGGTGACCTCGCCGTCCATGGTGACGCGGCCGACGCGGTCGACGCCGGACAGCGTGAACCACATGGCTCCGTCCGGCCCGGCGACGATCCCGAACGGCCCGCCCTCGGGGGTCGGGGGCGCGAAGGAGGAGTAGCTGCCGTCCGGGGCGATACGGCCGACGCGGTGCGCCCGGTACTCGGTGAACCACATCGCCCCGTCCGGGCCCGGCGCGATCACGGTCGGTCCGGCTCCGACCGGGTGGACGGTGACACTCCCGTCGCCCGGGTCCCGGCGGGCTACGGCGTCCTGGTGGACGAGGGTGAACCAGAGGGCGCCGTCCGGCCCTTCGGTGAGGGCGTAGGGGCCGGCGTCCGGGCTGCTGACGGTGAACTCCCGTAACGTAAATTCGTTTATCGAGGGTAAGATTACGCAGGAGGCATCCAAGCTGTCAACATAAAAATACTACTGTGGTAAGATTGCCCGCATGGACCTGAACACGCCGGCGCCCGGACTCCGCGAGACCAAGAAGCGCGAGACGCGGCAGCTGATCTCCGACCACGCGACCAGGCTCTTCATCGAGCAGGGCTTCGAGCGCACGACGATCGCCGAGATCGCCGACGCCGCCCGCGTCGCCAAGAAGACGGTGACGAACTACTTCCCGCGCAAGGAGGACCTGGTCCTCGACCACCAGGACCAATTCGTCGCCGCCCTGGCCGGCACCGTCACCGCGCGCGAACCGGGCGAGACCCCGCTGGCGGCCCTGCGCCGTGCCTTCCTGGCGGCGGTCGAGGCCCAGGACCCGATCGCGGGCTTCGCCGGCCCGGCCTTCACCCGCATGATCGCCGACAGCCCCACCCTCACCTCCTGCCTGCGCGGCCTCCACGACCGGCGGGAGGAGTCGCTGACCGCGGCCCTGGCCGGGGCGACGGCCACCTCGCCCGACGACATCACGCCCCGCACGGCCGCGGCACTGCTGGGCGGAGTCCACCGGGTCCTGTTCTCCCGCATCCAGGAACTGACGCTGGCCGGCTCGGCCAACCCGGAGATCGCCCAGGTGCTGACGCGGGAGGCGCCGCGCGCCTTCGACCTGCTGACACCGGCCCTGGCGGAGTACGGCCGCTCCTGAGCCCGCCCCGGTGGCGGTCCCGGATGCGGGTGCGCGGGGTCGGGCGCAGACTGGCCGGGTGAGCGGAACGCACACCAAGCGGGACGAGAACGCACCCGGAGCCGGTCGCGCCGCCTCCCAGCCGCTGGCGCTCGCCGCCATGATGTTCGCGGTGGCGATGACGTTCATCGACCAGACGATCGTCTCGATCGCGGCCCCCGACATCGTCTCCGAACTCGGGCTCTCCACCTCGGGCATGCAGTGGGTGATCAACGCCTACCTGCTCTCCCTGGCCGCCTTCTTCGCCCTCGGCGGACGCCTGGCCGACCTGTGGGGCCCGCGCCGCGTGGTCGTGGCGGGCACCCTCGTCTTCGTCGTCTCCTCGGTCCTGTGCGGCTGCGTACCCACCGGAGACCACGCGCTGACCTGGCTCGTCGTCTTCCGGGCCACCCAGGGTCTGGGCGCCGCGCTGCTCTTCCCGGCCGCGCTCGCCGTGGTCGTGGCGGTGTTCCCCGTGGAGCGCCGGGGCCGCGCCCTGGCCCTTTTCTTCGGCCTCACCGGCGCCCTGACCGCCGTAGGACCGCTGCTCGGCGGCTGGCTGACCGCCTGGACCTGGCGGGCGATCTTCTGGGTCAACGTTCCCGTCGCGATCATCGCGCTGATCCTCACCGCGCTCGCCCACATCTCCGACCGCCGCCGCGACGAGTCGCTGGACGTCAGGGGCGCCCTGCTGATCGTCGCCGGCATGGGCCTGAGCGTGCTCGGCTTCCAGCAGGCGTCGGCCTGGGGCTGGGACAGCGCGGCGACGTGGCTCTGCATCGCGGGCGGCCTCGCCCTCCTCGCCTTCTTCTGCCACTACGAGCTGCGCACCACCCGCCGCCACCCCCTGATCAACCTGGCCGTCTTCCGCGACCGCGCCTTCACCGTGGACACGCTGGTGCTCTTCTTCGCCATGCTGGCGTTCGTCCCCGTGTTCTTCTTCGCCTCGGTCTACGCCCAGGTCTCCCTCAGCGCCTCACCCAACCAGGCCGCGCTGTACCTGCTGTACTTCTTCGCCGGGTTCGCCATCGCCTCCCAGTGGGGCGGCCGCATCCTCGACAAGCGGGGCGCCCGCCCGGCCATGCGGATCGGCTGCGCGGTCGGCGCCGTGGGCTTCGCGCTCTGGGCGGGCAAGCTCACCGACCTGTCCATGCACGACCAGTGGCCCTACGTCGCGCTCGCCGGCGCGGGCATCGGCTTCATCCTGGCCCCGGCGTCGACGGACGCTGTCAACCGCGCGATCAACGCCTCGTACGGCGAGGTCACCGGCATCACCCAGACCGTCCGCAACTACGCGGCGAGCGTGGGCCTGGCCGTCTTCGGCACCATGCTGACCCACACGATGACCGACAGGGTCACGGAGACCCTCCGCACCCGCGGCGTACCGCCGGACGCGGAGCATTCCGTCGCCCGCGACGTCACGGAGGCGATCACGGGCAACGCGGACGCCCGCACCCCCACGGGCGACGGCGCGACGGAGACGACGATGCGGGGGGCGATGCCCGCGATCCGCATGGACTTCGCCGAGGCCAACCAGTGGGTCTTCTACGCCATGGCCGTCGCCCTCGCGGTCGGCTACTTCTGCGCACTGCGCCACCCGGGAGGCCGGGCGGTGGCGGCGGACGGCGCCGAGCGGGGCTGAACCCCTGACCGGAAGAGCCGGTCGAGGTGGTGGGTGAGCAGCCCCGTCGTCACCGCCGGGTGAGCCGTCGCGGGTCAGGAGCGTGCTGACGGCGGTCCGACCGCCAGGACGTCGAGCATCGCCCGGGTGGCCGGGCTGGGGTTGAAGCGGCTCCACACCAGGTACTCGACGCGACGCGGTCCGTCGACCACCGGGACCAGCGTCAGCCCGGGGTCGTCGTCGGCCCGCGGCCGGATGAACGCCGACGGCAGCAGCGCGATGCCGAGCCCACGCCCGACCAGCCGGGTGATCAGCTCCACGACGCCGGCTTCGTACGCGACGTCACGGGCCAGGCCCGCGGCGGCGAACGCCTGGTCGGACTGGGCCCGGGCGGGTGTCCCGCTCACGAAGTCCACGAACGTCTCCTCGGCGACCTCCGGCAGGGTGACCCGGGAAACGCCCGCCAGCCGGTGCCCGGCCGGAACCATCAGCACGTGCTCGTCGTGGGCGAGGACGACGCACTCCACACCGGAAGGCCGTGCACTCTCCGGCATGCCGAGGAAGGCGATGTCCAGATCGCCTTCGCGGACCGCCGCCGCCAGTTCGTCGCTGCGTCCGGAACGGAGAGCGACGTGCACGTCCGGGTGCCGGGCGCGATACCGCTGGAGCAGCTCCGGTACGTCGACGGCGGCGGTCGTCACGATCACGCCGACGGCGAGCCGGCCGCGTACCACGCCGGTCGCGGCGGCGGCGTCGGCGGCGGCGCGGTCGGCGGCGGCCAGGCACTCGCGTGCGCCGGCGACGAACGCCGCCCCTGCGGGGGTCAGTTCGACACGGCGGCTGGACCGGGCGAACAGCTTGACCCCGAGTTCCCGTTCCAGGCCGGCTATCCGGTGGCTGAGCGACGACTGCACCACGAAGCAGCGCTCGGCGGCGCGGGTGAAGTTACGGGTCTCGGCCACGGCGACGACGTAGCGCATCTGCTGGAGGTCCACACCGGCCATCGTTTCGGCTCATGGCTGCGATGACAACCATGTGTTGGACGCATGGCCGGGCTGGTCCTGAGACTGCCTCACATGCACACCTCGACCGAGCGGGCACCGAGACCGCCGCGCATCCCGTACGCGTGGCAGGCGGCCACCCTCGCCCTGACCGCACTCGCCCCCGCCGTCTGGGGCACGACCTACGTCGTCACCACGGAACTGCTCCCGCCCGGACACCCGTTGTTCGCCGGAATGCTGCGCGCACTGCCCGGCGGGCTGCTCGCGCTGGCGATCACCCGCGTGCTCCCGCGCGGGGACTGGTGGTGGAAGGCCACCGTCCTCGGCGCGCTCAACATCGGTGCCCTGTACCCCCTCTTGTTCGTGACGGCCGAGCGACTCCCGGGCGGTGTCGCCGCCACCCTCGGTGCCGCCCAGCCGTTGATGGTCGCCGGGCTGGCCGTCGCGCTGCTCCACGACCGGCCCACGGCCTGGCGGCTGGTCTGGGGCGTGGCAGGCGTGGTCGGTGTCGGGCTCGTCGTACTGGGGCCGCAGGCCCGGCTGGACGCCGTCGGGGTCGCGGCCGGCCTCGCCGGTACGGCCGGCATGGCGACCGGGATCGTCCTCACCAAGCGGTGGGGGCTGCCCGCGGGCGTCGGCCCACTGACCCTGACCGGCTGGCAACTCACGGCGGGCGGTGCGCTCCTGCTCCCGCTCACCCTCGCGATCGAGGGAGCGCCGCCGCGCATCGACGCCGGAGCCGCCGGCGGATACCTGTGGCTCGGCAGCGCGGGCGGTCTGATCGCGTCCACGCTGTGGTTCCGCGGCATCGGAAAGCTGCCGGTCGGCGCGTCCGCTCCGCTGGTGCTGCTGTCCCCGCTCGTCGCGACCGTCATCGGCATCGGGCTGGGCGAGTCACTGAACCTGCCGCAGACCTTCGGCTTCGCCCTCGCCCTGACCGCGTTGCTCGCGGCGCAGCTCAACGTCCCGAACCGGTCGGGCCGCGCGGCGCGCGGCAGTCCGGCGGTCCGGGAGAAGACCGAATCCGAGCAGACCTGATGGCCGACGCGCACGTACGAGAAGGACGGACCCGATGAAGACAGGCATGACGATCGCCGTACTGGGCGCCACCGGAATGGTCGGCAGCCGGGTGGCCGACGAGGCCGCCGCTCGCGGACACCAGGTACTCGCCCTGTCCCGGAAACCCGAGCGCGAGAACCCGGGCGACCCGAGGAACCCGGGCGACCCGAGGAACCCGGGCAAGCCGAACGTGACGCCGATCGCGGTCGACGCGAACGACTCGCACGCCGTACGCGAGGCGCTCGCGGGGTCCGCCTCCCACGGCCCCGCGGACGCCGTCGTACTGGCGTTGCGCACCGTGCCGGTCGACGAGGAGTTCCTGGTCGGCGCCACCCGCACGGTGCTGGACGTCGCCGCACGGCTCGGCGTCCGCGTCCTCGTGGTCGGCGGCGCCGGCGCGTTGCGCAGCCCCGGCGACCGCGATCTGCTGGTCGCCGACAACCCGGCGTACGTGCCCGCCGACATCAGGGCCGTAGCCGCCGCCGGAATCGCCCAGCTGCGAGCCTGCCAGTCCCATACCGACGCCGACTGCGTCTACCTGAGTCCTCCGGCACTGCTCGAACCCGGCGAACGGACCGGCCGCTACCGCCTCGGCACCGACACCCTGCTCACCGGCGCCGACGGCCTGTCCCGGATCAGCGCCGAAGACCTGGCCGTCGCCGTGGTCGACGAAATCGAGACCCCGGGCACCGACCCTCTCATCACGGTCGTGCACGCCGAACACCCGTCCACATGAGCGGTGGAAAACTCCTGTGCGCCGGCTCGCACACCTCTGCGATCATCCCCGAATGGCGCACAGTCTCGCATCGCTGGTCATCCGGCATACCCACCGCCTTCCCTCCCCCGAGGGCTCTGCCGGGGAAGGAGCCGCCGCCGCGCGGCAGTTCGACGCGGCGCTGACATCCGTGGGCTTCAAGCTCTCGGCCGAGCTGCTGGAGCGGCTGTCCGGGCTGTCCGAGGCCGCGGTCCTGCACACGGCCGAGCGGACGCTGCACACCGTGAGCGAGATGGTGGGCGACCACGTCCGGCACAACGCGTATTTCATCGACTTCCCGGCGAACGTGCCGGACACCGAAGAGTTCTGGATGCGGTGCGTGACGAAGGCGCTCGGCGACGACACGTCGCGCGAGAACGTGCTGACGCAGCTGGCGCACGGGGTTCTGGACCTGCTCAGCCTTCCCGCGTACGGCCGCTACCAGCACACCTACGAGGAGATGCTCGCGGCGCAGGACGAACTGATCGCCGCGGCGGGCGACCGGGTGACCGTCCTGCACCTCGGACGGGACCTGGACGACGAACTCACCGACCTGTACCTGGCGCTGGCGGGCAGCACGACGCCACTGGGCGAGGACCACCTGCGCGACCTCAAGGCCCTCGCCGAGCGATGCGCGCTCGGCCCGCAGCCGGAGACGATCCCCGTCCGGGAGAACCGGGCGGTCGTCAACGAGGCCCGCCTCGGCGTCGGCGCCGGCCTCCTGCTGGACACCGTCACCGATGTGCTGCGGCTGGCCTGCGCGCTGTCGGGCGGCGACGTGACGCTCCAGGAGCCGACCCGGTTCCGGACGCTGCCGCGGCCGGTGCGCCGGGGACTGCTCGCGGGCCTCGACGCGGTGGTCGCGGCGAACCCCGCGAAGCTCGCCGACGTGCACGCGCACCGGGAGCCCTTCAAGCGTCTCGGTGAGCGTCTCCATCCGCACGAGTACCCGAGCTGGCCGCACGCCGCCGACGTGTTCGCCGTCGCGCGGGGCGAGAAGGAGGCGCGGTCCTTCGGCAGCCGCCTTGAGCAGCTGCTCGACGAGTCCGACGTCCCCGGTGCGGTGAGGCTGCTGAAGTCCGCGCCCGGCAGGCTGTTCCGCGCCCTGGACGTCCTGCTGCGCATCGCCGCCGACCAGGAGGAGCGGGACGCGGTGGTGGCCGCCGCGGTGGAGGTCGCTCCCGAGGTCTCCGGCCGGGTCGTCCTCTCGGTCCGTGAGCACTTCCACAATCGGGAGCGGGAGACCGACGAACCCCGCATCTTCATCAACCGCCGGGGCCGCGCCTGGGTCGCCCGCGACGCCCGGCCTCCGGTACCGGCCGCCGACCGCGACCGCCTGATCGCCGCCCTCGACGCCGAGATGCGCCGCCGGCTCCCGGTACCGGGCCGGCTGCTGCTCGACCCCGACATCCTCGACGTGGCGCTCCCGCTCAGTGGCAGGGCGACCGCGGCGGGGTTCGGCGTACTGCCGCGGGGTTCGGTCTCGGAGGTCGACGGCGAACGGCTGCGCTTCTTCATGTACTGGAAGGAAACCGAGCACCGGACCGACTACGACCTGTCGGCCCTGCTCCTGCACAGCGACTACAGCACCGACTCCTGGCTCTCCTACACGGCCCTCACCGCCGTCGGGGGCGAGCACTCGGGCGATGTCACCGAGGCGCCCGACGGGGCCTCGGAGTTCATCGAGCTGTCCCTGGACCGGGTGCGCAGCACGTTCATCGTCCCGCAGGTCAACATCTACGCGGGCGAGAGCTTCGAGGAGGTCGAGGAGTCGTTCTTCGGCTTCATGCTGCGCGAGGGTGCGCAGAGGGGCCGTCCGTTCGAGCCGCGCACGGTGCGGATGAAGTCGGAGCTGCGTGGGACGGGTCGGGTGGCGCTGCCCCTGGCCTTCCGGCGCGGGGACGACGGCAGGTGGCGTGCGAAGTGGCTGCACCTGTACCTGAAGGGCATCTCGGCGCAGAACCGGGTCGAGGAGAACCAGCTGTCGGTGTCCAAGGTGGTGCGTGCACTCGTGGAGCGCGAGCAGCTCACGATCGGGTACCTGATCGACCTGATGTCCCGCGAGACCACGGCCCTGGACCTGTGGGACGGCGGGCCGGTCCCGGAGGAGCCCGTGACGTACATCGGTCTCGAACGCCCCGAGGGGCTGCACCCGGACTCCCGGGTCGTCACCCTCGAAAATCTGCGCGACTTGATACCGGGCTGAGTGCTAGCGTTGCCCGCGGCGAGGCCATGAAGGGGCTTCCTTCTCATTTCACTCTAAATGAACCCAAGTCCCTTCGCTTTCCTCGCCTTCTACGCCGCACCGGGCGGCACCCCCCGCCCCCCCCGAGGAGGCCACCCGACCACCACGGAGAAAAAAACCACCACCCCACCGCACCCCGTCGAAAAACCGTCCCCCCACACCCCCAGTCGGGACAAGG
>NZ_JBHJRX010000009.1:0-135097 GCF_042268605.1 Streptomyces sp. NPDC056296 | reverse complement strand
TTCTTCCTCATCCCAACCGAAACAACCCCACTCCCTTCTTCTTCCCCCCCCTCCCACCCCACACCGGCCACCCCCCCCCCCCCCCCCGCGGCCCCCCCCCGGGCCGCCGTGGAGGACGGATCCACGGCCTCGTAGTACTCGGTGAACAACTGGCCCACCAACTCGCCGCGGCTGGACACGCCGAGCTTCTCGAAGATCGCCTTGATGTGGTCGCGCACCGTGTGCGGCGACAGGTGGAGCTCCTCGGAGATCCCGCTCGTGGACAGGCCGCGCGCCACCCGCCGGCTGACCTCGAGCTCCCGTTCCGACAGCTCGTAGGCCTGCACGACGAGCGGCGTCAAACCGGCCGGCGATCAGGGTGCCGAAGTTCTGGGCGACCAGGAGGAGATCGTTGGTGTCGATCCGCAGGCCGTAGTGGTGCAGGGACTGCACCCACAGCACGACGGAGGAGTTGGCGAACCGGGTCCCTCCGTCAGGCGCGACGTGGTACACGACACCGGTACCGGGTTCCGCTCCGAAGAACCATCGCAATCCGGCTTCTGTCTCCTCGGTGAGCCTATAGAGCAGAGTTTCCCTGTTGGTCTGGAGCGTCGGTTGCGCTTCAGTTTGGAAGCACGCACGGGTGACCAGGTGCTCGACATGAGGCACCCCGACCTCGACCAGGACCGCCTTGTCCTCAGTCGGGATCTGCCAGTCGGTGACGGTTTCGAGGGTGACGCGCTCGACGTGCTCCTCGCCGGCCCAATCGACCAGATCCTCGTAGGTCAAGTCCTCATAGAACAGTGACACCGCCGCCCCCGTCGTCCGGCTCAATAGGAGTCGCACCCTAACGCCTACTACCAGATGCCCACGATGACCAATGGGCGGCGACGTGGAGCACTTGTTTGGAAGATCGCGTACGCGGTTCGGGCCTGACCTGCTGGTTCGTTGACCTGTACGTTTCTGGGCGGCTCGCCGAGACTCCCCGTTGTTCCCCCTCGTGTGCCTTCCAATCGGGCACGGGCGCCTTTCTCCCGGCCTGAGAGCCCGATGCTGATCGCCCGGGGGCGCTCGCCTCTGTTCGTCGCTACAGGCGGCGTTTGTCGCGCAGGTACGGCGGTACGAGGGATCTTGGCCTGTTGAACACGGCTATGGAGGCGATGGCGACCAAGCAGATCAACATCACGGCGAAGAACACGGTCCCGACCGTCTCCAGGGCGCCTCGAACCGTGCCCCAGGACTCGGCTCCGAGGAACGAGGTCGCCATGACGGCCAGGCAGGTGAACATACCGGCAACGGGCACAATGCCGCGTGTGACCGCCCAGGCTCCACGCTTGCCGAGCTTGTCCCACCCGGCAGCTTCCGTCCGAGCTCGGCGGGGGTCGCGCCACACCATGGCGGCGCTCCGGACCATGTACCCCGCCAGAGTGACGAACCCAACACAGACCACAATCCCCATGAGCCCCCCTGCTCGGATGGTAGCCGCGCGGTCGGCGGAGCGGCTTTGGGCTGGAGCTGCTTTGGGGCGAGTTTCAGACTGTGCCTCGCGGTGCTGTCCTCCTGATCAGCGCAGCGAGGCGTCGTGCCTGATGCGGGGCCTGACGTCAGGTGCGGAAAACGGTGGATTTTCTTCACCGGCGTCTGGCGATGAGCTGGCCTGGGCGCACGGGGCAACGGCGTGCCGTGGTCGCTAGGGCACGACGGGCGGGACGCGAAGGCGCGGATGAACGGCCTGTGTCTGCCATCGAGCGTCCCTCAGACCAGGCGTTCCTTCGGATGGGGCGCCAGGTGCTCGCGCGAATGGGTGAGGGAGGCTTCGCCCGTCCGAGTGGTCGATGCGCGGTAGCGTCGCCGAGAGAACCCATCAGGGAAGGAAAGATCATCGGATGCCGCACAGGACTGATGTCGCCGACAGGCGCGGTCTGATCCTCGACTTCGCCGGGGTGCTTACAGCCAGCCCGATCGATGTCCACCGCGCCTGGTGCGTGTCGGAAGGGCTGGCTCCGGGCGCATGGCGCAGTACTCTCAACGATCACCCTGAGGGCCGGCGTCTGTACGCGGCTCTGGAGATCGGGGAGATCGGGCAGGCCGAGTGGAACGAGGGCACGGCCGCGCTGTTGGGTGCGCACGTGGATCCGGTGAACCTTATGGGGCGGGCCTGGGCCGGGGTGCCTGTGGCCCGTCGGATGGTCGCGCTCGCGCGTGCCGCGCGTGCCGCCGGTCACCGGCTTGCCCTGCTGTCCAACAGCTTCGGCCTCGACCCGTTCGACCCGTACGAACACGTCGGCATCTGGGACTTGTTCGACGTGCACGTCGTCTCCGAGCTGGTCGGCATGGCGAAGCCCGATCCGGCGATCTACGAACTCGCCCTGGAGCGGATCGGGCTGCCCGCCGAACGGTGCGTGTTCGTGGACGATCACGCGGTGAACCTTCCTCCGGCCGTCGATCTGGGCATCGCCACGGTCCACGTCACGGACGAGGATGAGGCCGTGACCGAGTTGGAGGCCCTCCTCGGTGTCACAGCGGTGCTCGCCGCGTGAACCCAACTGCGGTCTGATCAAAGGCTGTCGGCTCCACCGCTCCAGCCAGTACTGTCCGTGTCGGGCCCATCACGCGGAGGTTCTGGAGCATGCAGTGGTCGGAGTACACCACCTCTGAGCGCTTGAAGGCGCTGCGCGGCGGCATGACACAGGAGCAGTTGGCGGAGGCGGCCGGCGTGTCCGTCGGCGTGGTCCGCAAGCTCGAACGCGGCGGAACGGCTTCCCTGCCGTCCCTGCTGTCGATTGCCGACGCGCTCGGCACGGACATCGCCGTGCTCCTCGGTCAGCAGGCGCCACGGCGGTCCATGGACCGCGACGAGCGGGCCGCGTTACGCCTGGTCTCCGCAGCCACCCATGACGCGGCCATCGGCATCCCCGCCGAGGTCGAGCCGGGCACCGTCGCCGAGCTCCGCGCCGTCGTCCGTCGCGCGGATGCCGCGTACTGGGGAGGCCGGTACACCGAGCTCGGCACTCTCCTTGGGCGGCTCCTTCCCGAAGCGCGGGCCAGGTTCGACATGGCCGGCCTCAACGAGCGGGAGGCCGCCGCCGGCGTCTTGACCGACATCTTTCAGACAGCGGGCATGGCCGCCAACGTGCTCGGATCACGAGATCTGGCGTATGCGGCGCTGACATACGGACGCCAGATCGCCGTGCAGGGCGGAGACGATCTCCGTGATGCGCACCTTGCCGCCACCACCGCGTGGGTCAACCTCCGCGACGGCCGGACCAAGCAGGGCTTCCTCCTTGCCGCAGCACAAGCCGACCGGATCGAGCCCAAGATGAGCGAGCACGACCCGGACCGGCTGAGCGTGTACGGGCAGCTCGTCACGAATGCCGCCGTCGCCGCGTCCCGAGGCGGTGCGAGCTCGGACAACGCCCGCGAATACCTCTCCCAGGCGCACGCCGTCGCCGCCCGAATCGGGGACGAACATGCCCGTGGCGCGCACGCCCAGCCGTACGGACCGATGTACGCCGCAACGCAGGCCATGAGTATCTCCGTGGCCCTCGGCGATACGGCTGGAGCGCTGCGGCTCATGGACACCGTGCGCCTGGACGACACGGTGCCCCTGGCCACTCGGGCCCGCTACGGCCTGGACGTAGCGCTCACCCAGGTCGAATGCCGACGGTGGGAGGCCGCAGCCGACACCCTCCAGGCCGTCTGCGCGATGGCCCCGGGATGGGTGCGTCACCAGATGCTTCCCGGCGTCATCATCAGTCGACTCGCCGGGGTGTCCGTCAACCGGCTGCGAGGACTGGCGAACTCCGCGGGCGTACCCCTCGGAGTGCGTTGACCTACGAGTCCAAGTACCACGGCCCGTAGTAGGTACGGGCGGGCCATCAGCGCGACTGCTACGGGGCGTGGCACACCTTCGGGCGACCCTGCTTCCGCTGCCACGCGGCGTGGCAGTCCGACCGGATACGGAGTCTCTCCACTGCGACGGGCCGTGCCTGGGCCCCAACTCCGCAGCCCAGCAGCCTTGTGGGCATGCCGACCAACCCGCCCGGCGGCCTCGGGCACGTACCCGTCGCCGTCTACTCCTGCGCCACCACCTCCACCGCCCTCGGTGAGAGCGAGGAGCGTGGCCGCTACTACGCCGACGCCCGGCACTGGCATGTCGCCGGCGTCTGGTCCGACCCCGCCCCGTCGCTGCCGCTCATGGAGCGGCCGGGCTGGCAGGCCGTCACGGCTGCCCTGTCCGCCGGGATGATCCGAGGTGTCGTCGTCAGCGGCCTGACGCATGTCGCCGCCGACGCCGCCCAGTTTGCGGCTATCGGTGTTCTCCTCCGCGACCGGGGAGGGTTCCTCGCGGACGCGTCGAGCGCTACCCCGACCCGTCGAACCCCCGGCCAGGCCCGGCGTCGTCGCGACATCGCGGACGCGGCCTCCGGCTGGTTCACGCAGCCGGACACGTACGAGGAGGGCGCCTCGTGAGCGCCCAGCGTGCCTGGGTTGGTGACCTCGTGCGGGACGGCGACGGACGGCGGGCGATCGTCACCGATGTCCGCGCCGGCGGCACCGTGTGGGTGCTGCGACCGCTGACCGGGGGCGGACCCCACTGGGAGGCCGACGAGCCCGACAGCCTCGAAATCCTCGCCCGTTCCGAAGCCCGGGACAGCTGGTGAGTACCCGCGCTCACCGCCGACCCCTCCGTTACGTTCGTGCACCACGCCCGAAAGGCGAAGTCGCCGTGTACGCGTTCGGCCTCTGCATCGACCAGCAGTACCTCGTCCCCGGCCTCGCCGCCCTCGCCGGCCTGGCCGACAGTCTCACCCCGGTGGCCCGCCGCGAAGCTGCCGTACGGGTGCTCACCCTCGACCTGGCCCCGTCGCAGGCCCTCCTCCTCGCCGACCTCGCCAAGCGGGCCGGCTTCGGCTCCTTCGACCTCCGCCGATGCGCTCCTCTGCGCTCCTCGCGCATGGCAGACGCCTCGTACATCGCCGTCACCACCTATCTGAGGTTCGAGTTCACGCCGAGCTTCGTCCGCCGTCCCTACCTGATCTACGTGGACGCCGACGTGCTCGTACGCGGAGACGTGAGCGAGCCGTTCGGCTCCCTTGCGCCGGACGAGACCGGCGCCGTGCGGGACGAGTTCAACCCGGCCGTCGGCGAGTGTCCGGCACTGCCCGGAGCCGCCGAGCGCTGGCCCCATCTGCGCGGACGCCCGTACTTCAACGCGGGCGTGCTCTGGACCCACACCGACCACATGCCCCGCATCCGCCGAGGCGTCGAGCAGGCCCTGATCCACGCCCGGCGCCACATCCTCCACAACGACCAGGACGCCCTGAACCTGTGGCTTCTGCGATCCGGCCGAGTGCGCCCGGTGGCCGGTGGTTGCAACCGGTTCGAGGTCGGCCGATTCCTGGAACGCGGGAACTGGGTGCGCCGGGTCGTCACGCGGTCACCGAAGCCCGATCCGACTGCCGCCCTCGTGCACTTCGTCGGTCCTGAGAAGCCGTGGCAGGCCGACTGCCCCGTCACGGAGGAAGTCGTCGAATACCGGCGGCACCTGGAAGGGGCCATGCGTCACGTCCGGCGTCTGGGTGCCGTCGGCGTGGAACCGGCGGGTGGGCGGTGAGTACGGGGGTACCGCCCGCTGTCTCGCGCGCTGCCCTCGCCCTGACCGGGGTACCGGCCCGCACCGCCCGCCGGCTGTCCGCACGTACGCGCACCGTCGTGTACCGGGCGGACCTGGCCGACGGACGCAGTGTCGTGATCAAGCTGTACGCGGCGACCGCACGCCGCAACGCGATCACGGAGAGCGCTGCCATCCGGGCCGTGGCCGACCACGTCCCCGTACCGGCCCTCATCGGATATGGGCACGTTCCAGGCCACGAGGCGACCGCCCTTGTCACCGCCGACCTCGGCCCGCTCACCCTCGGCAGCGCCATGCGCTCCGGCCGGATCTCCGACGAGCGAGCTCTGAAAGACCTGGCCGGCTTGCTCGGCCGCCTGCACCGGGCCCCCGTCCGGCCGTGGGCCCCGCGCCGGCCCCTTCACGAGCAGGTCACCTCACTGGGCCGCCGCTGCCCGCCCAGCAGCCTCGACAGCATCGCGCCCGCGCTGGCCGCCATCGCCGACGCCGTCCGCACGGCGCCCGTGTGGTGCCACGGCGACCTGCACGGCGACAACGTCGTGATCGCCGGCCCCCGAGCCATCCGCCACTTGGTCGACTTCACCGACGCCGCGGCCGGTCCCCGCGAATCCGACGTTGCCCAGACCCTCGTCATGACCGACGCCCTCTCGACTCTCCGGGCCCGCACGGTCACCGACGCCTACCCCCTTGCCCTCGATGACCACCTGTTGGGTGCCTGGGTCGTCTTCCACACTCTGCGCTCCTGGGCGCATTCATCCCCTGGCGATGACCGTGTCTTGTGGTCTCGCCGCCTGGACGACCTCAGCCGACGGACCCCGCACCTCTTCCGTACGCGCCGCCCGGAAAGGACGCGCTGATGAGCACCCCCGCCCTGTCGGTAGTGATCCCGGCCTTCAACGAGGCCGCCTACCTGCCCCGCTACCTGCCCTCCGTCCTCGCCTCACTCACCCGCTGGGAGGAGATCACCGGCCGTACGGGAGAGGTGGTCGTCGTCGACAACGCCAGTACCGACGCCACCGCAGACATGGCCGCCTCCTTCGGCGTCCGCGTTGTCACCGAGTCCGTCCGCAACATCGGTCGGGTCCGCAACACAGGAGCCGCAGCGGCCCGCAGCGGCCGGCTCTTCTTCACCGACGCGGACGTGGCTCTGCCCCTGGAGGCGGTCACCGCTGCTGCCGCCGCCATGGACGCCGGGGCCGTCGGCGGCGCCATCCCGCCGCTCTACACCCCGGAACGGCTCGGCGCACGCCTGCTGTGTGCCTACTGGGACCACTACCGCACCCGGCGCGGCGGGGCCCAGGGCGTCAACCAGTTCTGCACCGCCGACGCCTTCCACCACATCGGTGGGTACCGGGACGACCTGTTCATGAGCGAGGACGTGGAGTTCTTCGCCCGCCTCACCGCCCACGGCCAGGCCACCGACAGGCCCGTGACCATCCTCGACGAGCTGCGCGTGCGCCCGTCGACCCGCCGCTACGACCAGTGGTCGAGCCTGCGGATGCTCTGGTGGCAGAACCCCGTGACCGCCCGCCTGCGCCTCCGGTCGCCCCGCATGTGGCGCCACTGGTACGAGATGACCGTGCGATGACGAAGGAGACCCCTGTGCAGCCCCAGTTCCTGGTCGACCTGCCAGTACCGGACGGACACGGCATCCATGTCTTCCCCGACGACCTTCACCGCGCCCACCAGACGCACACCGAGCAGCTCGCCGCCCGTCACCAGGCCCACGACCACCACGTGCTGGAGGTGACCGCACCCCACACCCGCGTCCCGTACTACATCGAGGCGCGCACCCCCGCCGACCGCCCGGTCCTCGTCATCGAACCCCACCACGACGACTTCGCCCTCTCCGCCTCTGGCACCTTCCTCGCCAGCCCCCGACCGCTGACCGTGGCCACCGTCTTCACCCGCTCCCGGAGCGTGCACCCCGCCCTGGAGGTCACGTACGCCGACGTCGACACCGTGTCCGAACTGCGCGACCGGGAGGGTGCCGCCGCGCTCGCGCCGTTCGCCGCCCGCCGACACCTCCTCGGCCACAAGGACGCCGAGCCGCCGTACCGTCCCTACGACCCACAGGTGCTTGACCAGGTCACCGAGGCACTCGGTCGGGTCGTCGCGGCCCACCCCGGCGCTGAACTCCTCGCCCCCGCCGCCGTCACCCGCCACCCCGACCACCTCCTCGTCCATGAGGCCGCCGTTCGCCTCGGCTGCACCTGGTTCTGGGAGGACCTTGCGTTCTGGTCGACGTACGCGCTCGCCGGCTGCGACCAGCACCTGTTCCGTACACGTACGGGGGCGACGATGCGGCCCGAGCTGGTCGACATCACCGACGTCGTCCTGGACAAGGTCACCGTCCTGCGGATGCACGGCTCGCAGATGCATCCAGCGCGGAAGATGTACCGGCCGATCCGGCACGCCTTCACCACGGCGGCCGACCTCGTCGACGGGCCCAGCCTCTACGCCGAACGCTTCTACAGGACGGAGGAGTCGACGTGCTGATCATCGCCTTGGAGGGGCCCTCCTACGCCGGCAAGTCCACGGCGATACGCCACCTCCGCCGCACCGCCCTGGGCTCGCGGGCGTTCGTCTCCGACTGCTACGTCAAGCACATCGCCCACCGCGACGACATCCCTCCGGCCCGCACCGACTCGGCGGCTGCCCAACTCGCCGCCTTCGAGAGGTTCATGGAGATCGAGGCGACCCGCGTCGCTGCGGCCGCCGCGAGCGGCAGGCAGTTCGTCATCCTCGACCGGTCCGTGGACACCCTCCTCGCCCACGCGTACGCCCTGGACGCCCTGTTCGGGTACGGCGTCCACCACCAGCTCCGCGACCGCCTCAAGACGCTTTCCTTCCTGCGCCCCGACCACGCCCTCTACCTCGACGTACCGGCGGAGACGCTCCACCTCCGCCGCAAGACCGCCGGCCACACCGCCGCCGAGTCCGAGTACTTCCTCCACGAGCCGGGCTTCCTCCGCCACGCCCGCGACTACTTCGTCCACACGCCCCGTCGGCCCGTGACGCGAGAGCTCACGGTCCTGGCCGCCGACGCGGAGCCGGACGATGTGGCCCAGGCAGTGGAAGCCCTCGTCACCTTCTGGGCGAGGTGAAGGAAGATGCCCACCGCCCTGTTCGCCTGGCGCCGCACCCCGCCCCCGTTCCTCATCGGCGGCGCCGAGGTCACCCAGCAGCTCCTCGCCGAGGAACTCGCCGCCGCCGGGTGGCACGTCACCTACCTCGGCTCACACGAGGCGCCCTGGGACGGAGTCACCCAGCTCCCCGACATGTGCGCCCACCTCGACAGGCATCGCGTCGCGTACGACGAGGCGGACGGCACCCTGCGCTACCGGTGGAACGGGGTCGAGTGCGCGGCGTTCATGCAGAACAACGTGGAGCACGCGCTGGGCAGCCTCCTGGGAGATCTCCGCCCTGATGTCGTGTTCACCTCGCAGGAGGGCTCGGCGCAGCTCGCCGTCCAGGCCAGACCGACCGCGCTCGTCGCCGGCCTCCTGCACTCCGTCTCTGCCACCGGCCTGGGGGTCCTCGCCGGCCGACCCCATTACGGTCTCGCCGTGTCGGAGTTCGTCCGGGCGCGTGCACCTCACACGCCTGCCACCCGCCTCGCCGTGATGTACCCGCCGTTCGCGCTGCCCGGGGAGAGCTTGGGCGAGGCTCGCACCGCGTCCGTACTCATGATCAACCCCATCCCCGCCAAGGGATCCGAGCTACTGCACCGACTCCTCCGGTTCATTCCGGAACAGCACTTCACCTTGGTCGAAGGCTGGTGGGACACGGCCGCCGACTTCGCCGCTTACCCGAACGTGACGTACGTGCCCCGGGTGTACGACATGGGGCCTCTGTACCGCAGTCATCGCCTGCTGCTGGCCCCCTCCACCGTGGAAGATGCCTTCCCCCGCGTGATCGTCGAGGCCGCGCTCCACGGCGTCCCGAGTATCGGGGTCGACCGGGGCGGCATCCCCGAAGCCATCGGCGACGCCGGAATCGTCCTGCCGAGCACAGCCGGCCCCGAGACGTGGGCACGCGCGATCCGAGAGGCGGACCACAAGGCGCTGGGCATGAGGGCCCGGCGTCACGCAGTCACGTTCACGCGACCATGCCTGCCCGAGCTTCGGGAGCTGGGGATCTAGGCAGTTCCGGCGAATGCCCGCTCCACCACGTCGAGCTGCTCCGTCCACCAGTGAAGAAGCGCCTCGTCGGCGAGGAACAACTCGTCGCAGGAGTGGTCGCCCCGGTCGTAGTGGAACTCGAGCTGCCAGAAGTCCGTCATCCGCTTCCACCACAGTCGTCGCGCGGCGTCGAGCAATGCGGCCGGTTCCAACGGGATCATCGACCGGTAGCCGGCCACGAACGCCGCCGCCCGCTCCAGGTCGAACACGCCCTCCACCCCGAACTGCACCTGCGTCGTACGAACGACTTCTTCCGCGTACGGGCGGACTCCGAGCCGATCCCAGTCCAGGACGGCAACCAGTCCGCCGTCCGCCCAGAGGAGGTTCCGGTACTGGAAGTCACCGTGCGTCCAGCCCTGCGGGCCCGCAGGGGTGTCTCCCCCGGGGCGCAGGTGGGCGTGCTTGTCGAGGAGGATCTTGCGCTCTTCGAGGGCAGTCCCCGCGGCCCTGTCGAAAGCGTCGCCCGCGCCCCGGGCCGACACGGCTCCGGCAAGCCGGTCAGCCTTCTGGACGGCTCGGTCGGCCTCGATCACCTCAGCGGCGACCGAGGCCGGTACTGCGGGCATCCCGGCCTCCTCGACAGCATGGCCGAGTGCTGTATGGAGTCCCGCGAGGTGTGTGCCGAGCTCGGACGTCTGCGTCAGTGACAGGTCGGTTCCGCGAACGTGTTCCCCGGCCGACCAGGAAAAGAGGCAGTAGACGCCACCACGGACCTCGGCGATCACATCGCCGTGGACGGTGGGGAGCGGGGCGCATACGGGGACTCCGTGCGAAGCCAGGACGGGAAGGACTGCGAGGTTGCGACGCAGTCGATCGAGCGGCACGTCCGTGACCCGCTTGAGGGCGAACCTCCCGGCCCGGGTGTCCAGCCGCCAGTTCACGTTCATGAGGCCATCGGCCAGGTGCTGTCGGTCCAGCACTTCGTCGATGTCGTATGCCCGGATCAGCTCGGCAAGATCGTCTGTGGGGAGGTGCGTCCTGTCCGCCACGTTCGCGTCGGTCACCCTGGCGACGATACGGGAGTCGGCCGTGCAGACGCACAAGGACCACTGCTCTGTCTCGATGTGGCCGAGCGTCTGGGGTCGGCCACCTTGTTCATGCAACGAACGGGACGCGCCCGTTCCCCGAGGGAACGAATCGGGTGTTCCCCGAGGGAACGCTTTCTCTGTTCCCTCGGGGAACACGAGGGGCGATCAACGCCGCCGCTCCTGCGGCTGCTGTACGACGGTCGGTGTGGCCACCGACGGGTGGACCGGGGTGGCAGGGAGCCGTGTGGTGCTGCGGGCAATGGCTGCCTGGGCGTGGGGGCCGGGTGTGTGGCGAGTCTGCTTCCCGAGGCGGATCTTGCGCTCGCCGAGGCTGCAGCCCGTCTCGTCCCGCGTGCACGCGCCCCTCGCGACGTGCCGGATGGTGCTGATCGGTTGGGGGATATTTCGGGGGCTGCCACCCCGTCCGCTCACGCAGCGCGCACGCAAACGGCCCCGGACGGGACGTCCGAGGCCGAGTAAGCCCCTTCCCTGGGGAGAAACCCCAGGCCAGGGCCATGCGTTTGGTGCCCCCGGCAGGATTCGAACCTGCGACACCCGCTTTAGGAGAGCGGCTGGGGGATCCTGCGTCTGAGTTTCGGCTTCACCGACCGAGGAAGCGGGCGGCTACTCGACTGCGGGGCACCGATGTTGACCGTGGCTGACCCCTGCATCTGGCACGGTTGTGGCACGAACCTCAGCCGACGACAGTCAGCCACGACGGCGGGCACGCCGACCGACCACGCACGCGTACGCCTCGCTGCACCCACACCGCCCTCAGCCACGCTTACCTTGTCGTCGACCAGAGCAAGCCGTGACGGCCGGCCCGTGACGATGGCGGTATACGGCATGACTGTGAGCTCGGTGAGAGCCATGGCTTCTGGCACGCCATCTATCTGTATGAAGACGTCGAAGAGCTGGTGCCCGATGGCCTCGATGACGATCAGGCCGCCGGCAAACAGTGCCTGTCGAGCCGAGCGTGCCTGTTCCTCCGCTTGAAGCGGTAGCGAAGGACTACGATCTTCCTTCACGGCGCGGAACACCTTGGGGGTGGTGAGGCATGGACTTGCTCGATCTGCAAAAGCTGTCCGACCTGGACTTCGAAGGTCTCTGTAAAGACATGCTTGAACGCCTACTCGGCGTGAGGCTTGAAGTATTTTCAAGCGGCCCGGACGGCGGCATCGATCTCCGATATTTTGCCCCAAACCAGACAATCATCATCCAATGCAAGCACTGGATGAAAAGTGGACGCGCCAAGCTTATTGCGCACCTGTTTGATAGCGAACTACCCAAGCTGGACCGAATGCAACCAACGCCGATACGCTACATTTTGGCCACGTCGGTCGAAATGACGCCAGCCGCTAAGGCGAAGATCCTTGACGGCTTTCGGCCCTACATTAAAAGCACCGGGGACATCTACGGGATTGCTGAGATCACGTCGTTTTTGCAAAATAATCCCGAAGTGGTTCGCAAGAACATGAGGCTATGGCTTAACGACGCTTCGATCCTTGAGGCTATGATCTCAAAGAATGTGATCCAGCGTTCGCTGCATCTCGCCGGCGACATCAAGGAAACATTGCGCACTTACGTGCCAAGTATCAATTTGCGCAAAGCGATGAGCCTCGTGGAAAAGAATCACGTGGTTTTGGTGTCAGGGCCGCCAGGTGTAGGCAAGACGACATTGGCTCACGTAATTTGCGCTCACTATGCGGATCGCGGGTTCGAGGTCGTCGAAGTATCCGAAAATGTAGAAGACGTCTACCGGGTCTGGCATGACGGGGAGCCGCAGATTTTCATCTATGACGATTTCCTCGGCCAGACTTCGCTAGATGACAAGTTGCACAAGAATGAAGACAGCAGACTTCTGTCTCTGATCCGACGAATCCGTAAGGATCCGACTAAAAGATTCGTCTGCACAACACGCGAATATGTTCTCCAGCAGGCACGGCAGAGGTACGAGCGCATAGATCGAGGGGATCTCGACCCCCTCACGTTTACAGTCGATATAGACGTTCTCGGGCGGGAAGAGAGGGCTCAGATACTTTACAATCATGTCTACTGGTCAGAATGGCCGAATTCCGCGAAGCGCTTTTTCTCTCACCCGGACGTCTATCGCCCGCTCATTAGGCACAGGAGCTTCAATCCAAGGGCTATCGCGGATCTCCTCTCTTTACCATTCGATCCCGAACGGGGTGAACCCGGTAATCAACTCATAGCGGCCCTCAATGACCCTATGGGGTTATGGAGGCACGTGTTTGACCATCAATTGAAGGAGAGTGACAGAGATGTCCTCTATCTCCTCTTTACCTTTGGGGGGAAGGCGGACCTTTCGACTCTGGGGAATGCGTATCTAGCATTTTCTAATCGCGGCTTGTCTCATTTCAAAGCCAGTTTGAAAATCCTGAACGGCACACTTATTAGTCTATCCGGAGAAGGGGTTAGCAGTTATGTAGAGTTCAGCAATCCTTCCGTGAATGACTTCATGTTGATTAAGTTTTCGGAAGAGGGCGACCTGATCAAGAGGGTACTTAATTATCCATACTCTTTTGATCAGGTGGCCCTTCTCTGGTCCTATCATGATGCACCAGTGGATGCGGAGCTTCCTGCCAGATTGAATCTTATTCCGTTTCAGGCGGAAGTCGAGCAAGCGGCAATGGCGACACTGGAGCGTGATGGAACGGCCACGCATTCCAGGGCGGGTAGAGCTGCGCTTTGCCTAGGCATCGCAGGCTCAATGTATGTCCCAAACATTGAGGACTGGGCAGTGCGGAGGCTAAACCAACCAGGGTTTGTCTACAGAGGTTCGACCGGCGACATAACTGCACTGATTCGAATCACGCACGGATCCACCAATCGCAGGATCCGACAGCTTCACGATTCGATCAGGCTGGAAGGGCTCACTTCCCTATTTAACAGGGATCGAAGCGACTGTGGCTTGTTCATAGCGGCTAGCCACGCCATGGATCTTGCAGAATTTGTAGACGACGGAATTCGAGAGGGCCTATGCCGACAAGCCGATGAAAAGTTTGAAGCGCTGTTGGATCAATACTCTCGTGACCCTGACGATGTGGACTCAGATATGGTCGATCACAGCCTTCAGTATGTTCTGCGATATGGCGAGCTTTGGCAACACAAGTGGCCGAGCGCAGCAACGTTGATGGAAGGTTGGCTCCCAGAAGATGCGGAGGATTTCGAAGGGAGTGACGAAGAGTCTGATGTCGATCCCGAATATGTTGATGGCGAGGTTTATCTGATAATGAATTCCCTCAGTTTTCTGGAGTAATGGGTCAATGCTCTCGTTAATGGCAGGTTGGCGGAGTCTTAATGGGCGTGACAAGCGCTGACAACTGCGGTAAGTAGCCGGTTTACTGATCACCGGTCCCGCTGGCCAGTGGGCCTGAAGAAGCCCACAGCTCTGACCAGTTCAGATGCCGTGGGCTTCTGTCGTTGTCGGTCGGCGTCGGCTGACCTTGGACGGTCCAGAGACGGCCCAGCTCGCGTCAGCGCTGTCCTGCCGAATCATGTTCTTCGCCTTTGAGTCTTTGCCATGCTTCTACGGTCTTCTTTAGTCGATCTAGAGGGTCGGGACCGCTTATCGTAAGTGCTCTCTTAAGTTGTGGCACGAGTCGTACGCGCGGAATTTCAGTATCCAGGTCTAGCGCCATGCCGGCGAACGCCAAGTCCGAAATCTGCTGCCCGGCATTCCTGCCATTGATGCGTATGCCAATTCCGCGTAAATCAACCAGGTAGCCACCGTGCCAGAATTTAGCCCGGAGGTGAGCCGGTTCGCCTTTCATGTTCAAATTTAGTGCCACATGGTTGGCGGCAGATCGAACCACTAGCTTCTGGTGATCCGACTCCATATCCCACACCGTCGTATCACCGGACAGCCACTCATTATCCTCAATGAGGGCAATCAGGTTTCCATCCTTATCTCGCAGAGTCATTGATATCTTGATGTGCCCTCCCTCGTCCGGGCTGAGCGTCAAGAGTGGTTCTCCATCTGCAATGATTACTGGTCCTTCGCCCACCAGCAGGACGCCGCCAGCCAGCACGGCACAGTAGTTCTGCCTGGTATGCAGCATCCCTCCCGCCAGCCCTTTCCGGATATTAAAGGGGGCGTCTTGCATTTCCCGCTGTTGAGCGTCGCTGAAAACCCCTTTCGTCGCCATGTCGTGACACAAGGGGCAGAGGAGCATCATGTCTTCTACCCGGAAGTGCTGATCCTCGCTGTACGGGACAATGTGGTGGTACTGATAGATGGGCAGCCCGCACCTGCAGCAGCCGAAACGGGCGTGTTGACGCAGCCTCCGCTTAACTTCGGACGGAGTCTTAGGTCGATCCTCGTACATGCGGCCCCCGGTTCCTCAGATCTCGACAAGCGCACTTAATGTATCGGGGTTCTCCTCGCCCCGCGTGGGAAACGAGGTCGGTGGAGCGGCTTTGGGCTGGAGCTGCTTTGGGGCGAGTGATCTTGGCCCCGTAAGCTGATGGCGAGTCGGGCAGTCTGTGGACCTGCCCGTTAAAGCACGACGTTGGGGCCAAGATCTTAGAGGCTCGCCCCCAAAGTGGCTGCCTACTGACCTTCAAAGCGTGATGTCGTCATGATGATTTGCGTAGACCGGTGCCGGTCAGGCAGCCGTCGAGGACGTCGTGTCGGTACTGGAGCTGGCGTAGGCCGCGTCGGACGGCGGTGATCAGGTCGTCGGGGTCGGCGAAGGCGCGGTTGGCTGTGGTGGTGCGTCGTAGCACGGACCAGATGCCCTCGACGGGGTTGAGGTCGGGTGCGTAAGGCGGGAGTTGGAAGACCGTGAGCCAGTCGCGGTCGGCGATGTAGCGGCGCATCCCGGCCGTCAGGTGGGTGTTCAAGTTGTCCCAGACCAGCACGATCGGTCCGCCGAGTTGCTGGTGAGCGGTCTGGATGAGGTCGCGGTAGTCCTTCCAGGAGAAGCTTTTGCGCCCGTCGGGCCGGGCATCGGGGCAGGGCCGGTAGATCAGCCGGGAAGGTTCGCCGGCCTTGTAACAGACCAGGGCGGCGACCGATAAGCGGCGGCGGGAGCGGCCTCGGACACGGACCGTGGGGGTGTGACCGCGGCGGGACCAGGTGCGGGCGGTCGGCGGCGTCATCGAGAAGCCGGCCTCGTCCTTGAAGACGAGCCAGGCGTCGAGCGCCGCCACGGTCCTTCCACCTGGGGCCAGGTCTCCTTCACCCAGCCGGCCACCACGTTCTCGTCCCGCTCGATCGCGCGGCGGGCAGGAACCTGGCAGCTCCAGCCATGCCGCCTGAGCAGGGCTGCCACCCCTTGCACGGTGTATCTCTTGTGGAACCGGCGCCCGATCAGTGTCTTGATCCGCGACAGGGTCCAGGTCTGGTCCGGCCAGCCGTGCGCGACCGGACCCTTGAGCAGTTCCCTCTCGAGCATGGCGAACAGTTCGTCGCTCAGCAGCGGCAGCGACGCGGGCCCCTTCGAAACCAGAGCCCTCGGCCCACCTTGCGACCAGGCTTTGCGCCAGCGCCCGGCTCCCCGCTTCGCGGATTACTCTAAATACTTACTCCACTTGTTCTACGCTCTTTTTTTGCGTTACCCTTCAGTGGTCAACGCCGACTAGCAAGGGGGAGGGCATGAGCCCAACCATTGAGGTTGATGAACAGACGCATCGCTCCATCGAATTTGCGGCGCGTATGGGTGGCACCACTGCTGGCGAGGTTGTTGCTCGGCTCGTGAGAACCGCAAGCGTGCCGCCCTCTGCGCCAGCCGCCACGAGCAAGGAGGGCGTGGAGGAGGGGCGCAAGGTCAACGTGTATGCCGACTACGAAGGTCGTCGGACTCGCGGCAGCTTTGACCGGGACACGAACCGGATCGACATCACTTCGGGGCCGCTTGCCGGGCAAAGCTTCAAAACACCGACTGGGGCGGCCCGGGCGGTAGTGACGTACTACAGGCCGGACGTGAACCCGAACCGCAATGGCTGGTCGTTTTGGCTGCTCGGTGATGGGTCTGGCGGGCCCCTGCAGAACATCCGGCACGCGGCGTGAGTTCGCATAGGGCGACCTGTTGCGTGGCTTCCCGTCCATACGCGGGTGGGCCACCCACGGTAGGGATGTGGACGTAGTGGCACGCGTGTGGAACGGCGCCTGATATGACGAAGGGCCAGTCCGGGAGGGAACCCCTCCTGAGCTGGCCCTTCTGTCTGTGCCCCCGGCAGGATTCGAACCTGCGACACCCGCTTTAGGAGAGCGGTGCTCTATCCCCTGAGCTACGAAGGCCGGCGGCGGCACCGTGAGGTGTGGAGGTGCCACCGCCGACAGTGTAGCGGGTGGGTCGGAGGGCGTCGGGCCGGTCAGGTGAGGGGGACTCGGCGGAAGCGGCCTGCCACGCGCAGGTCGGTTTCGATGTGTTCCGCCGTCTCCTTCAGGGGCGGGAGGATGTCCGCCACGCAGTCCGCTGCCGTGCGGCGTGCTGCGTGCATCGCCACGTTCACCGCGGCGACCGTGCGGCCCTCGCGGTCGCGTACCGGGACGGCGAGGGAGCGCAGGCCGGCCTCCAGTTCCTCGTCGACCAGGGCGTAGCCCAGGGAGTGGGTCTCCGGGAGGGAGAGGAGGACGTGGCCCAGTGCCGTCGCGTGGGCCGGGAGGCGGGTGCCGAGTGTGATGTGGGCGCTCATGACCCGGCTCGTCGATGCGCGGGCCGTGTACTGGATCTCCTCGCCCGAGTCCGACAGGACGGCCAGCGAGGCGGACTCGTGGACGCGGTCGGCGAGGGCGGTCAGGTGGGGCTGGGCGATCTGGGGGAGGGAGGTGCGGGAGAGGGGTGGGAAGCCGAGGGAGAGGACTTGGGGGGTGAGGGTGAAGGTGTGGTCGGGGGTCTGGCTTACCAGGCCCGCGTGTTTGTGGGTGATCAGGGCTCGGCGGGCTGTCGCGCGGGCCAGGCCCGTCGCCTTCGCGACCTCTGTGAGGGTCAGCTCCGGGCGGTCCTCGCCGAAGGCGGTCAGTACCGTCAGGCCGCGGGCCAGGGATTCGATGAACTCCCGGCCCAGTTCGTGTTTGGACGCGGCCGTCCAGGTGGCCAGGCCGGAGCGGGGGGCTCCCGGTTCCGGTGGCGGGGCGGTGCGCAGGTCGTTCTCCATCGCGGTGACCGCCGCGCGGAGGCGGGGGAGCAGGGTCGTGCGCAGGTCCTCGGCCGTGTGGCGGCTGGTGTGGCTCACGACGCTCGCCACGCAGGCCACCCGGCCGGTGCCCGGGTCCCGTACGGGGGCCGAGACCGCGACCAGGCCCGGTTCGATCAACTGGTCGTCCAGGGAGTAGTCAGTGGTGGCCGCGGCGGAAGTGCGGTGCTCGAAGTCGTCGTCCTGGGTGGTGTGGGCGCGTGGGGGTACGGCGGGGAAGGTGCGGTCCTCCGGGTCCGCGGCCCGGCGCTCGTGCCAGTGGCGCCAGTCGGCCTCTGTCCACTCCGTGGCGAACAGCGGGCCCGGCGCGGTGCGTTCGGCGGGGAGGAGGTCGCCGATGCGGAAGCTCAGGGACATCGCGCGGCGTCGGGTGGCCTGGTGGATGAAGCGGATGCCGTCCCGGTCGCCGACCGCGAGGGAGACCGACTCGTCCAGTTCGTCGGCCAGGGCGTCGGCACGGGCGGAGAGGAGGTCGGGGAGGCGGAGGGCGGCGAGGTAGGCGTTGCCCAGTTCGGTCAGGCGGGGGGCGAGGGTGACGTCGCGGCCGTCCAGGCGGACGTATCCCATGCGGGCGAGGGTCGCCGTGACGCGGTCGACCGTGGCGCGGGCCAGGCCGGTGGCCTTCTCCAGGCCGCTGAGGCTGAGGGTGCCGCCGCCGTCCGCCTCGGTCAGCCGCCGCAGTACGGCGATGCCGCGCAGCAGCGGTGCGACCGCCTCGGCCGGCGGGGCGGCCGTGAGCGCCTCGGCCGGTGGGACGGCGCCGGGCGCCGTGGTCGGCGGGATGGCACTGGGCGCCGTGGTCGGCGGGACGGCACCGACCGCCTCGGCCGGCGGGACGGCACCGACCGCCTCGGCCGGCGGGACGGCCCCAGGCGCCTCGGTCGGCGGGACGGCCCCAGGCGCCGCGCCCGCGTTCCGTGGTCCGGTGCTCTCGGCGCCGGGTGTGGCGGCGGCCTCCACGTGGGCGGCGTCGTTCGTGGTGTTGGCGGGCATCGGCTCTCCGGTACGGCGGTCGCGGCAGGCAATACCGTAATGCCGCCGGCGGGCGGGGCCGGCCGTCACCTGCGGGTGACCCGCACCTGGTGATCGCCCTTCAGGTCCGCCCCGGACACCGCGATCGTGATGCCCCGGCGCGGGTCCTTGAAGGTCTCGCCCGGTGTGAAGGCGGCGTCGGAGAGTTCGGCGTGGACGTTCGGGCTGCGGGTGCAGCCGCCGCTGTCCCGGCGGGAGTCGAAGACCGTCACCGGGCCCATCCCCGTGTCCACGTCGGCGTCGACCTTGTAGATCAGTACGCCCGGACGGCACACCGTCTCGTCGTTGCCCTCGCGGGTGCGCAGTTCGACGGCGTAGCCGGACTTGCCGTCCAGCGGGACGACCACCAGCTTGTCGCCGCCCTTGCGGGCCAGCGGGGTCAGTGTGTACTCCGTCGTACCGGGTGCTGCGGCGCAGTGCACCTGGGAGGGGTCCAGCCAGCCCAGTTTCCACTTGTGCCAGCCGAGGAGGTCGTTGTTGGCGCCCCAGTCCTCGCTCATGATGTCCCAGTGGCCGACGGCCCCGCCGCCCTCCTGGGTGTAGAGGTCCGGGAGGCCGAAGACGTGGCCGTTCTCGTGCGGGAGCACGCGGTAGCCGGTCTCGTCGTAGGAGCCGGAGCCGTCGTCCTGGCGGGAGTAGACGAAGGACGCGTTGGCCACCGGGACGCCGTCGGCGACCGGGGCCTCGGTGTTGCCGGCGAAGGTGACGGACAGGACCGTGTCCAGGGCCGAGGGGCCCGCGTTCGGGGTGACCAGCACGTTCAGGAGGTCGTACGACCGGAAGTCCACCTTCGCGTCGGCCGCCGCCACCAGGTCCTGGACCAGGTTCCGGTAGCCGGGGTCGAAGGGGGCGCCGCGCTCTATGCCGTACTCGGCGAACGACTTCGGCATGCGCAGCCAGTCCCGGATCGGTGTCTCGGGGTGGTAGTCGAGGCGGCCGTAGGAACTGGTGCGGAACCATTCCTCGGTCTGCGGGAAGAACTCCGCGTAGCGGTCGAGCGCCTTGCCCTCGCCGGGCGCGTCCGAGAAGTCGATCATCAGGGTGAGGGCGCGGACGGTGCCGGTCGGGCGGGCGTAGCCGGCGGAGGTCGGGACGCCCTCGGACATCTGGATCTCGGAGCCGCCGCTGATCATGCAGGGGCCGTGCGCGGAGGAGCGGGAGAGGGCGGCGGGGCCGGGGCCCGACGCCGTGGTGCTCGGCGCGAGCCGGCCGGTGCCGGCCGAGGTGCTGACCGCGAGGGTCACGACGGTGACGGTCGCGATCGCGGCCAGCCGGCGCGGGCGTATCCGACGGCTCGGCGCCCGCTGCTGCGGCTGCGGCTGCATGCAGACCTCCCGGACCACGGCAGCCGCCGGACACCGGCTGCACCCTTGCGATCACCCTGTGCCGAGGGGTGGGCGGGCGCGCGCTGGAGGAGCCGATCGTGGGTTTCTCGCCGGTAGCCGCCGACCGGGGGCGTGCGCGAAGGGCGCATTCGGAAGCGGCAGGCAGGTCGTGACGCAGGTCACGGTGAATCTCTTCGGGTCCGGGAAATAACCGGGGATCGTTTCCCCGTTTAGCCCTGTGTCCGAGCGAAACGGGGATTCCCTCCCCGGATCGCCAGCCAAGTCATCCGAGGAGTACGCCGTGCAGACCGCAACCCCCGAACAGCACAAGGTGCCCCGGCCCCGCGCCGACGCCCTGCGCAATCGGGAGCGGATCGTCACCGCCGCCCGGGAGATGTTCGTCGAGCACGGGCCCGACGTGCCGCTCGACGACGTCGCCCGCCGGGCCGGCGTCGGCAACGCCACGGTGTACCGGAACTTCCCCGACCGCGACGCCCTCGTCCGCGAGGTCGTCTGCTCGGTCATGGACCGTACGGCACGGGCGGCCGAGCTCGCTCTCGCGGAGACCGGCGACGCCTTCGAGGCGCTGGAGCGCTTCGTGCACGTCTCCGTCGACGAGCGGATCAGTGCCCTGTGCCCCATGGTGTCCAGCACGTTCGACCAGCACCACCCCGACCTGGAGGCGGCGCGCGAACGGGTCGAGCGACTGGTCGCCGAGGTCATGGACCGGGCGAAGGCGGCCGGTCAGCTCCGTAGCGACGTGGGCGTCGGCGATCTGATGATCGCCGCGGCCCAGCTCAGCCGGCCCCCGGCCGGTACGGGGTGCATGAGCGCCGACCGGTTCGTCCACCGCCACCTGCAGCTGTTCCTGGACGGGCTGCGGGCTCCCGCCCGCTCCGCCCTGCCGGGCACGGTCGTGACCATGGAGGACCTGCGCCGGCCCTGCGACCAGTAGTTCCGCCAGTAGTTCCGCCAGTAGTCACACCAGCAGGCACACCAGTAGTCACACCAGCAGGCACACCAGCAGTCACACCAGTAGTCACGCGAAGGCTCACCGTCTGACCGGAGGACGACGGCTCCCATAGCCGTCGCCCCTGGCCCAGTCGTCCCTTTACTCATCTTTTTCCGTCACGAAGTCCCGAAGTGGGTATCCCCATGTCTGAAACAGCCGTCAAGGCTCCCGGCGTCCCGGACGCCGGACGCTGGAAAGCGCTCGTCTTCATCGCGCTCGCCCAGCTGATGGTCGTCCTCGACGCCACCATCGTGAACATCGCCCTGCCCTCCGCCCAGCAGGACCTCGGCATCTCCGACGGCAACCGGCAGTGGGTCGTCACGGCCTACGCCCTCGCCTTCGGCGGTCTGCTGCTGTTCGGCGGCCGGATAGCCGACCTGTGGGGCCGCAAGCGCACCTTCGTCCTCGGGCTGGCCGGCTTCGCCGTCGCCTCCGCGCTCGGCGGTGCGGCCACCAACGAGGCGATGATGTTCGGCTCCCGCGCCCTCCAGGGCGTCTTCGGCGCGCTGCTCGCGCCGGCCGCGCTCTCCCTGCTCGCCGTGATGTTCACGGACGCCAAGGAGCGTGCCAAGGCCTTCGGCATCTACGGTGCGATCGCCGGTGGTGGTGGCGCCGTGGGTCTGATCCTCGGCGGATTCCTCACCGAGTACCTGAACTGGCGCTGGACGTTCTTCGTCAACATCCCGTTCGCGATCGTCGCCGCGGCCGGTGCGTACCTCGTCATCCGTGAGCCGCAGGGCAGTCGCAACCGCTCGCCGCTCGACATCCCCGGCGTGATCCTGTCCACCCTCGGTCTGGTCGCGCTCGTCTACGGCTTCACCCGCGCCGAGTCGAACGGCTGGAGCGACGCGGTGACGGTCGGCATGTTCGTCGGTTCCGCCGTGCTGCTCCTCGCCTTCGTGCTCGTCGAGTCGAAGGTCAAGGCCCCGCTGCTGCCGCTACGCGTGATCACCGAGCGCAACCGGGGAGGGATCTACCTCTCGCTGGGCCTGGCGATCATCGCGATGTTCGGCCTGTTCCTCTTCCTGACGTACTACCTGCAGATCGTGAAGGGCTACTCGCCGGTGGAGACCGGCTTCGCCTTCCTGCCGATGATCGCGGGCATGATCGTGGGCTCCACGCAGATCGGCACCCGCCTGATGACCCGGGTCGCGCCCCGGCTGCTGATGGGCCCCGGCTTCCTGGTCGCCGCCGTCGGCATGCTGCTGCTGACCCAGCTGGAGATCGACACCTCCTACGCGGGCGTCCTGCTGCCCGGCATGCTCCTGCTCGGCCTCGGCATGGGTACGGCGTTCATGCCGGCCATGTCCCTGGCCACCATGGGCGTGGAGCCGCGGGACTCCGGTGTCGCCTCCGCGATGGTCAACACCTCGCAGCAGGTGGGCGGCGCGATCGGTACGGCGCTGCTGAACACGATCGCCGCCTCGGCGACCACGTCCTACATCGCCGACAACATCGGCGGCGCGGCCTCCCGGTCCCAGCAGCAGCTGGTCCAGCTGGAGGGCCAGGTGCAGGGCTACACCAGCGCCATCTGGTTCGCCGTCGGCATCCTGGTCGCGGCGGCCGTGATCGCCCTGACCCTCGTCAACGCCGGCCGCCCGGGCGGCACCGCCGTCACGGGGTCCGGTTCGGGCGACGCGGCCGAGGACGAGCTGCGGGTGCCGGTCGTCGCCCACTGACGACGCCGGACGCGGTACCCCTTCGGGTCTTCGGGCCACCTGTTCCATCCGTGCGCGGGGGGGAGGGGACGCCCCTCGCGCACGGTTCCCAGGACCTGCCCCGGCCGCGCGCTCAGCGCAGCCAGGGCAGGTCCGCACCCGCTTCGCTCGGCTGAAGTCCCTCGGCGACGATCCGCATGATCTCGCCGAGGGACTTCTGCTGTTCGGGCGTGAGCCGGTCGAACACGGCCTGGCGTACGGCGTCCACGTGGCCCGGCGCGGTCCGGCCCAGCACCTCGTACCCCTCGTCCGTGAGGATGGCGAACTGGCCCCGCTTGTCGGAGGGGCAGTCCTCGCGGCGCACCCAGCCGTTCTTCTCCAGGCGGGCGATCGCGTGCGAGAGACGGGAGCGGGTGATCTTCGCGTATCTGGCCAGCTCCGTCATCCGCAGCCGCCGCCGCGGTGACTCGGCGAGCTTGACCAGCAGGCCGTAGTAGACGTGCGGCATGCCCGCGTCACGCTGGAGCTGACGGTCGAGGTGGTCCTCCAGGAGGGTCGCGGCCTCGATGTAGGAGCGCCAGACGCGCTGTTCCTCGGCGGTGAGCCAGCGGGGCTCTTCGGCGGGGGCGGCCGGGATGGGTGCCGTGTTCATGTAACCCATCGTACGCAACCACTTCTTGAAGATTAAACAAATAAGGCGTAGATTCACGCAAAGAGAGATTGAGGGTTCAAGTAAGTTCAAGTGCTGGGAGCCGCCCTCATGTCCGCCGCCACTCAGGAGCGCATGCCCGCCCTCTACCTCAGTCACGGCGCCCCGCCGCTCGCCGACGACCCCGTCTGGCCCGGCGAACTCGCCGCGTGGGCCGCCGCCCTCCCGCGCCCCAAGGCGATCCTCGTCGTCTCCGCCCACTGGGAGGAGGCCCCGCTCGCCCTCGGCGCCACCCGGACCGTCCCCCTGGTCTACGACTTCTGGGGCTTCCCGGAGCACTACTACCGGGTGCGCTACGAGGCCCCCGGCGCCCCCGCGCTCGCCGAATCCGTCCGCAAGCTGCTGCGCGCCCCCGGCACGCCCGTGCAGGACGTCCCCGACCGCGGACTCGACCACGGCGCGTACGTGCCGCTCGTCGAGATGTACCCCGGCGCCGACATCCCGGTCCTCCAGGTCTCCATGCCGACCCTCGATCCCGCGCGGCTCATGGAGACCGGCCGCAGGCTCGCGCCGCTGCGCGACGAGGGCGTGCTGATCGTCGGCTCCGGCTTCTTCACCCACAACCTGGCCGCGCTGCGCCAGAGCGGCACCCCCGCCTGGTCCGCCGAGTTCGACGACTGGGGGCGGCGGGCGCTGGAGGCCGGTGACGTGGACGGGCTGCTCGACTTCGCCCGCAAGTCCCCGGCGGGCCTGCTCGCCCACCCGCGCACCGAGCACTTCGCCCCGCTGTTCGTGACGATGGGGGCGGCGGACGCGGCCGGTGAGCTGGACCTGCGTGAATCCGTGATCGACGGGTTCTGGATGGGACTGGCCAAGCGGTCGGTGCAGTTCGGCTGAGCCCCGCCCCGCGGACACGGGAAGGGCTACAGTGGCTTCTCGTACCAGGCCACGTCCCAGTACCGGCCGAACTTCCGGCCCACCTCGCGGTACGTACCGACGTGCCGGAAGCCGAAGCGTGCGTGCAGCCGGGCGGAGGCGGCGTTGGGCTGTGCGATGCCCGCGTAGGCGCGGTGCAGGTCCTCGTCGGCCAGGGCCTCGAAGAGGGACACGTAGAGCAGCGTGCCGATGCCCCGGCCGCCGGCCCGCGGGGCGACGTAGACGGTGGTCTCCACCGAGGTGCCGTACGCGGGCTTCGCGCGGTAGGGGCTGGATGTGGCGTACCCCAGAATCTCCTGTGAGTCGGCGTCCGTGGCAACCCTCAGCCGGTGCGGGCCGTCTTCAGGGTGGGAGAGCAGCCAAGGGCGGCGCTCCTCCGGGGTGAAGGGGTCGGTGTCGAACGTGATGGGCGTCTCACGTACGTAGTGGTTGTAGAGGTCGGTGAGGGCCTTGAGATCGTCCTCGATTCCCGGTCTGACCTGGACCTCCGCACGTCCCGACAGCATCGTGCCTCCTCATGTGGCGGCACAGGGTACTGCATGATCAGAAAAATCGGGGGGCGGGTTGGGAATTCTGTCCGGATTCCAGTCGTTGTTTCCATCGGATGCAGGGCACCCGAGGAGAGTCCCGAGAGGGACCGAAGACCGGATCCGGGACCGAGAAGACCGGAGACGACAACCTCACACGGCGCCCGGTGTCCACAGGACCACCCGCTGAACCACCATCGCAAGGGAGCACGCATGGCAACCCGTGCCGTCGCCCGTCGTAAGTCCGCCACCGGCGGGACCTCCGACGCGGCAACCAGCGTCCGCGCAGGCGGCGGCGAGCTCGCCGACCGCGATCTGGTCGGCATGTACCTCGACGAGATCGCACGGACCCCCCTGCTCGACGCCGCCAAGGAGGTCGAGCTGTCCCAGACCATCGAGGCGGGTGTGTTCGCGCGGCAGGTCCTCGAAGGCTACGAGGAGACCGGGGCGGACGCCACCCGGGAGGAGCTGGAGGCCCTGATCGAGGAGAGTGAGCGGGCGAAGGACGTCTTCATCCGTTCCAACCTCCGCCTCGTCGTCGCGGTCGCCCGCCGCTACCCCCGCAGTGGTCTGCCCCTCCTCGACCTCATTCAGGAGGGCAACGCCGGTCTGGTCCGCGCGGTCGAGAAGTTCGACTACCGCAAGGGCTTCAAGTTCTCGACGTACGCGACCTGGTGGATCCGCCAGGCCATCACCCGGTCGATCGCCGACCAGTCGCGCACCATCCGGCTGCCCGTCCACCTGGTGGAGGAGCTGGGCCGGATCCGGCGCGTGCAGCGCGAGTTCAACCGCGAGCACGGCCGCGAGCCGGAGCCCACGGAGATCGCCGCCGAGCTCGGTTCGACGCCGGAGCGCGTCACCGACGTACTCGACTGGGCCCGCGACCCCGTCTCGCTGAACATGTCGGTGGACGACGAGGGCGAGACCCAGTTCGGCGACCTGCTGGAGGACACCTCCGCCGTGTCGCCCGAGCAGTCGGTGATGACGCTGCTGCGCAGCGAGGAGCTCGACGACCTCATCGGCCGCCTCGACCCGCGCACGGCCTCCATCATCAAGATGCGGTACGGCATCGTCGACGGCCGCGAGCGTACGCTGACCGAGGTCGGCAAGGAGCACGGGCTCACGCGCGAGCGGATCCGGCAGATCGAGAAGCACGCGCTGCTGGAGCTGAAGAAGCTGGCCCGCGACACCGGCTTCGAGGCGGCGGCGTAAGCGGGTGGCGAGACGGCGGGCGGCAACGACGGGTTCGGGTCCCGGGTCGGGTCGCCGGGTCGGGTCGCCACCGGGACCCCCGGGACCCCCGGAGCCACCGGAGGTCGTGATGCGGGGGCGTGACGTGACGCGTGGGGCGTACGCCGGTGGCCGAACCCCGCGCAAACATGGCCGTACAACGCTGCTTCAACCGGCGGGGGCCCGGGAAAAAGAACTCCGGGCCCACCAGTTCGGGCCCGGGGGTGCCGGCCCCGAACCGGCCCCGAACCGGTCCCTTCCGCCCCTTTGGACCACGTCCCGACGCACTCCCCCCGGCGCCGGGACTTTCCCGAGCCGGGCTCGGCGCCTCTCCCCCCGAGGCGCCGCAGCCCGGCTCCTTCCGTGTGGGAGGCGGGGCACCCCGAACCTGAACCCCGGGGTGGCCCGCCGAATGGCAGATTCTGCCACAGCGGCATAGCCTGCCGAAGTGAGCAGCACCACCCCACCATCGTCGGCGGCCCCCACGCCCGGTCCGGCGCCCGTCTCCCTGACCGAGCGGCGCAAGGCCGAGACCCGGATGGAGATCGCCCGCGCGGCGGCCCGTCTCTTCGTCGGCCAGGGCCTGCGGGCCACCAGGGCCGAGGACATCGCCCGGGCGGCGGGAGTCGCCCCGCGCACCTTCTACCGCTACTTCGCGACGAAGGAGGAGGCCGTCGCCCCGCTCTACGCCCTCGGCGCCGAGCGCTGGGCGCAGGCGGTGCGCGAGGCCCCGGCCGAGCTGTCGCCGCCCGAGGCCCTGGAGTACGCCGTACGGCACACGCTGACGCCGGGCGCCGGGGTGTCGGCGCCCTCCTGGGAGTGGGCCCGCACGCTCATCCGCCTGGCCGAGACCAGTCCGGCGCTGCGGAAGGTGTGGGCGGAGGTCTGCCAGCAGGCGGAGCGGGGGCTCGTGGAGGTGCTGGCCGTGCGGACGGCACGGGGGGACGACAACGTTGCCGCGCGGCTGCGAGCCTCTCCCGAGCTGCACTTCGCGGCAGCTGTGGCGGGTGCGGCGGTGCGCGTGGCGGTGGAGTACTGGGCGACCTCCGCGGAGGGCCCCTCGTCCGAGGGGACGAGGGCCGGGAATCCACTGGAGCTGGCGTTGCGGAATCTCCGGGTGTTGCGGGAGGTCGCTTGGGAGGACGACCCCACGGGGTAGCCGACGAGCGACCGGGTGCACTTGCGCTTCGGTGCCGCCGGTTCCCGGGGGCCGGGGCGTGGCGGGGCCGCAGTATGGGGGGCGGAGGGTGGCGGAGCCGGGGCGTGGCGGGGCCGGGGCTTGGCGGCGCCGGAGCATGGCGGGGCCGCAGTATGGCGGGGTTGGAGCTTGGCGGAGCCGGGGCTTGGCGGCGCCGGAGCATGGCGGGGCCGCAGTATGGCGGGGTTGGAGCTTGGCGGAGCCGGGGCCTGGCGGGGCTGGAGCTTGGCGGCGCCGGAGGTTGGCGGAGCCGCAGTATGGTGGGGTTGGAGCTTGGCGGAGCCGGGGCGTGGCGGGGCTGGAGCTTGGCGGCGCCGGAGGTTGGCGGAGCCGCAGTATGGCGGGGTTGGAGCTTGGCGGAGCCGGGGCGTGGCGGGACCGGGGCTTGGTGGCGCCGGAGCATGGCGGGGCCGCAGTATGGTGGGGTTGGAGCTTGGCGGAGCCGGGGCGTGGCGGGGCCGGGGCTTGGTGGCGCCGGAGCATGGCGGGGCCGCAGTATGGCGGGGTTGGAGCTTGGCGGAGCCGGGGCCTGGCGGGGTTGGAGCTTGGCGGAGCCGGGGCGTGGCGGGGTCGGAGCTTGGTGGCGCCCGAGCATCGCGGGGATCGGTCACCGATCCGTTGCCGCCCTCACCAGCTTCGCCCCCAACCCCCTTACGCACTCCACCAGTTCCGCCGGCTCCCGCACCCGGAAGTCCACTCCCAGCATCGCGAGACGTACCGCCATCCACTCCACCGCGTCGGACACGGTCGCCCGCAGGACGCACGACGCGCCGCCGTCCGTCGGCTCCGGTGTTCCGAGCCACTGCGGCAGCCGTGCCGCGACGACCTCGGCCGGTGCGTCGAAGGCGACCACGAGCTCGTACGAGTCGCCGCGCCGCTGCATCGAGCGCCGCAGGTACTCCGCCGCGTCCCCGGTCGGCAGCTCCCGCGGTGCGAACCGCGCGCCGGTCGCGAACGGCTCGCTCACCCGGTCGACCCGGAAGGTCCGCCAGTCGTCCCGGTCGAGGTCGTAGGCGACCAGGTACCAGCGGCGGCCCGTCGACACCAGCCGGTACGGCTCCGTCACGCGCCGCGACTCGACGCCGTCCCCCGCGCGGTAGGCGAACCGCAGCCGCTCCCGCCCGGCCACCGTCGACGCCATGACGGTCAGCGTCTCGGGCGCGATACTCGGACCGTCCCCGCTGGTCAGCGGCGTCGTCGCGGCCTGGAGGGTGGCGACGCGGTGACGCAGGCGGCCCGGCAGCACCTGCTCCAGCTTGGCCAGCGCCCGTACCGACGCCTCGTCCACGCCCTCGACCGCGTGACCGGCGCCGGCCCGCAGCCCGACCGCGATGGCCACCGCCTCCTCGTCGTCGAGGACGAGCGGCGGCATCGCCTTGCCGGCCACCAGCCGGTAACCGCCGTCGGAACCCATGGTCGCCTGCACGGGATAGCCCAGCTCGCGCAGCCGGTCGATGTCCCGCCGGACCGTGCGGCGGGAGACGCCGAGCCGGTCGGCGAGCTCGCCGCCGGGCCATTCGCGGGGCGTCTGGAGTAGGGAGAGGAGCGTCAGGAGCCGGGCCGGAGTGTCCGTCGTCATGCGTTCGAGGATGCCGTAGATCTAGGACGTGACCTGTCCTACCGGGGTCATAGCTTTCCTCCATGACCTCAACGCACACCCCAGGGCCCACACCCGCCCAGCCCGCCGCGGGCGACCGACGTCGCTGGTTCGCCCTCGCGATCGTGATGACCGCGGCGTTCATGGACCTGGTCGACGTCACCATCGTCAACATCGCGATCCCGTCGATCCGGCAGGACGAGGGCGCCTCCTTCAGCCAGATCCAGTGGATCACCGCCGGTTACGCCCTTGCCTTCGCCGCCGGTCTGATCACCGGCGGGCGGCTCGGCGACATCCACGGCCGCAAGCGGGTGTTCCTCGTCGGCATCGGCGGCTTCACCGTCGCGTCCGCGCTGTGCGGCCTCGCCGTGAACCCGGAGATGCTGGTCGCCTCCCGCATCCTCCAGGGCGCCATGGCGGCGCTGATGGTGCCGCAGGTCCTGTCAATCGTGCACGCCACCTTCCCGGCGCACGAACGCGGCAAGGTGTTCGGGCTGTTCGGCGCGATCGTCGGACTGGGAGCCGTCTCCGGTCCGCTGCTGGGCGCCCTGCTCACCGAGTGGAACCTCTTCGGGCTCGAGTGGCGGCCCATCTTCCTCATCAACCTGCCGGTCGGTATAGCCGGACTCGTCCTCGGCAGCCGCTTCATCACGGAGTCCAAGGCGCCGCGCGCCCTCAAGCTGGACCTGGTCGGGGTCGCCCTGGTCACCCTCGGTCTGCTGATGCTGGTCTACCCGCTGACCCGGGGCCGCGAGCTGGACTGGCCGCTGTGGGGGTACCTGTCGATGGCCGGCTCGGTCGTCGTCCTCGCGGTGCTGGTGGCGTACGAGCGGCGGAAGACCGTGCGGGACGGTTCGCCGCTGGTGGAGCTGTCGCTGTTCAAGGTGAAGAGCTTCGCGGCGGGCATCGCCGTGCAGACCGTCTTCGGGGTCGCGCTCGGCATCTTCTTCCTGGTGTGGACGCTGTACATGCAGGAGGGGCTCGGCTGGACCCCGCTGCGGGCCGGGCTGACCGGCGTACCGTTCTCGATCGCCGTCGCCGTCGCGGCCGGGGTGTCGGTGCAGAAACTGGTCCCGCGCTTCGGGCGCAAGGTGCTCCAGGCGGGGGCGCTGGTGATGGCGGCCGGAGTACTGCTCTACATCTGGGAGTCCGAGCGTTACGGGCTCGGCATCACGTCCTGGCAGATGGCGCTGCCGCTCGTCGTCATGGGAGTCGGCATGGGTCTGATCGTCGCCCCGCTGACGGACGCGGTGCTGTCCCAGGTGCCGCGGGAGCACGCCGGAGCGGCGTCCGGGCTCATCAACACCGTGCAGCAGATGGGCAACGCGCTGGGGCTGGGGCTGGTCTCGGTGGTCTTCTTCGGCACGATGAGCGACCACCTGGCCCCGTCCCGCATCGGCCCGGAGTACGCGGACGGCTTCCAGAACGCGCTGGGCTGGGTCGCCGGGGTGATGGGAGTCATCTTCCTGCTGATGTTCGCGCTGCCCAGGCGGCCGGCCCAGCACGTGGAGGGGGCCCAGGAGGAGGAACGGGCGGAGGAGAAGAAGCCGGCGCTGGTCTGACGGCCGCGCTCAGGGGGGCGGGGAGGGGCGGGTCCGGTACTTCGGTGCCGGGCCCGCCCCTTCTTTCGTGATGTCCGTTCATGCCTGTTTGGGCCCGAGCGCTTCCGATTCCCTGTTTACATTCCGGAATACCGGGCGTAATCTCCGAGTGAAACCACAGGTTCGGGCACAGGTGGAGGCGAACGGTCATGTACGCACCGGAGCGGCAGCAGGAGATCCTCCGGCTCGCCCGGGACGGCGGCCGGGTGGACGTGGTGTCGCTGGCCGAGGAGTTCCAGGTGACGGCGGAGACCATCCGCCGCGATCTGAAGGCGCTCGACCGCGCCGGTCTGCTCCGCCGGGTGCACGGCGGCGCGATCCCCGCCGGGCGGCTGGACTTCGAGCCGGACCTCGCCGAGCGCGAGTCCACGGCCGCCGACGAGAAGGACCGGATCGCCAAGGCGGCCCTGGCGGAACTGCCGGCCGAGGGCACGATGATCCTCGACGCCGGTTCGACCGTGGCCCGCATGGCCGCCGCGCTCCCGCCGGAGGCGTCGCTGACCGTCGTCACCCACAGCCTGCCCATCGCGGCCCGCCTCGCCGACCACCCCGGCATCCAGCTCCACCTGGTCGGAGGGCGCGTGCGGCACCGTACGCGCGCCGCCGTGGACGCCTGGGCACTGCGCGCGTACGGCGAGATCCGCGCCGACGTGCTGGTGGTGGCGGCCAACGGCTTCTCCGTGGAGCACGGTCTGACCACCCCGGACCTCGCCGAGGCCGCCGTCAAGCGGGCCGCGGTCGCCGCCGCCCGCCGCGTGGTGCTGCTCGCCGACTCCTCCAAGCACGGCCAGGAGCACTTCGCCCGCTTCGGCGCCCTGAGCGACGTGGACCTGCTGATCACCGACAGCGGGCTGAGCCCCGAAGACGCCACCGCCATCGAGCGCGCCGGCACGGAAGTAGTACGCGCATGATCCTCACCGTCACCCCCAACCCGTCCCTGGACCGCACCTACGAGGTCCCCTCCCTCGACCGCGGCGAGGTCGTCCGCGCCACGGGCGAGCGCGTGGACCCGGGCGGCAAAGGAGTTAACGTCTCGCGCGCGGTGACGGCGGCCGGCCGGCGAACCGTCGCGGTGCTGCCGCTGGGCGGCCCGTCCGGCGCCCTCGTCACCGAACTGCTCGACGCCCAGGGCATCGAGGTCGCGCCGGTGCCGATCGCCGGGGTCACCCGGGCCAACATCGCGCTCGCCGAGTCCGACGGTGTCCTGACGAAGATCAACGCACCGGGTCCCGAACTGTCGTCGGCCGAACGGGAACTGCTCCTGGAGACCGTACGGCGGCAGTCGCCCGGCGCGGACTGGATCGCCTGCTGCGGCAGCCTGCCCCGCGGACTCGCCCCCTCCTGGTACGCCGACTTGGTCGCCCGTGCGCACGGCGCCGGTGTTCGCATCGCCCTGGACACCTCCGGGCCCGCCCTGCTCCAGGCGTTGCGCGAACGGCCCGACGTGGTCAAGCCGAACGCCGAGGAGCTCGCGGAGGCCGTCGGGCGCCCCCTGGCCACCATCGGCGACGCCGTGAAGGCCGCCGAGGAACTGCGGGAGCTGGGCGCCCGGTCCGTGCTCGCCAGCCTCGGCGCCGACGGCCAACTGCTCGTGGACGACGCGGGCACCTGGTTCGGCAGCGCCCGCGTGGACGCCGTACGCAGCAACGTCGGCGCCGGTGACGCCTCCCTCGCCGGGTTCCTCGTCGCCGGCGGTGCCGGTCCGGGCGCCCTCGCCTCCGCCGTCGCACACGGCGCCGCCGCCGTCCAGCTGCCCGGCAGTGTGATGCCGACGCCGGCCGACCTGGACCCGGGGGCGGTGACGGTCACGGCGGAGGTGCCGGTGGACCGCGCACTGAAGGAGCCGGCGTCATGAACCCCCACCCCGTCCCGGACCCCGGTGGCCCGGACCCCCGCCCCCACCGCAGTGCCCCCGTCCCCCCTCCCCGCCCCGTCCCCCTCCCCGCCCCCGCCCACCACCCCACGTTCCGGGCGATACGCGAGCTAAGGAGCCCGCGATGAGCGACATGATCACCGCGGATCTGGTCGACCTCGACCTGTCCGCCGACACCAAGGAAGTGGCGGCGCGCGCCCTCGCCGAGCGGATGGTGGCCCAGGGCCGGGTGACCGACCTGGACGGCTTCCTCGCCGACGTGGCCGCCCGTGAGGCGCAGATGCCGACCGGCCTCGACGGCGGCATCGGCATCCCGCACTGCCGCAGCGAGCATGTCACCGAGCCGACGCTCGCCTTCGGTCGCAGCGCGGCCGGCGTCGACTTCGGGGCGGCGGACGGCCCGGCCGACCTGATCTTCCTGATCGCCGCTCCGGCGGGCGCCGACGACGCCCACCTGACGATCCTCTCCGCCCTGGCCCGGCAGCTGATGAACGCCGAGTTCACCACCGCGCTGCGGTCGGTGGGCGACGCGACGGCCGCCGCGGCGCTGATCCGCGGGGAGGAGCCGGTGGCGGCCACGGAGGCCGCCGGGACCGCCGGGACCGCCGGGACCGCTGGGACCGCTGGCACCGGAGACTCCGTGGCGGTCTCGGCGGCGGCCTCCGCCGAGGCCGCCATGGGCACCCCCGACGAGCAGACCGGCGAACCCGAGCGTCCCTTCCGTGTCGTCGCCGTCACCTCTTGCCCCACCGGCATCGCGCACACCTACATGGCGGCCGAGTCGCTGGAGAACGCGGGCCGCGAGGCGGGCGTCGAGGTCGCCGTCGAGACCCAGGGCTCGGCCGGCTTCACCCGGCTCGACCCGGCGGTGATCGAGGCGGCGGACGGCGTGATCTTCGCCCACGACGTGCCGGTGCGGGAGAAGGACCGGTTCGCCGGGAAGCCCACCGTCGACACCGGCGTCAAGGCGGCCATCAACCGGCCCGGCGAGCTGATCGGCGAGGTCCGCGGCAAGGCGGCCCGCGGCGAGGTCACGGCGACCGGTGCGGGCGGCGGCGCCGGTTCCTCCGGCGCGTCGCCCGTCGAGCGCGGCGGCGGGTCCGGTGAGGGATACGGGACGAAGCTGCGCGTCTGGCTGATGTCCGGCGTCAGCTACATGGTCCCGTTCGTCGCCGCGGGCGGTCTGCTGATCGCCCTGGGCTTCGCGATCGGCGGCTACGAGATCAACAAGGCGCCGTCGGTGATGGATCACTTCGTGTGGTCCCAGGCGGACAGCTGGGCGGCGCTGCTGTTCCAGATCGGCGGCGTGGCCTTCGCCTTCCTCGTCCCGGTGCTGGCCGGGTACATCGCCTACGGCATGGCCGACCGGCCGGGCCTGGTCCCCGGCTTCGTCGGCGGCTCGATCGCGCTGACCATCAACGCCGGGTTCCTCGGCGGCCTGGCGGCCGGTCTGATCTCCGGTGCCGTGGTGATGGCGATCCAGCGGATACGCATCCCGGCGGCCCTGCGCGGCATCATGCCCGTGGTGGTGATCCCGCTGATCTCCTCGGCGGTCGTCGGGTTCCTGATGTTCGTGGTGATCGGCAAGCCCATCGCGTCCGCGCAGAAGGCGATGACCGACTGGCTGAGCGACCTGTCCGGAGCCAACGCGATCCTGCTCGGCGCCCTGCTCGGCCTGATGATGTGCTTCGACCTCGGCGGCCCGGTCAACAAGGTCGCCTACGCCTTCGCCACCGCCGGCATCGCGGTCTCCGACCCGAGCGACTCGGCGATGAAGATCATGGCCGCGGTCATGGCGGCCGGCATGGTCCCGCCGCTGGCGATGGCCCTGGCCACGACCGTGCGCGGCAGGCTCTTCAACGCCGCCGAGCGCGAGAACGGCAAGGCCGCCTGGGTGCTGGGCGCCTCCTTCATCTCCGAGGGCGCTATCCCGTTCGCGGCGGCCGACCCGCTGCGGGTCATCCCGTCCTCGATGGTGGGCGGCGCGGTCACCGGCGCCCTCTCGATGGCCTTCGGCGCCACGCTGCGCGCCCCGCACGGCGGCATCTTCGTGGTCCCGCTGATCGGCAACCCGCTGCTCTACCTGGTCGCCATCGCGGCGGGCGTCTGCGTCACCACGGCCCTGGTCATCGTCCTCAAGGGCCTGCGCAAGCCGGCGTCCGGAGCGGCGGCCCAGGGTCCCGGCGGCGCGGACCCGTCGGCCTCGACGCCGGGGGCGAAGCAGCCGGTGGCCGCGTAAGGGACGGTCTTCGTCGACGCTTCACGGGCCGGGTTCCGAGAGGGACCCGGCCCGGCGGTGTTCGTACCGCACTCCTGGAAGGCCTCTGCAAGGGCCTCTGGAAGGCATGCCGACAGGCCCGCCAGCGGGCCCGCTGGGAGATCCTGCCAGAGATCTGTCAGGAGACCTGCGCCGCGCGCAGTTCCATCGCGCGGCGGGCGGTGTCCTCGCTGTCGTACACCTCGCACATGTGCCGCCCGTCGGGTGTGGCCGTGTGCTCGACCTCCCAGAGGGAGACCTCCGCGCCGTCCCGCAGCAGGAACGCGTGCTCGTAGAGCGAGAAGCCGATCCGGGCGCGGCCCGCGCGGCCGGGGCCGCCGAACGCCTGGGTGATCTGGTGCGCGGACGCCGTCGCCAGCAGCGCGGCGACGTCGGCGCCGGGCCGGTCCGGGTTCTCCGCGCGGCGCAGCAACCGGCGGGCGTGGTCCGCCGAGGCGTCGGGGACGTAGGAGTGCCGCGGGGCGGGGACCGGGGACAACTGCACCTGCACCGGCAGCTCGAAGTCCGGTGTGTCCGGCGGCAGCGCCAGCCGCGCGGTGGCGGTGCGCAGCTCCTCCTCGTCGACGTACACCTCGTGCTGCGGTTCACTGCCCGGGGCGGTGTTGTGGACGAGCTCCCAGAGCGTGACCGACGAGCCGTCGGCGAGCAGCCAGGTGTGCCGGTACGTCTCGCGGTGCAGCCCCGCGCTGTGGTGCGCGGAGTGCAGGGAACCGTCGTGCGCCAGCGCGCAGTCCAATTGCCGAATCGTCTCGTCGGGCAGCTCGAACGAGTTCAGTGCGCGACCGAGCAGTCGCATGAGGTGCTCCTCCGGAGACTCGGGCGACTCGGGTGGTTCGTACGCTGCCGTCTCGTACGGAACGCTCAAGGTTTCTCCCGGCGTTGCTGCATGTCACCTTGTGGGTGCATACCGTAGCCCCTCGGTCGGACATCATGTCCGGGAACCGAGAAAACGTACGCCCGAAAAACGCGCGGACCGCGCGAAAAGTTCCCGCGCGACCCGACGAAACGTCAAAATCCGCTGTTCAGAGGCCTGTTCGCGACGATCACGACGTCCCCGATGAGCGAACTGTCGTAGAACCACTTGGCGGGGGTGTCACCCTGCCCGCCCTGGACGTCCCGCAACCCTGCGCTCGGATCCGGTCAACCCGCCCTGGAAGGCCTCCCGTAGAGCTCCCCGTACGACGGCCACGCCCCGCCCGGCCCGTCCACCGGCTCGGCGGCCAGGACGGCGCGCACGATCGCGCGCGTCACCATGTCCGCGCCCGCCGCCAGCACCTCGTTCAGCGCGAGCGGCTGCCCCGCGTCGAGCGGACGCTCCCCGGTCGCCAACGTGAACACCGTGTCTCCGTCGCTGAGCAGGTGCACCGGCCGCACGGCGCGCGCGATGCCGTCGTGCGCCGTGCCGGCCAGCTTCTGCGCCTGGGCCTTGGACAGGTCCGCGTCGGTGGCGACCACGGCGAGCGTGGTGTTCAGCGGGGGCGGCGCGTTCCTCGCCGCGACCTCGGCCAGACGACGCCCCGCCGCCTCGTGGACGCCCGGCGCCGGGTACTCCACCCGTCCGCCCCGGAACAACTCCCCGTACAGCACCCCCGTTTCCGGATCCGTCACCGACCCCGCCGCGTTGGCCACCACCAGCGCCGCCACCGTGATCCCCGAGTCCAGCACGGTGCTCGCGGTGCCGATACCGCCCTTCAGTGTGCCGACCACAGCTCCCGTGCCCGCCCCGACAGATCCCTCGGTCACCCCCGCGCCCGGCGCGCTCGCCTGGGCCGCCTCGGCCGCCGCCCGTCCGGTGGCCGCGTCCGGCCTGGCCCGGAAGTCGCCCCCGCGCCCCAGGTCGAAGACGCACGCCGCGGGCACCACCGGCACCACGTGCGCGGGGTCCGGGCCGACGCGCACCCCGCGTCCCCGCTCCTCCAGCCAGGCCATCACCCCGGACGCCGCGTCGAGCCCGTACGCGCTGCCGCCGGTCAGCACCACCGCCTGGACCTTCTGCACCAGGTTGCGCGGATCGAGCGCGTCCGTCTCCTTGGTGCCGGGGCCTCCTCCGCGCACGTCCACGGCGGCGACCGCCCCTCCCTCCGGCGCGAGTACCACCGTCGTGCCCGTGAGCCACCCGTCGCCGGTGCGCGTCGCGTGCCCCACCAGCAGACCGGCCACATCCGTCAATGCGTCAACTGTCATGCCGCCAGTCTCGTCCAGGCACCGGCGCCTGGCGGCGGTACCGGGGAACATCAGGGGGGGGCACCGGGGGCATCAGGGGGCAGTGCGGCATAAGGGGGACGCCCGGGGGCCTACTTGGAGATCCGCTGGGGGCCTACGGGGGGGCGCCCTGAGCCACTGCGCCGACATGGCCACCCGCATGATCACGTAGCCGAGGACGACGGCGGTCCAGTCGTGGTCCTCGAAGGCCCGCGAGACCCCGGCCGCGAGGACGAGCACACCGGCGATCTGCACCAGGGTGACGATCCGGTAGGGCACGTCGTCGTTGTCGTAGGCCGAGGCGAACCAGGTGAAGTTCATCCACGCCCACCAGATGGCGAAGAAGACCATCGCGTAGTTGAGGACGCCTTCGCCGGCGTGGCCCTCGGCGACGGAGTGCACCAGCTGGACGCCCGCCTGGGCGACCGCGACGACGAAGCACAGGTCGAAGAAGAGCTCCAGCGGCGTGGCGGCACGGTGCGCCTCGTGCCGGCCGCGGGCCGCGAGCCGGCGCACCGGCGGCCGAACGCGGGGCGGGCCGGAGGACGCGCTCGCGGGGGGAGGGCTGGACATCATGGCTCCCAGCACAGCAGAGACGGCGCGGACGCGCCCCCGGACGGCACCGGAGGGGCCGTACCCTGGAGCCATGAGCACCGGCCCCGAACCCGAGCCCCGCGCGCCCCGGCCCGCGCTGGTCTTCGACGACCCGCTGGACCAGCAGACCTCGGACGACACCGACCGGGGATGGGGCGAGCGGCCCGAGGGCGACAGCGCGGCCGACCTGAAGCGCTTCCTCGACGAGAAGCCGCCCCACCACCTGTGAGCCGTGCGGGTATCCGCACGCCGCCGGGCCCCTCCTCCCGCCGTGGGCGGTTCTACGGGCGGTCGTGACCGGAACCGCGCTGCGCGACCAGCGCGTCCCGGATCTCCTTGAGCACCTCCAGCTCGGAGACCTCCACGATCTCCTGCGTGCTCTCCTTCGCCTTGCGGCGGGCCTCCTGCCGCGCGAGGTACTTCGCCATGGGCAGGACCATCAGGAAGTAGACGACGGCCGCGGTGATCAGGAAGGTGAGGGTGGCTCCCAGCACCGCCCCCCAGAGGATTCGCACGCCCGTGGCGGTGTCGCCGGTACCGGTGCACGGACCCTTGAGGCAGGAGCTGTAGCTGTCCAGGCTCTTGGTGCCGAAGGCTCCGATCAGGGGGTTGATGACCCCCTTCACCACCGAGTTGACGATGTTGGTGAAGGCGGCGCCGATGACCACCGCCACCGCCAGGTCGACGACGTTTCCGCGCATCAGGAAGGCCTTGAAACCCTGCCAGACGCTCGGCTCGTTCTTCTCGCTCACCTCGGGGGCTCTCCTCGTGTGCACAGGTCTCGTGCGAACGGATCTCGCACGAACAGGGTGTGGAACAAAACGCTCCGCAACCTACGTCAGCGCTGTGCCATCCTGTCCAATCAGGTCCTTCGAACGAGCGACTTGACGGGCTCAGCACAGCGTCACCGCCAGCCGCGACAAGGCGCTCGCGCCGACCAACCGGTGCGCGGTGGCGCGCGGCACCGAGACCACCACCAGTGCCCCGCCGGCCGCGGTCCCGTCCATGGGCTCGGGCACCTCCGCCACCAGCGCTCCGCGCGCGATCACGGAGGCGTCGTCCGCGCCGCCGTCCCCGGCCGCGACGACGTCGACCCGGTCGCCAGGACCGAGCAGCCGCACCGTGGCCGCGTCGGCGATCCGCACCGGGGCCGTCACGAGTCGCGCGCCGTGCCGACTACCTGCCGCCTCCCTCGCCCTCGCCCTCGCCCTCTCCCTCTCCGGCTCCGTCTGCCTCTCCGGCTCCGTCACCGGGTGCCCGCGTGCCCGTTGGGTGTCCTGTGCGTCGACGCCCGGGTGCGGGCCCGCCGCGACCAGCGCCGCGGCGGTGACGGCGAGCCCGGCGGCCACGGCGCGCCGCCGGTGGCGTACGAGCCGGTGCAGCAGATGACCTCCACCGCGCACCCGGACCGGGGCGAAGTGCGGTACCTCGCACGTGGGCGGCGCGTCGGTGCCGAGCGGGAGTGGTAGCGGTAGCGGTAGCGGGGAGGGAACGGTGGAACGGGACACGGTGACCACCACCTGTGACGAGGAGACGACGAGGGATCGGCTTGCGCTCCCACGATGAGGCTTCTCGCCGTCGCCCGCCGGAGCCCGTGTGTCCCGGGCCGGTTGTGGACAACTCCCTCACCTGAACGGGACGTTCCGGCCCCCAAACCTCACCGGCCCCAGGCCACCGCCTGCCCTACGGCAGCGCGATCCCCGGATCCATCCCGCCCAGCGCCGCCCCGCACCGGCAGTCCCGCTCCCCGGTCGCCGGCAGCGCGGCCACCGCGTCGAACAGGACGCCCCGCAGCCGGTCCACGTTCGCCGCGAACACCCGCAGCACCTCCTCGTGCGAGACGCCCTCGCCGCTCTCCGCGCCGGCGTCGAGGTCGGTGACGAGGGTCAGCGAGGTGTAGCAGAGCTCCAGTTCACGGGCGAGCGCCGCCTCGGGGTGGCCGGTCATGCCCACCACCGACCAGCCTTGCGCCCGGTGCCACAAGGACTCCGCGCGGGTCCCGAAGCGCGGCCCCTCGACCACGACCAGGGTGCCGCCGTCCACCGGCTCCCAGTCCCGCCCCCGGGCCGCCTTCAGCGCGGCGGCCCGTCCGGTGGAGCAGTACGGGTCGGCCAGCGACACGTGCACCACGTTGGGCACCGTGCCGTCGGGCATCGGCAGCCCGTCGAAGTACGTCGACGGGCGGGACTTCGTACGGTCGACGAACTGGTCCGGCACCAGCAGCGTGCCCGGCCCGTACTCGGGGCGCAGGCCGCCGACCGCGCACGGGCCGAGGACCTGGCGCGCGCCGACCGAGCGCAGTGCCCACAGGTTGGCCCGGTAGTTGATCCGGTGCGGCGGCAGATGGTGGCCGCGCCCGTGCCGGGGGAGGAAGGCGACCCGCCGGCCGGCGACCTCGCCGAGGAAGAGGGAGTCGCTGGGCGGACCGTACGGGGTCTCCACCTCGACCTCGGTCACGTCGTCGAGGAACGAGTAGAAACCGGAGCCGCCGATCACGCCGATCTCGGCATTCACCTTGTTCGCCATGCCCGCACCCTAACCGCCCCGGAAAACGCCGAGGACCCCGTCGTCGGACGACGACAGGGTCCCGTAAGAAGTCCTGATGTGCCTTACGCGGCGGTGGTGCTGGAGGAGGAGCTGCCGGAGCTGGACGACGACCCCGAGCTCGACGACGACCCCGAGCCCGACGACGAACCGGAGTCCGAGGACGTCGACGAAGAAGAGGACGACGAGGACGTCGAGGACTTCGACGCCGTCGAGCTGCTGGACGAGCTGCCGCGGCTGTCGTTGCGGTAGAAGCCGGAGCCCTTGAAGACGATGCCGACCGCCGAGAACACCTTCTTCAGGCGGCCCTGGCAGTTCGGGCACTCGGTGAGGGCGTCGTCGGTGAACTTCTGCACCGCCTCGAGGCCCTCGCCGCACTCGGTGCACTGGTACTGGTACGTCGGCACTTGTCTTCCTCCTGGCACTCTCACTCGATGAGTGCTAACAGTCGTCAATAGTAACCCGTGCGGCAAGCGAATGAAGTAACGTACATCACCTGTCCACGGACAGCGGTCAGGGCTTGACCGTCATGAGGGCAATTGCCCAAGTGAGAAGTCGCGTTGGCGACGGAGTCACAGTGACGTATTCCGTGGATCTCATTCTCACGTCACATCTCACCGATCGCGGCAGGTTCGCGATGGCCTGCGCCGCGCGTGACCACTCTGGCCACGCGCGGCGGCGCCAGCCGCGACCGCAGCGCCACCAGCGTCGCCAGCGCGAGCACCGTGCCGCCCATCGGCACCAGGAACCCGGCACCGCCCCAGAGGCGGTCCTCCAACTGCCCGGAGACGGTCACGGCCGCCGCCTGGCCGAGTGCCACGGCGCCGGTCAGCCAGGTGAAGGCCTCGGTGCGGGCGCCGGCCGGGACCAGCCCCTCGACCAGCGTGTAGCCGGTGATGAGGGCGGGCGCGATGCACATGCCGACGAGCAGACCGAGGCCGGCCAGCACGAGCACCGAGTGCGCGGCCCACAGCCCGGACGCGGTCAGCGCGAGGGCGGCGTACCCGACCAGGAGGCGCCGCTGCGGGGCGACCTTCCAGGCGATGGCGCCGCAGGCCAGGCCGGAGAGCATGTTGCCCGCGGCGAAGATCCCGTACAGGACGCCGTTCAGCCCGGGCTCGCCGATCGACTCGGTGAACGCGGCCAGCGAGACCTGCATGCCGCCGAAGACGGAGCCGATGCCCAGGAAGACCACGATCAGGACGCGCACCCCGGGGATGCGCAGCGCCGGAACGTGCTCCGCGCGCGCGTGGTCGCCGTCGGCGCGGCCGACCGTCGGCTGGGTGCTCTTCTGGGCGGCGAACAGCAGACCGCCCACCAGGGTGAGCGCCGCCTCCGTGACCAGGCCCGCGGCCGGGTCGACGGTCGTGCACAGGGCGGTGGCGATCAGCGGGCCGAGGACGAAGGTCAGCTCGTCCGTGACGGACTCGAAGGCGGCCGCCGTGCCCATCAGGGGGGAGCCCTTGAGCTTCACGCCCCAGCGGGCGCGCACCATGGGTCCTACCTGTGGCACCGAGGCACCGGTGGGCACGGCCGCCACGAACAGCGCCCACAGGGGCGCGTCCGCGAGCGCGAGGGCGGTCAGGATCAGACCGGACGCCGCGTGCACGAGCACGCCGGGGAGCAGGACGGCGCGCTGTCCGTAGCGGTCCGCGAGCCGGCCGGTGTAGGGGGCGAACACGGCCATGGCGACGCCGGTGACGGCCGCGACGGCGCCCGCGACGCCGTAGGAGCCGGTGGTGTGCTGCACGAGCAGCACGATGGAGAGCGTCAGCATGGCGAAGGGCTGGCGTGCCGCGAAGCCGGGAAGCAGGAACGTCCAGGCGCCGCGGGTGCGCAGCAGCTGTCCGTATCCGGGGCGTGCGGAGTCGGTCGCGGCGTTCCGCTTCCCCTCCGGCGACTTCTTCGACGGGGTGACCGTGGATGCCACGGCCCGTGCCTTTCTGCCGCCTGGTAGCGCGGTCCGCCTCGCGGCTGTCGCCGTGCGGGAGCGCCGAGAGCTGTCCTCTTGCGCGGACTGCGGTAGATGCCGGAGCCCGGTTGGGGAGGGGGCGTGCCGGCCGCCATACGGTCGCGCCAGCTCTGCGTCAGGCAGAGTTGGTTCGATCAGGTGCCGCCTTCATCGTACAGGGGTCAAGAGGGGCGCAACCTGTGAAAGCGCGCACTCCTCTCCTTCACGCCTGCGATTGCCTCACGCTTGCGCTTGCGCTCGCCGCGCACCGCCTGCGCTCGCCGCACACCGGCCCTTGCCGCCCACCGGCCTGCCGCACACCTGCCCTTGCCGCCCACCTGCGCTCGCCTCTCACGCTCGCCGGTGATTGCCGCCGGTGTCTCCGGTGCCCAGCCAGCCGGCCAGCTTGCCGCCGTGGCCGACCGCGCGCAGCCGCGCCTCGGCGGCGTCCCGGACGGGGTCGGTGGCGACCACGAGAAGTTCGTCCCCGCGCCGCAGTCCCGTCGTGGGCAGCGGTACGAACGACTTCCCGTCGCGGACGACCAGCGTGACGGCTGCCCCGGTCGGCAGCCGCAGCTCGCTGACCTCGACGCCGTGCATCTTCGAACCCTCGGGGATCGTGACGGACAGCAGATGCCCGCGCAGCCGTTCCAGGGGCGCCGACTCGATGCCGAGGTCGGCGGCCTCGTCCCCCTTGCCCAGGCGCAGCTTGCGGGCCAGCCACGGCAGGGTCGGTCCCTGGATCAGCGTGTAGACGACGACCAGGACGAAGACGATGTTGAAGATCCGGCGGCTGCCCGCGACGCCCTCCACCATGGGGATCGTCGCCAGGATGATGGGCACCGCGCCGCGCAGCCCGGCCCAGGACATCAGGGCCTGCTCCTGCCACGGCACCCGGAACGGCACCAGGCACAGCACGACGCTCAGCGGGCGCGCCACCATGGTGAGCACCAGTCCGATGACCAGGGCGGGCAGGATGTCGTCGCCCAGCTCGTGCGGGGTGACCAGCAGGCCGAGCAGTACGAACATGCCGATCTGGGCGAGCCAGCCGAGCCCGTCGGCGAACCCGCGGGTGGCGGGCCAGTGCGGCAGCCGGGCGTTGCCCATGACCATCGAGGCGAGGTAGACGGCCAGGAAGCCGCTGCCGTGGGCCATGGCGCCGGCGGCGTAGGCCGCGACGGCGATCGACATGACGGCGATGGGGTAGAGGCCGGAGGCGGGCAGCGCCACGTGCCTCAGCCCCAACGACCCCAGCCAGCCGACCGCGAGTCCGATGGCCGCGCCGATGGTCAGCTCCAGGGCGATCTCGCCCAGCAGCACGTACCAGTGCTCGATCGGGCCGGCCGTGGAGAAGGCGACCACCAGGATGACCACCGGGGCGTCGTTGAAGCCCGACTCGGCCTCCAGGATGCCCGTTATCCGCGAGGGCAGCGGGATCCGGCGCAGCACCGAGAAGACGGCCGCCGCGTCCGTGGAGGACACCACCGCCCCGACGATCAGCGCCTGCCGCCACTCCAGCCCGGTCAGGTAGTGCGCGCCCGCCGCGGTCACGCCGACGCTGACCGCGACCCCGGCGAGTGCCATCGCGGAGGCGGCCGGCAGGGCCGGTTTCGCCTCCTTCCACTTCGTGCCGAGACCGCCCTCGGCCAGGATCACGACCAGGGCGGCGTACCCGATGACCTGGACCAGTTCGGCGTTGTCGAACTGGATGTCGCCGATGCCGTCCTGGCCCATGGCGACGCCGATCGCCAGGTAGACGAGCAGGCTGGGGAGCCCGCTGCGCGAGGAGATCCGGACCGCCGCCACGGCGATGAGCAGGACGAGCGAGCAGACGAGCAGGAGCTGGTTGAGGTGGTGGACAGTCAGCGGCCGTTCCCTTCCCTGGCGCACAGCACGGATCGCGACACGGACCACGGTGCGGATCACAGCACGGACGAGTGCTCCCGCGCGGTGCGCGAAAGTACACCCCCATGGCACACGAGACCGCAGTGCTCTGCGGACAACTACTTCGTTACCTTACCTAACTCTTGACGATTTCTTGACGCTCGGCTTGGCAAGATCGAACGCCCGTGCGTCCCGGTACCCGACTCCGCGTCAAGGGGGCGTGGGCCCTGCGCCTACAGTTGCTCCAGCGTTCAGTACAAAGCACAGCCCGCCCCTGCCGCTCGTGTTAGGACAGCAAGGACAGCGATGCCCCCCACCAACACCGCCTCCACGGGTCAGCAGCCCGGCAAGTCCGGCAGGAAGAAGGGGCGCAAGGCGCGCCTGCTCGTCCTCGTGCTGGTCCTGGCCATCATCGGCGGCCTCGCCTACGGGGCGTACTGGTCCATCAGCACCGTCCGCGCGTCCTTCCCGCAGACCAAGGGCTCGATCACGCTGGAGGGCCTGTCGGGGCCGGTGGACGTCAAGCGCGACGGCTACGGCATCCCGCAGATCTACGCCTCCTCCGACGAGGACCTGTTCATGGCGCAGGGCTACGTCCAGGCGCAGGACCGGTTCTACGAGATGGACGTGCGCCGCCACATGACCTCCGGGCGCTTGTCGGAGATGTTCGGCAAGGGCCAGGTCGACAACGACGAGTTCCTGCGCACCCTGGGCTGGCACCGGGTGGCGAAGAAGGAGTACGACGAGAAGCTGTCGGACTCCACCAAGAAGTACCTCCAGGCGTACGCCAAGGGCGTCAACTCCTACCTGGAGGGCAAGGACGGCAAGGACATCTCCCTGGAGTACGCCGCCCTCGGCTTCACCAACGACTACAAGCCCCAGGAGTGGACGCCGGTCGACTCGGTGGCCTGGCTGAAGGCCATGGCCTGGGACCTGCGCGGCAACATGCAGGACGAGGTCGACCGCGCCCTGATGACCAGCCGCCTCGGTCCCAAGCAGATCGCCGACCTGTATCCGGCGTACCCGTACGACCGGAACAAGGCGATCGTCCAGGAGGGCCAGTACGACGAGCTCACCGAGACGTTCGACGGGGGCGGCACGTCCGGCGGCGGCGACGACTCCTCGTCCGGGACCGGCACGGGCACCGGGACGGGTACGGGCACCGGGGCGGGTACGGGCACCGGGGCGGGTACAGGTACGGGCAATGGCATCGGTGCCGGCACCGGCACCGGCACCGGCACGGGCAACGCCCTGCAGGGCCAACTGGCCGGGCTCCAGAACGTCCTGGACGACCTGCCCACCGCCGTCGGCGTGAACGGCAACGGCATCGGCTCCAACTCCTGGGTCGTCTCCGGCGAGCACACCATCACCGGCAAGCCGCTGCTGGCCAACGACCCGCACCTGTCGCCGTCGCTGCCGTCCGTCTGGTACCAGATGGGCCTGCACTGCCGCAACGTCTCCGCGAAGTGCCAGTACGACGTCGCCGGTTACACCTTCGCGGGCATGCCCGGCGTGGTCATCGGCCACAACCAGGACATCGCCTGGGGCCTGACCAACTCCGGCGTCGACGTCACCGACCTCTACCTGGAGAAGATCACCGGCAACGGCTACCAGTACGACGGCAAGGTGGTCCCCTTCGAGACGCGCGAGGAGACCATCAAGGTCGCCGGCGGCGAGTCCAAGAAGATCGTCGTCCGCGAGACCAACAACGGCCCCCTGCTCTCCGACCGCGACGACGAGCTGGTGAAGGTCGGCAAGAAGGCCACCGTCGACACCGCCGCCCCCGACCGGGGCGACGGCTACGGCGTCGCGCTGCGCTGGACCGCGCTGGACGCCGGCACCACCATGGACGCCGTCTTCGCGATGGACAGGGCGAAGGACTGGGACTCCTTCCGCGAGGCCGCCGCCCTGTTCGACGTGCCCTCGCAGAACCTCGTCTACGCCGACGAGGACCACATCGGCTACACGCTGCCCGGCAAGATCCCGGTGCGCGCCGAGGACCACGACGGTTCGGTCCCGGCACCGGGCTGGACCTCCAAGTACCGCTGGACCGGCGAGTACATCGACCCGGACGAGCTGCCGTACGAGTACGACCCGGAACGCGGCTACATCGTGACCGCCAACCAGGCCGTCGTCGACGCCGACGAGTACCCGTACACGCTGACCACGGACTGGGGCTACGGCACCCGCAGCCAGCGGATCACCTCCCTGATCGAGCAGAAGATCAAGGACGGCGGCAAGATCTCCACCGACGACATGCGCCAGATGCAGCTGGACAACAGCAGCGAGATGGCCAAGTTGCTCGTCCCCCAGCTGCTGAAGATCGACGTCGGGGACAAGGACGTCCGCGAGGCGCAGAAGCTGCTGGAGGGCTGGGACTACACCCAGGACGCCGACTCGGCGGCCGCCGCCTACTTCAACGCCGTGTGGCGCAACGTCCTCAAGCTCGCCTTCGGCAACAAGCTGCCCAAGGAGCTGCGGGTCGAGGGCCAGTGCCTGTGGGTCGACCCGGTCAACACCACCGGCCCCGCGGACGAGACCAACAAGGTCCGCGAGTGCGGCCAGCGCGACACCGACCAGGCGCAGCCGGATGGCGGCGACCGCTGGTTCGAGGTCGTGCGCCAGCTGATGGAGAAGCCGAAGAGCGACTGGTGGACGACGCCGGCCAACGGCACCCGCAAGGGCGCCGACCACAACCGCGACGACCTCTTCAAGCGCGCCATGATCGACGCCCGCTGGGAGCTGACCGCCAAGCTCGGCAAGGACATCGACACCTGGAACTGGGGCCGCCTGCACCGCCTGTTCCTGAAGAACCAGACTCTGGGCACCGAGGGCCCCGGCTTCCTGAAGTACGCCCTCAACCGCGGCCCGTGGAAGCTCAGTGGCGGCGAGGCGGCGGTCAACGCCTCCGGCTGGAACGCGGCCGGCGGCTACGGGGTGGTGTGGGTGCCGTCCATGCGGATGGTGGTCAACCTCGGCGACCTCGACAAGTCGCGGTGGATCAACCTCACCGGCGCCTCCGGACACGCCTACAGCGCCCACTACACGGACCAGACGGAGAAGTGGGCGGACGGAGAGCTGCTGCCGTGGGCCTTCTCGAAAAAGGCGGTCGACGCGAGTACGAGCGACACACTGGTGCTCAAACCGTAGCCACCGGTGCTCAAACCGTAGCCACCGGCTGACACCCCGAGGCGGACCCCACGCGCGCGTGGGGTCCGCCTTCGCGTTCACGTGAACCTGCGCACTCCCGACGGCGTCACCACCGCGTCCACCGGCCGGTCGTGGGGCTCGGCGGGGACCTGCGCGACGACCTCGGAGTCGTACAGCAGGACCAGCAGCGCCGGACGCGCGCCCGCCCGGTCCAGCCGCGCCAGGACCCGGTCGTACGACCCGCCGCCGCGCCCCAGCCGCATGCCGCGCCCGTCGACCGCCAGGCCGGGCAGCAGTACGACGTCGGCCTCCGTGACCGAGTCCGGCCCCAGGCGCTCGCCGGCGGGCTCGGACAGGGCCATCCGCCCGCCGTGCCGCACGAGCGTCAGGGAGTCCACCCCGGCGTACTCGCCCCAGTCCAGGTCGTTGTCCGGCAGCAGCGCCGGCAGCAGGACGCGCACCCCCCGCGCGCGCAGCGCGTCCAGGAGCGCGAGGGTGCCCGGTTCGGCGCCCACGGAGACGTATGCCGCCACGGCGTGCGCCCGCGCCACCTCCGGCATCGCGAGCGCCCGTGCGGCCAGTGACTCCGCGGCTTCCCGCACGTCATCCGCCGTCAACCCGTTCCTCACCGTGAGGAACTCCCGCCGCAACGTCCGCTTGTCAGGTTGGGCAGTAGGTCCGATGTGACTCAATGGTCGCTCCCGTACCGCTCTAATGTGCTCATATGAGCGCCAGCCATCCGGAGTCACAGATTCTCCCTATTGGCACCGGATATGGTGGCGCGCATGACTCAGTCCCACCCCAGGATCAGCAAGGCTGTCATCCCAGCAGCCGGTCTCGGTACCCGGTTCCTGCCGGCCACCAAGGCCACTCCAAAGGAGATGCTGCCGGTCGTCGACAAGCCGGCGATCCAGTACGTGGTCGAAGAGGCCGTGGCCGCGGGCCTCGGCGACGTCCTCATGGTCACGGGCCGCAACAAGCGCCCTCTGGAGGACCACTTCGACCGCAACTACGAACTGGAGTCCGCCCTCCAGAAGAAGGGCGACGCGGGCCGGCTGGCCAAGGTCCAGGAGTCCAGCGACCTCGCGATGATGCACTACGTCCGCCAGGGCGACCCCAAGGGCCTCGGCCACGCCGTCCTGTGCGCCGCCCCGCACGTCGGCAACGAGCCCTTCGCGGTCCTGCTCGGCGACGACCTGATCGACCCGCGCGACCCGCTGCTGCAGCGCATGATCGAGGTCCAGGAGCAGTACGGCGGCAGCGTCATCGCCCTCATGGAGGTCGCGCCCGAGCAGATCCACCTCTACGGCTGCGCGGCCGTGGAGAGCACCGAGGACGGCGACGTCGTCAAGGTCGGCGGACTGGTCGAGAAGCCCGACCCGGCCGACGCGCCCTCCAACTACGCCATCATCGGCCGCTACGTGCTCGACCCGCACATCTTCGACATACTCCGCAAGACCGAACCCGGCCGCGGCGGCGAGATCCAGCTGACCGACGCCCTCCAGCAGCTCGCCGAGACGCATACAACAGCGGCTACCGCCGAGGGAAAGGCCGGCGGCCCGGTGCACGGCGTCGTCTTCAAGGGCCGCCGCTATGACACCGGTGACCGGGGCGACTATCTGCGTGCCATTGTCAGACTCGCGTGCGAACGTGAAGACCTGGGCCCGGACTTCCGGACCTGGCTTCGCAGTTACGTAGCCGAGGAGATGTAGGGACGTTGAGCAGCGCAGCGCACCGTGACACCGGCCACGACCACGCCCCCGCGGACTTCGGTCCGGACCGGCTGTGGTCGGTGCAGGACCACCTGGACGACATCCTCGCCACCGTCCGCCCCCTGGAACCCATCGAGCTGAACCTGCTCGACGCCCAGGGCTGCGTCCTGGTCGACGACATCACGGTGCCGCTCTCCCTGCCGCCGTTCGACAACAGCTCCATGGACGGGTACGCGGTGCGGGTCGCCGATGTCGCGGGCGCGAGCGAGGAGTTCCCCGCCGCCCTGGTGGTCGTCGGGGACGTCGCCGCCGGCCGGGCCGACCCGCCGTCCGTGGGCCCCGGCCAGGCCGCCCGCATCATGACGGGCGCCCCGCTCCCGCCCGGCGCCGAGACCGTCGTCCCCGTCGAGTGGACCGACGGCGGGCTCGGTGAGGGCCCGGTGGCCCAAATGCGCGCCCGCAGCCTCGCCCCCGAGGGCGCCGAGGGCCAGGTCCACGTGTACCGCCCGGCCGAGGCACGCGCGCACGTCCGCGCGAAGGGCAGCGACGTCAGGTCCGGCGACCGCGCCCTGGAGGCCGGCACGGTCCTCGGCCCGCCGCAGATCGCGCTGCTCGCCGCGATCGGCCGGGGCAGGGTCCGCGTCCACCCGCGCCCCCGCGTGGTGGTGCTCTCCACCGGCAGCGAACTCGTCCAGCCCGACGAGGAACTGGCCCACGGTCAGATCTACGACTCCAACAGCTTCGCCCTCACCGCGGCCGCCCGCGGCGCCGGCGCCATCGCCTACCGCGTGGGCGCCGTCGCCGACGACGCCGAGACCCTGCGGTCCACCATCGAGGACCAGCTGGTCCGCGCCGACCTGATGGTCACCACCGGCGGGGTGAGCGTCGGGGCGTACGACGTCGTCAAGGAGGCGCTGGCACACGTCGCCGACGAGGACGAGCCGGGCAGCGGAGTGGACTTCCGCAAGCTCGCCATGCAGCCCGGCAAGCCCCAGGGCTTCGGCTCCATCGGCCCCGACCACACCCCGCTGCTCGCCCTGCCCGGCAACCCGGTGTCGTCGTACGTCTCCTTCGAGCTGTTCGTCCGCCCCGCGATCCGCACCCTCATGGGCCTCGCCGACGTCCACCGCCCGACGACCACCGCGTCTCTGGCCACGGAGAAGGCGCTGACCTCGCCGAAGGGGCGCCGGCAGTTCCTGCGCGGCAGCTACGCCGACGGCTCGGTCACCCCGGTCGGCGGCTCGGGCTCCCACCTGGTGGCCGCCCTCGCGCACGCCGACGCGCTGATCGTCGTCCCCGAGGGCGCCGAGTCCGTCGAGCCCGGCGCCGATGTCGAGGTGGTCCTGCTCGGCTGACCCCGCCCGCTTGGCGGTACCGTGTCGCGCACAGCAGGCCCACGCGCCGCACCGCGCCGGGCCCGGACCGGGAGCGCCACACGAGCATGAGTACGCAGGACCGACCCCCGCACCACGGCCAGGACGCGCACGACCCGCAGGACCGGCTGACGCACATCGACGAGGCGGGCGCCGCCCGGATGGTCGACGTGTCCGCCAAGGAAGTGACCGCACGCACCGCGCGCGCGAGCGGACGCGTCCTCGTCGCGCCCCGTGTGGTCGAGCTGCTGCGCGGCGAGGGGGTCCCCAAGGGCGACGCCCTCGCCACCGCGCGCATCGCGGGCATCATGGGCGCCAAACGCACCCCGGACCTGATCCCCTTGTGCCACCCGTTGTCGGTCTCCGGTGTGAAACTGGACCTGTCGGTCGCGGACGACGCCGTGGAGATCACCGCCACGGTGCGCACGACGGACCGCACGGGTGTCGAGATGGAGGCGCTCACCGCGGTCTCCGTCGCCGCGCTCACCGTGATCGACATGGTCAAGGCGGTCGACAAGGGAGCGGTCATCACGGACGTGCGCGTGGAGGAGAAGACGGGCGGCAAGTCGGGCGACTGGAGCCGGGCATGACACTGGACGGACCGAGCGGAGGCGCCCTCCTCGCGCCGTACAGCGCCCTCGTGGTCACCGCCTCCAACCGGGCCGCCGCCGGGGTCTACGAGGACAAGGGCGGGCCGCTGATCGCCGAGGGCCTGCGCCGCTTCGGCTTCGCCGTCGACGGCCCCCGGGTCGTCCCCGACGGCGACCCCGTCGAGGCCGCCCTGCGCGCGGGCGCCGAGGCGGGCTACGACGTGATCGTCACCACCGGCGGCACCGGCATCTCGCCCACCGACCGCACCCCCGAGGCGACGCGGGCGGTGATCGACTACGAGGTCCCCGGCATCGCGGAGGCCGTCCGGGCGTACGGCCGGGACAAGGTGCCGACCGCGGTGCTCTCCCGGGGCCTGGCCGGAGTGGCGGGCGGCACGCTGATCGTCAACCTGCCGGGTTCCTCCGGCGGGGTGAAGGACGGCCTCGCCGTGCTGGAGCCGCTGCTGACGCACGCCGTGGACCAGCTCCGCGGCGGCGACCACCCCAAACCCGCCAGTGGTGGGGGTGCGAACTGAACAGCCCATCCTGGCCCGCGGAGCTGGTGGACGGCGACATCGTCCTCAGGCCGATAAGGCTGCGCGACCAGCGGGCCTGGCGGGAGGTCAACCGGCGCAACCGCGACTGGCTGCGACCGTGGGAGGCGACGATCCCGCCGCCGACGCCCGGCGGCCCGCTCACGCACCGGCCCACCTACCGCCAGATGGTGCGGCACCTCCGCTCCGAGGCCCACGCGGGCAGGATGCTGCCGTTCGTCATCGAGTACCAGGGGCGGCTGGTCGGGCAGTTGACGGTGGCCGGCATCACCTGGGGCTCGATGTGCTCCGGACACGTCGGCTACTGGGTGGACGAGTCGGTGGCCGGCCGCGGGGTGATGCCGACCGCCGTGGCGATGGTGACGGACCACTGTTTCCGCACCGTCGGACTGCATCGCGTCGAGGTCTGTATTCGCCCCGAGAACGCGCCCAGTCGCCGGGTCGTGGAGAAACTCGGATTCCGCGAGGAGGGCCTCCGGCCGCGTTATCTCCACATCGACGGAGCCTGGCGCGACCATCTCGTCTTCGCGCTCACCGCGGAAGAGGTCCCGGAGGGGCTGCTGCGGCGCTGGCACCGGTCACGGGACCGGAGTACGCGGAAGACCGGTAATTGAATAAACGTTCGAAATTGGCCCGTGTGACACCTGAGTGCGACCGTCCGAAACGGATAATTTCGCGACTCTGGTAGTCGGCTGATCGCATCGGTCACAAAAAAAGTTCGAAATATCAGCCAGATCGTGCGACACACCGGCTCAATTGGCGGATGGCCCCAAGCAAACCCCTCTACCGTGTGAGGCGTGAGCAGCAGCGGCCTCATCTACGCAGTCATCGTCGGGGCCTGGGCCGCCTACTTGGTGCCGATGTGGCTCCGTAGGCAGGACGAGCTGAACGAGGCCCGTCCGACGGAACGCTTCAGCACCGCCATCCGGCTGCTGTCCGGACGGGCGGGCATGGAGCGCCGGTACGCCAAGGACCTGCGGTCGCGCTCCGCCGACGAAGCGGAGCCCGACGCCGACGCCCCGGACGCCGCCACCGACTCGGTGGACGTCCGGGCCTTCGCCGTGTCCAGAACGCACCGGCAGCCTCGGCCCGACGCACGGCAGCAGCCCGCGGCCCAGCCCGCGGAGCAGCCCGGACCGGCACGGCAGACCGAACCGGCGCACCAGGAGACCGGCGGACGCCCGCACGGCCCCAGATCCGAACAGTCCTCCGGAGCCGGAGCCGGAGCCGGAGCCGGAGCCGGTGCGGCAGCGGCGCGCAAGCGCGTGCCGCAGGCCCGGCAGGCACCCGTCTCACCGGCGGCCGCGGCCCGTGCCCGGCGCACCAAGGTGCTCGCGCGCCGCCGGCGTACGACGGTGATGCTGTTCCTGGCCTTCACGCTCGGCTCGGTCGTCGCGGCCGTCGGCGGGCTCGCCTTCCTGTGGGCACCCGGGGTGCCCGCCGTGCTGCTCAGCGCCTACATCGTCTACCTGCGTTCGCAGGAACGCCACCGGTTCGCCTTCCACATGGACCGCCGCCAGGCGGAGGTCGCCGCGCAGCGGCTGCGCGACGGCGACCGCCGGCCGCGCCGGCGCACGCCCGCCGACCCCGCCGACCCCGCCGGCACCGTCGGCGACCCCGATGCCGAGGAGCCGGACGACGGACCCGAGGAGGAGCCCGACTCCGGCCTGTCGGCGCTCGCCGCGGACCGGCGCGCGCTGGTGGAGCAGACCGACCACGCCGAGTGGGTCGACCAGCAGCGCGAACGGCAGCGGCGGCCGCAGGGCGACAGCTGGGACCCGGTGCCCGTACCCCTGCCCACCTACGTGACCGCCCCGGTCGCCCCCCGCGCCACGCCCGACGTGGACCTCGCGGCGCCGGACGCCTGGAGCTCGGCACGCTCCAGCGCCGTCGCCGACCAGGAGGACGTGGCGGCCGACCCCGGGCCGGACCACCCGGCGGCCCACACCGAGGACCGGGCGGAGACCCCGGGGCGCAGCGACGCCCGCCGCGCCGCGTCCGCCCGCCGGTCCCGGGAGCGGGGCCGGACCCCGCTCTTCGACCAGTACGAGGACGGGGACCGCCCCCGCGCGGCCAACGAGTAGCCTCCCGCCCGGGCCGCCTGCTCGCCGGTCGGAAGCGATTTTTGAGCAGGCCGGTCGGGGTGCTAAAGTTTCACTCGTCGCAAGGGCCTGTGGCGCAGTCTGGTAGCGCACCTCGTTCGCATCGAGGGGGTCTGGGGTTCAAATCCCCACAGGTCCACGCACATTGGCGAAGGCCCCGTCCGGTCATCACGATCGGACGGGGCCTTCGTCGTATCCGGGTCGCACCCGTAGTCGTTCCCGTACGACCCCGTACGACCCCGTACGACCCTGGCGGACCGTGGCCCGTAAGGCCGAGATAAATCCGTGACCGGGCATCGTGCAACCTTCACCGTTACCAGTGGGTCACCTGTGAGCGGCGTCACCGCAGTGGCGCCGTCTTGTCGTCTGGGGAACGGAAAAGAATATGAGACGTAGCTCCCTGCGCGCGCCGTGGGCTCGCGCGGCAGTGGCCGGAGTGGCCGCTGCGGGACTCGCCACGCTCGGCCTGGCCGGAGTCGCACAGGCGGAGGACGGCCAGGCGCCGCTGCCCGTCACCATCACCGGTCCGGACAAGGTGGACCTGGCGCTGGACGGGGCCGAAGGCGAGCCGGGGGAGCCGCAGATCCGGCTGGGAATCACCGGGCCGGGGGAGTACGACCCGGACAGCGACACGGATCCGGAGCCGGTCCCGAACAACGGCTACAGCGTCACCATCGACGCCACCGCGCTCAACGGCTTCGCCGAGGTCGACCTGCCCTCGTCCTGCGACGTGGACGGACTGACCGCCGTGTGCAACACGAGCAGCCTGTACCCCGGCGACTCCTACAACCCGAGCTGGAGCATCCGCCTCGACCTGAAGGACGGCGCCGAGGCCGGGGACTTCGGCAAAATCGAGGTGACGGGCGAGGGCGAGGGCCTGGAGTTCAACGAGCACACCGTCGACGTCCTGGTCGGCGGGCCGGAACTGCTGAAGAAGAAGCTCCCGGCCGAACCCGGCGACTTCGAGGCCGGTGACACCTACAGCGCCCCCCTCGGCTTCCGCAACGTCGGCAGCATGTCGGCCGACGGCGTGGTGCTGCGCTTCGGCGGCTCGCGCGGCCTGTCCTTCCCCGACTCGTACGACAACTGCTCGTACGCGGAGGAGAACAAGGACGACCTGATCCGCTATCAGAAGGTCGCCCTGTGCACCTTCGAGGGCGAATTCCTGCCGGGCACGGCCTACGAACTCAGCGAGCCGGTCCGGGTGAAGACCGCGGACTTCGCGCTCGGCGACATCTTCCACTACGGCTTCGACGCGGTCGGCGCCAAGGAGGTCGGCGCCCTGCGGTCGGGCGCCGACTACCGGCAGGGAACCGGCGAGACGCTCACCCTGAAGCCGGTCGAGGGCGGCCGGAACGGCGACTACACGAAGTACGCCGAGATCGACCTGCCCACGCAGAACAGCTACGACCTCGACCTCACCGGTGCGCGCGTCGACGGCGAGCAGGGCGAGACCGTCACGGTCGACATCGCCCTGAGCAACCACGGGCCCGCCTGGATCGGGGCGCTGCGCTCGGGCGGTGAGCCGCTGGGCTTCAGCGTGCGGATCCCCGAGGGCGCGAGCGTCGTGGACAGCCCCTGCCGTCCCATGAACGACGAGGCCACGTCCGAGTACCTCTGCTTCGCCGACACCCCGTTCCTGGAGGACGACCGGCGCACCTTCGCCTTCAAGCTCCGCATCGACAGGGTCGTCGAGGGCGCCAAGGGCAAGATCGCCCTTCCGGAGTGGGACAACCCGTGGGAGGGCGACCCGTCCAACGACGCCGGGTGGATCGTGCTGAACGGCACCGGCGACGAGGAGACGCCGGGCGACACCGGCGGGACCACGGGCGGTACCGACGGCGGCGCCACGGGCGGTGCCGGCACCACCGGCGGCTCGGAGACCACGGGCGGCACCGGCACGACCGGCGGCTCGGCCTCCACCGGGGGCGCCACCGGCGGCACCGGCACGGGCGGCGCCGGGTCCACCGGTGGCACGACCGGCGGCCAGTCGCCGCAGGGCGGTCAGGACGGCCAAGGCGGCCTGCTGGCCTCCACCGGCTCCACGGCTCTGCTCGTCTCGGCCGGCGCGGCGCTGGCACTCGCCGCGGGCGGCGTGCTGTTCGCCGTCTCCCGCCGCCGCAGGGCAGCCGACACGGTCTGACGAGGGCCTGATGGTCCAGCGCTACGGGACCTGGAGAGCCTTCGCGTAGCAGAGGCTCTCCTCGTGGAAGCGGTAGAAGCCGAACTTCCCACACGGTTCGTAGCCGCTGGAGGTGTACAGGGCCACGGCCTCCGGCTGCTTGGTGCCGGTCTCCAGCACCATGCGGGTGCGGCCCGCCGCACGGGCGTCCTCCTCCAGGGCGGCCAGGACGCGGCGGGCCAGCCCACGGCCGCGCACCTGCTCGATCACGAACATCCGCTTGAGCTCGGCGTCCCCGTCGAGGTAACCCTCGTCGTTGGTCTCCTGGCTGCGCCAGCCGCCGGAGGCGACCGGGACGTCGTTCTCGTCGTACGCGATCAGGTAGAGGCCGTTCGGCGGCGCGAAGTCCGACGGGTCCAGGTGCGTGGCGTCGCCGCCGTCGCCGTAACGGACGTCGTACTCCGCCTGGACCTCGTCGTTGAGCTTCACGGCGTCGGGGTGGTCGAAGGGGACCCGGCGTATGTTCATGCTACCTACCGTATATTAATGCGTCATCCGGAGCGGGACATCGTCCAGTGTGCCGGTATCGTGCCCTGGTGCTCACCGTGACCAGTGTCAACGTAAACGGTCTGCGCGCCGCCGCGAAGAAGGGCTTCGTGGAGTGGCTCGCCGACACCTCCGCCGATGTGCTGTGCCTCCAGGAGGTGCGGGCCGAGCCCCAGCAGCTGCCCGAACGCGTCCGCACCCCCGACGGCTGGCACGTGACGCACGCCCCCGCCGCCGCCAAGGGCCGCGCCGGTGTCTCCCTCTACACCCGCCGCGAGCCCGACCGCGTCCAGGTCGGTTTCGGCTCGACGGAGTTCGACGCCAGTGGCCGGTACGTCGAGGCCGACCTGCCCGGTGTGACGGTCGCCTCCCTCTACCTCCCCTCCGGCGAGGTCGGCACCGAGCGCCAGGAAGAGAAGGTCCGCTTCATGGGCGAGTTCTTCGCCTACCTCAAGGAGCTTCGCGAGCGGGCCGCCGCCGACGGCCGCGAGGTCGTCGTCTGCGGCGACTGGAACATCGCCCACCGCGAGGCCGACCTCAAGAACTGGCGCGCCAACAAGAAGAACTCCGGCTTCCTGCCGGAGGAGCGCGAGTGGCTGGGACGCGTCCTGGACCCGGCGGAGGGCGGCTACGTCGACGTCGTACGCGCCCTGCACCCGGATGTCGAGGGGCCGTACTCGTGGTGGTCTTACCGGGGGCGGGCCTTCGACAACGATTCCGGATGGCGCATCGACTACCACGTGGCCACCGCGGGGCTGGCCGCCAAGGCGGTCAAGGGCCACGTCGAGCGGGCCGCCACGCACGCCGAGCGCTGGTCCGACCACGCGCCGGTGACGGTCGTCTACGACCGCTAGACACTCGTCAGTCCTCTCCGCCTTCTCTGCTCGGCTGCCGTATCCGCCGGTCCAGCGCCAGGGACAGTTCCGCCTCGATCACGCTGCGGGCGAGCGGGCGCAGGCGGTGGAGTTCCTGTTCGGGGGCGTGGCGCAGGATCAGGTCGGCGAAGAGGTCGGCGAGGGCGTCGGCGTGTTCGCGGACGAGGGCGCCGGCCTGGAGGACCTCGCCGAGCGGGATGCCCTCGCGGACCAGGGCCGAGGAGACCTCCAGCAGGCGGTGGCTGATGTGGACGAGTTCGTCGCCGTCGGTGCCGAGGTAGCCGAGGTCCATCGCGGCGGCGAGGTTCTCCGGGGTGACCTCGCCCTCGAAGCGGGCGGCGAGTTCCTCGGGGGTGAGGCGGACCGGGGTCTCCTCGGTGGGTTCGCCGAGGCCGAGCAGGTCGCCGACGTCGCGGCCGTGGTCGAAGGCGTCGGCGAGTTCCGCGATGCCGTTGAGGGTGTGGCCGCGTTCCAGGAGTGCCGCGATGGTGCGCAGGCGGGCCAGGTGGTGGTCGTCGTACCAGGCGATGCGGCCCTCGCGGCGGGGCGGGGGGATCAGTTTGCGTTCGCGGTAGAAGCGCAGGGTGCGCACCGTGATGCCGGCCAGCCGGGCCAGGTCCTCCATGCGGTATTCGCGCTTCTCGGTCACGGCGTCGAGCCTACGGCGTACCGTCGGTAACTTTCCTCGCGTGCCCCCTACCCATCAGTACGGTGCTGCTCTACTCTCCCCATTGCGCCAGTGTTCACTGGCAGAGTTCTAGGCGACGCGTGGAGGCTTCGGGATGGCCGAGCACGAGCAGGTTCAAGAACACGTGCGGGTGGCGGTGATCGGGTCCGGCTTCGGCGGGCTGGGGGCCGCCGTGCGGCTGCGGCGCGAGGGGGTCACGGACTTCGTGGTGCTGGAGCGGGCCTCCAGCGTCGGCGGCACGTGGCGGGACAACAGCTACCCCGGGTGCGCCTGTGACGTGCCGTCCCACCTGTACTCCTTCTCCTTCGCCCCCAACCCGGAGTGGCCGCGCACCTTCTCCGGGCAGGAGCACATCCGCGCCTACCTGGAGCACGTGACCGACACCTTCGGGCTGCGCCCCCACCTCCGCTTCGACTCGGAGGTGAAGCGGATGGCGTGGGACGGCGAGCGGCTGCGGTGGGAGATCGAGACCACGAGCGGGAATCTCACCGCCGACGTCGTCGTCTCCGCCACCGGGCCGCTGTCGGACCCCAAGACGCCGGACATCCCGGGTCTTGACTCCTTCCCCGGCAAGGTCTTCCACTCGGCCCGCTGGGACCACGACTACGACCTCACCGGCAAGCGGGTCGCCATGATCGGCACCGGTGCCTCCGCGATCCAGATCGTGCCGGCCGTCCAGCCGAAGGCCGGCCGCCTCACCCTCTTCCAGCGCACCCCGGCCTGGGTGATGCCCCGCATGGACCGGCCGATCAGCGGCGCCGAGCGAGCCCTGCACCGGGCACTGCCCGTCACCACCAAGCTGCGCCGCGGGCTGCTGTGGGGCATCCGGGAACTCCAGGTGCAGGCCTTCACCAAGCACCCGAACGAGCTGGGCTTCGTCGAGCAGATCGCCAAGCGCAACATGGGTGCCGCCATCAAGGACCCGGCCCTGCGCGCCAAACTCACCCCCGACTACCGCATCGGCTGCAAGCGGATCCTGCTGTCGAGCGAGTACTATCCGGCGCTCGCCAAGCCCAATGTGGACGTCGTCGCGAGCGGGCTCAGCGAGGTGCGCGGCTCGACCCTCGTCGGCGCCGACGGCACCGAGGCCGAGGTGGACGCGATCATCTTCGGCACCGGTTTCCACGTCACCGACATGCCCATCGCCGAGCGTGTCGTGGGCGCGGACGGGCGGACCCTCGCCGAGACCTGGAAGGGGGGCATGGAGGCGCTGCGCGGTGCCTCGGCGGCCGGCTTCCCGAACTTCATGACGGTCATCGGGCCCAACACCGGCCTCGGGAACTCGTCGATGATCCTGATGATCGAGTCGCAGCTCAACTACATGGCCGACTACCTGCGCCAGATCAACGTCCTCGGCGGCCGGGCCGCCCTCGACGCCCGCCCCGCCGCCGTGCGGAACTGGAACCACCGGGTGCAGGAGCGCATGAAGCGCACGGTGTGGAACACCGGCGGCTGCACGAGCTGGTACCTGGACGCGAGCGGCCGCAACACCACCGTCTGGCCCGGCACGACCGCCGAGTTCCGGCGCGTGACGCGGCGCGTGGATCTCGCGGAGTACGAGGTGCTGCGCCCGGCCGTCGCCGGGGCGCGCGTCGGAGCAGCCGCCGGGGCGTCCGCGAACACCGGCGCGGACGCGAACGCCAAGGCCGAGGCGGCCCCCGGCGGCGCGGGCGCGAACGCCGAGGTGGCCCCCGGCGGCGCGGGCGCGAACGCCAAGGTGGCCCCCGGCGGCGCGGGCGCGAACGCCAAGGTGGCCCCCGGCGGCGCGGGCGCGAACGCCGAGGTGGCCCCCGGCGGCGCGGGCGCGAACGCCGAGGTGGGCGCGTGAGCCGTCTGCTGCACGTCGCCGCCGGGCCGTACGCGCCGCCCGTCCCCGCCCGGGAGCTGACCGTCACCGCCGCCGACGGCGCCCGGATACACGTCCAGGTGCACGGCCCCGAGCACGCCCCCGCGGTCGTCCTCGCGCACGGCTGGGCCTGCTCGACCGCCTTCTGGGCGGCGCAGGTCCGCGCGCTGGCCGTCGACCACCGGGTCGTCGTGTACGACCAGCGCGGGCACGGCCGCAGTCCGGCGAACCCCGCGTGCGGCACCGAGGCCCTCGCCGACGACCTCGAAGCCGTCCTCACGGCCACGCTCGCGCCGGGCGAGCGGGCGGTGATCGCCGGGCACTCCATGGGCGGGATGACGGTGATGGCCGCCGCGACCCGGCCCGCGGTGCGCGAACACGCGGCAGCCGTCCTGCTGTGCAGTACGGGCAGTTCGCGGCTGGTGGCCGCCTCGACCGTGGTGCCGCTCGGGGAGGGCCGGGTGCGGACCTGGCTGACCCGGCGGATCCTCGGCTCCCGGGCGCCGCTCGGGCCGGTCACGCCCCTCGCGCGCAGGATCCTCAAGTACGGGACGATGGGCCCCGGTTCGGCCCCGCACATGGTCGACGCCTGTGCCCGCATCGTGCACGCCTGCCCGCGCAGGGTGCGCCACGCCTGGTCGGAGGTGCTGGACCTGCTCGACCTCGACCAGGGCATAGGGGAGTTGACGATGCCGGTGGAGGTCGTCGTCGGCACCGCGGACCGGCTGACCCCGCCCGTGCACGCCCGCTCGCTGGCGGCCGCGCTGCCGAACTGCGTGGGTCTGACGGAGCTTCCGGGTCTCGGCCACATGACGCCGGTGGAGGCGCCGGAGCTGGTCACCGGGAAGATACGGGCCCTCGCCGCCACCTACATATCCGAGGCACGCAGCGAGCGTGCCGTACACGCCGAGGAGAGCGCATGAGCAGGGTGAGCCTGGAAGGGCGGGTCGCGGTCGTCACCGGAGCCGCGCGGGGCGTCGGGGAGTTGCTGGCCCGCAAGCTGTCCGCGCGCGGGGTGAAGGTGGCGCTGGTCGGTTTGGAGCCGGACGCGCTCAAGCAGGTCTCCGCCCGGCTGCACAGCGAGAGTGAGCACTGGCACGCCGACGTCACCGACCACGAGGCGATGGCCCGGGTCGCGGGCGAGGTCAAGGAACGCTTCGGCCGGATCGACATCGTCGTCGCCAACGCGGGCGTCGCCACCGGCGGGCCCTTCGTCGACTCCGACCCGGAGTCCTGGCGGCGGGTCGTCGAGGTCAACCTGATCGGCTCGGCGGTGACGGCCCGCGCCTTCCTGCCGGCGCTGCTGGAGAGCCGCGGCTACCTGCTCCAGATCGCGTCCCTCGCCGCCATCACCCCCGCGCCGATGATGAGCGCCTACTGCGCCTCCAAGTCCGGTGTCGAGGCGTACGCGCACTGCCTGCGCGGCGAGGTCGGGCATCGGGGCGTGAAGGTCGGCGTCGGCTACCTGTCCTGGACCGATACCGACATGGTGCGCGGCGCCGACCAGGACGACGTCATGCGCGAACTGCGCCAGCGGCTGCCCTGGCCGTCGAACAAGACGTATCCGCTGGGCCCGGCGGTCGACCGGCTCGTGGAGGGCATCGAGCGCCGCTCGGCTCACGTCTACGGGCAGTGGTGGCTGCGCGGCATGCAGGGGATGCGCGGCTACCTGCCGGCCGTCATCGGCACCGTCGGTCAGCGCGAGATGCGGCGCTTCGGGGACCGGCTCGACAGTGTGCGCACGGGCCTGGTCGGTGCGGGCGGAGCGGCCGACGAACAGCGTCCGACCAGCACGACTACGGTCCGTAAGTGATCGACATGCGCACGGTCACGGCCCATGTGAATCTGATCGAGCCAGGCCGATCCGGCCGGGCCCGAACATCACAGGAGTGAACCCACATGGGTATGAAGGACCAGTTCCAGGACAAGGCCGAGCGCATGCAGCAGCAGGGCAAGCAGCGGGCCGACCAGGCCAGGGAGCAGTTCCCGAACCGCGACCGCCGTCGTGACGAGGACGAGATGGACCCGTCGCGCCGCCGGGACGCGGAGGAGCGTGAGCCCTCGCGCCGCCGCGACGCGGACGAGCGGTTCGAGGAGAGCTACGACGCCTGACGCGCCGTCGCCGAGTTGAAGGGGCGCCCCCCGTTCGTCACGGGGGGCGCCCTTCCTCATGCCCTGGGTGGCAGCGGCGGCCGTGACCGGTCGGGTACGTCGTCGTAACCGGGCGGCGTCGCGGGCGGGTTGCTCTCCAGCAACTCCAGCGCCAGCCGGACCGCCTCGTCCAGCACCGGGTAGCGGCCCTCGGCCCAGTCCAGTGGCGTGCGCAGCGCCTCGACGTCGGGGGCGACGCCGTAGTTCTCCACGGACCAGCCGTACGCGTCGAACCAGGCCGCGTTCATCGGCACCGTGATCACCGTGCCGTCGCCGAGGCGGTGCCGGCCGGTCATGCCGACCACCCCGCCCCAGGTGCGCTGCCCGACCACCGGGCCGAGCCGCAGCAGTCTGAACGCGGCCGTGATCATGTCGCCGTCGGAGGACGTCGCCTCGTCCGCGACCGCCACGACCGGCCCGCGCGGGGCGTTGGAGGTGTACGACACCGGCTGCGCGTCGCGCGTCAGGTCCCAGCCGAGGATGGTGCGGGTCAGCTTCTCGATGACGAGTTCGCTGATGTGCCCGCCCGCGTTGCCGCGCACGTCCACGATGAGCGCGGGCCGGGACACCTCCATGCGCAGGTCGCGGTTGAACTGCGCCCAGCCGGAGCCGCCCATGTCGGGGATGTGCAGATAGCCGCACCGCCCGCCGCTCAACTCCCGTACCACCTCGCGGCGCTTGGCCACCCAGTCCTGGTAGCGCAGCGGCCGTTCGTCGACGAGCGGTACGACGGCGACCCGGCGGGCAGGCCCCGGGCCGCCCCCGCCCGGTGTGAAGGTCAGCTCCACCGTCGTACCGCCCGCTCCCGCCAGCAGCGGGTACGGACCCGCCACCGGATCCACCGGACGGCCGTCCACGTGGGTCAGTACGGCGCCCTCGCGGATGCCCGTGCCGGCCAGCGGGGAGCGGGCCTTGGAGTCGGAGGAGTCGCCGGGCAGGATGCGCTTGACCACCCAGTGGCCGTCCCGGCACACGAAGTTGGCGCCGAGCAGGCCCTGCCAGCGCTGGTAGTGGGCCGGGCCCTCGTTGCGCCGGGCGGCGGCGACGTACGCGTGCGAGGTGCCGAGTTCGCCGAGCACCTCGCGGAGCAGGTCGGCGAACTCGTCCGGGGAGGCGACCCGTTCGAGCAGCGGCCGGTACTGGTCCAGCACCGCGTCCCAGTCGATGCCGCACATGCCGGGGTCCCAGAAGTAGGCGCGGATCAGGCGGCCCGCCTCGTCGTACGCCTGGCGCCACTCGGCGGCCGGGTCGACCTCGTGCAGGATGCGGCGCAGGTCGATCCAGGTGGTCGAGTCGCCGTCGCCCGCCTCGGTCGCCGGTACGGCGCGCAGGTCGCCCTCGTCGAGCACGACCAGGCGGCTGCCGTCGCCGCTGACCCGGAACCAGTCCAGGTGGTCGACCAGTTCGGACTTCTTCGCCTTGGCGAGGTTGAAGTGCTCCAGGGTGGGCCGCTCGCTCGGGTCCGCCGGGTTGGCGAAGGTCTCGCCGAGCGCGCCGGAGATCGGCCAGCGCAGCCAGACCAGGCCGCCGCCCGCGACCGGCTGCAGCGCCGAGTACTTGGACGCGGTGACCGGGAACGGGGTCACCCGGCTCTCCAGCCCCTCCACCTCGACGGTCACCGCGCCGCCCTCGCCGGGCTCGTCCTCCAGCGGGTCCAGCCCCCCGGCGGCGGGACGGCCCTCCGGGTTCAGCGCGAAGGGGGAGGGGGTCGCGGAGGACAGCGGCACCAGGTAGGGGCGGCAGCCCAGCGGGAAGGACAGGTCGCCGGTGTGCACGTCGTACACCGGGTCGAAGCCGCGCCAGGACAGGAAGGCGAGGTAGCGGCCGTCCCGGGTGAACACGGGGTTCTCGTCCTCGAAGCGCCCGTCGGTGACGTCGACGACGAGCGGGCCCTGCTGTCCGTGCTGTCCGTGCTGCCCGTGCTGCCCGTGCTGTCCGTTGTTCCCGTTGATCCGGGCCATCTTGATCTGCCGCAGGGAGCGTCCGATGCCCGGGTGCGACCAGGTGAGCCAGGTCCCGTCCGGGGAGAAGGCGAGGTCGCTCACGGGACCGTTGACGGACCGGATCAGCTCGGTGACGGGCCCTCCGGCGGCCTCGGTGAGGCCGGGGGCGCCCACCGTGCCGCTGCTGGTGTCGGTGTCGGTGTCGGCCACCGTGTCCGCCGCCTCCGCCGGACTCCCCGTGCCCACCGCGTCCACCGCGTCCAGCGCCTGGGCGGCCTCCGCGTCCTCCTCCGAGACGTCGAGCAGCAGAAGCCGACCGTCGTGCGAGGCGATGGCGAGTCGCTCGCCCGCCGGGTCCGAGACCAGCTCCAGGACCCGGCCCAGCCTTCCGGAGGCGAGCCGCCTGGGCGGGCGGCCCCCGGTCGCGCGCGGCAGGTGGGCGATCTCGACGGCGTCCTCGCCCTCCGCGTCCGTCACGTACGCGATCCGCCCGCTCTCCCCGAGCATCTCCGGCAGCCGCACCCGAACCCCCGGCGTGTCGGCGAGGGTGCGGGCCGGGCCGTCGCGGTGGGTGAGCCAGTACAGGCTGCCGCGTACGACGACGGCGCTCGCGCGGCCCGTCTCGTCGACGGAGATGCCGCCCACGTGCTGGGCTGCGGGCACCTGGTACGTACGCCGTCCCGCGCGGGGCCCGCTCAGCCGGACGTCGAGCCGGCGCGGCACCGAGCCGGGCGCCAGGTCGTCGACGATCCACAGGTCGCCCGCGCACTGGTACACCACGCGGTCGCCGTCGCTCGCGGCGTGCCGGGCGTAGCAGGCGTCGTGGTCGGTGTGGCGGCGCAGGTCGGAGCCGTCGTGGGCGCACGAGTAGAGGTTGCCGACGCCCTCGTGGTCGGAGAGGAAGGCGATCCGGCCGCCGACGAACATGGGGGAGTGCAGATGGCCCCGGAGGTCGGGCAGGAGCCGTTGCCCGTGCAGCCAGAGCCGGCCGGTGGCGCCGCCCCGGTAGCGCTTCCAGGCGGCGGGTTCGTGCGGCGGGGTGCCGGTGAGCAGGAGCGTCCTGCGTTCCCCGTCGAGGTCGGCGGCCTGGATGTCGGTGACCGGGCCCCAGGGCAGTTTGCGGCCGGGGTCGCCGTCGGGGGTGACCTTGTGGGCCCAGGTCAGGTGGGAGAAGGGCTCGCCGTGCGAGGCGACGGCGAGGATGGCGGCGTGGCCGTCGGGTTCGGGGGGCGACCAGCCGCAGACCCGGGTGTCGAGGCCGCCCCAGTGGGTGAGCTGCCGTCCGGGACCGCCGTCCACCGGCACGAGGTGGACCTCCGGCGACAGGCTGCGCCAGCTGGTGTAGGCGATGTGGCGGCCGTCGGGCGAGAAGCGCGGGTGGCCGGCCTTGGTGCGGTCGACGGTGAGCCGCCAGGCACGGCCCGGACCGTCGAGGTGCGCGAGCCAGAGGTCGTCCTCGGCCACGAAGCACAGCTGGTCGCCACTGAGGTGCGGAAGGCGCAGATAACTCACCCACCCCATGCTTTGCCGGTGGCCGGGCCCCGGCAACTCGGCCCGCGCTCTCGACCCGGACTTCGGCCCCCGGCCCGCGCGCTTATGCGTAGCCGACAAACGTGACCCAGAGCACGTACGAAACCGTTTCGTTTCGCTAGGGGGCAGGGTACATTGGTCATGTACGAAACGGTATCGTTCAGACGGAGTGGACGGAGAGGGGTGAGCGAGATGACCGAGGCAGCCACCGCGCGTCGCAGTCGGATCACTCCCGAGCGCGAGGCCGAGCTCTACGAGGCCGTGCTCGACCTGCTCCGGGAAGTCGGCTACGACGCCCTCACCATGGACGCCGTGGCGGCCCGTACCCGGTCCAGCAAGGCGACGCTCTACCGCCAGTGGGGCGGCAAGCCCGAGCTGGTCGTCAAGGCCATCCGGCACAACAAGCCCGAGAAGATCGGCGACATCGACACTGGTTCCCTCCGTGGCGACCTGCACGCCCTGATGGCCCACGAGGACGACTGCACCATGGAGCAGAACTCCGCGCTGATGCGGGGTGTGGCCATGGCGATCCACCAGAACCCCGACCTGCGTCAGGCGTTCCGGGAACAGCTCATCGAACCCGAGATGGTGGAGTTCCAGCGCCTGCTGCAGCGCGCCATCGACCGGGGCGAGATCAGAGCGGACTGCCCGGCGCTGGACTTCCTCGTGCCCATGCTGGTCGGCGGATTCGCCACCCGCACGCTGCTCGAGGACCAGCCCCCGACCCGGGCCTTCCTCACCTCCTACATCGACGCCGTGATCCTCCCCGCCCTCGGCGCCCCCACCACCTGACGCGTCCCCCAGCGCGAGTCCCCCCGAGCCCCACCTGACGTAACCGCTCACGTCGTCGGGCCGATCCCCCCTGCCCTGAAGATCCCACGACCTGACCGGGAGTACGCCCTCGTGGCCACGTTCCTCTACAAACTCGGCCGGCTCGCGTTCCGCCGACGGCACTTCGTCGCCCTGATATGGGTGGCGCTGCTGACGCTCGCGGGCGTCGGCGCGGCCAGTGCCCCGCCCGCCGGCACCACCTCCTTCTCCATCCCCGGCACCGAGGCGCAGAAGGCCTTCGACCTGCTGGAAGAGCGCTTCCCCGGCACCAGCGCCGACGGGGCGACCGCACGCGTCGTCTTCAAGGCACCGTCCGGCGAGACGATGACGGACGCCGGGAACAAGGCGACCGTCGAGAAGACGGTCTCCGACCTGGCCGACGGCTCCGAGGTCGCCTCGGTCGCCGACCCGTACACCGGCAACGCCGTCAGCAAGGACGGCACGATCGCCTACGCGTCGGTGAAGTACGACGTCTCCGGCATGGAGCTGGAGGACTCGACCAAGGACGCACTGGAGGACGCCGCCCAGCAGGCGCGCGACGCCGGCCTGACCGTCGAGGTCGGCGGTGACGCGCTCCAGGCCGTCCCGCACACCGGCGCCACCGAGATCATCGGCATCGCGGTCGCCGCCGTCGTCCTCGTCATCACCTTCGGCTCGCTGGTCGCGGCCGGACTGCCCCTGCTCACGGCCCTGATCGGCGTCGGCATCGGCGTCTCCTCGATCACGGCGCTCGCCAGCGCGCTGGAACTGGGCTCCACCACCTCCATCCTGGCGATGATGATCGGCCTCGCGGTCGGCATCGACTACGCCCTGTTCATCGTCTCCCGCTACCGCGCCGAACTCGCCGAGGGACGTGAGCGCGAGGAGGCCGCGGGCCGGGCGGTCGGCACCGCCGGATCGGCGGTCGTCTTCGCCGGCCTCACGGTCGTCATCGCCCTGGTCGGCCTCGCGGTCGTCAACATCCCGATGCTGACCAAGATGGGCATCGCGGCGGCCGGCACCGTCGCCATCGCGGTCCTGATCGCCCTCACGATGGTCCCCGCACTGCTCGGCTACGCCGGCCGCAGGGTGAAGCCGACCGGCGCGAAGAGCAGGCTTCTGGGCGGCGCCGGCAAGAAGAACGACGCGGAGGCCGACGGCAAGCCCGCCAAGGCCAACCTCGGCACCCGCTGGGCGAGCTTCGTCGTCCGCCGCCCGCTGGCCGTCCTGCTCCTGGGCGTCATCGGCCTCGGAGCCGCCGCGATCCCCGCGGCCTCCCTGGAACTGGGCCTGCCCGACGACGGCTCCCAGCCGACGTCCACGACCCAGCGCCGGGCGTACGACCTCCTGTCGGAGGGCTTCGGGCCGGGCTTCAACGGCCCGCTGATGGTCGTCGTCGACGCGAAGGGCAGCGACGCCCCGAAGCAGGTGTTCACCGACGTCTCCAACGAGATCAAGGGCCTCGACGACGTCGTGGCGGTCACCCCGCCCGCACCCAACAAGGGCGGCGACACCGCGACCATCACCGTGATCCCGGACTCCAAGCCGTCCTCCGTCCAGACCGAGGACCTGGTCCACGCCATCCGCGACGCGGGCGCCGACATCAAGGCCGACACCGGCGCGGAGACCCTGGTCACCGGCTCGACGGCGATGAACATCGACGTCAGCCAGAAACTGAACGACGCGCTGGTGCCGTACCTGGTCCTGGTCGTCGGCCTGGCCTTCCTCCTCCTGATCGTGGTCTTCCGCTCGATCCTGGTCCCGCTGAAGGCGGCCCTCGGCTTCCTGCTCTCCGTCATGGCGGCGCTGGGCGCGGTCGTCGCGGTCTTCCAGTGGGGCTGGCTGTCCGGCCTGATGGGCGTGGAGGAGACCGGCCCGGTCATGTCGATGATGCCGATCTTCATGGTCGGCGTGGTCTTCGGCCTGGCGATGGACTACGAGGTCTTCCTGGTCACCCGCATGCGCGAGGCCTACGTCCACGGCGAGAAGCCGGGCCAGGCGGTCGTCACCGGCTTCCGGCACGGAGCGAGGGTCGTCACGGCCGCGGCGGTCATCATGATGGCGGTCTTCGCGGGCTTCATCGGCTCCAGCGAGTCGATGGTCAAGATGATCGGCTTCGGCCTGGCGATCGCCGTCTTCTTCGACGCGTTCGTCGTCCGCATGGCCATCGTCCCGGCGGTACTCGCGCTGCTCGGCAAGAAGGCCTGGTGGCTGCCGAAGTGGCTGGACCGCGCGCTGCCCAACGTGGACGTCGAGGGCGAGGGCCTGCGCACGGCCGAGGAGCGGGGCTCGGGCCCCGACGAGGACCGGGAGCTGGCACGCACCTGACGCGCCACCTCTGACGGCCTCCGACAGGAGGACGACAAGACCAGCCGGTGAGGGCTCCGTGGGGACGGGGCTGCCCTCACCGGCTTCCTGTCGCGCGGGGCCGCCGCAACCAGGTCGCCTGCCGGCTACACGTACCGCTACGGTGCCGTCCATGACGACGACCGACGACGCCTCCGGAACCCCTGCCGCCCACCCCCGATTCGCCGAGGCCCTGCGCGAACTCGGCCTCGGTGACCTGGCCGGACGGGCCCGGCGCTTCCCCGAGGCCACCCGCACCGCCGCCGAGGCCGCCGCCGCGATCGGGTGCGAGCTGAGCCAGATCTGCAAGTCGCTCATCTTCGCCGCCGACGGCGTGCCCGTGCTGGTCCTCATGGACGGCGCCTCGCGCGTCGACCTGGACCGGGTCCGGGAGGAGCTCGGCGCGGAGAAGGTCACCCGGGCCAAGGCCGACGTCGTACGGGAGACCACCGGATACGCCATCGGCGGCGTGCCGCCCTTCGGGCACCGGAGCAGGACCCGGGTACTCGCCGACCGGTCCCTTCTCACGCACGAGGTCGTCTGGGCCGCCGCCGGCACCCCGTACGCCGTCTTCCCGATGGAACCCAAGGAGCTCGTCGCCACCGCCGGCGCCACCCTGCGCGAGCGCTCCGAGTGACACCCCTGGTCACCGGTGCCGTCCTGCTCGCCGCGGTCACGCACGCGAGCTGGAACGCCATCGCCCACCGGATCACGGACAAGCTGACCGGCTTCGCGCTGATCTCGGGCGGCGGGATGCTCATCGGGCTCGCGCTGCTGCCGTTCACGGCGTTCCCGGCGGCCGGCGCGTGGCCGTACCTGCTCGTCTCCGCGGCCATCCACATCGCGTACTACGCCCTGCTGATGCGGTCCTTCCGGCTGGGCGACTTCGGGCAGGCCTATCCGATCGCGCGCGGCAGCGCGCCGCTGCTGGTCACCGTCCTCGCCGCCGTCTTCGCGCACGAGGTGCCGGACGGCTGGGCGACCGCGGGCATCCTGGTGTCCTGCGCGGGGCTGACCGGCGTCGCCCTGTGGGGGCTGCGCGGGCGCCGGCCCGACTGGGCGGCGATCGGCGCGGCCCTGGCGACCGGGGCGACCATCGCGGCGTACACGGTCGTCGACGGCCTTGGCGTACGCGCCTCCGGGTCCTCCCTCGGGTACATCGCCTGGCTGATGGCGGTGCAGGGGACGGTCCTCCCGGCGTACTTCCTGTACCGCCACCGCACCGGTGCCTGGGCGCTGCTGCGGCCGCACGCCGGGCTCGGGCTGCTCGGCGCGGCCCTGTCGGTCACCGCGTACGCGCTGGTCCTGTGGGCGCAGACCCGCGCCGAACTCGCGCCGATCGCCGCCCTGCGCGAGTCCTCGATCCTGGTCGGCGCGGCGATAGGGGCCCTCTTCTTCAAGGAGCGGTTCGGCGCTCCCCGGATCGCGGCGGCGGGCCTCCTCGTCGTCGGGATCGGACTGATGCTGCACACGGGATAGTGCGCACGGCGGCTGCGAGGAGCACCCTGGAAGCAGGTCTTCCGGAGGTGATCGTCATGATGCACACCGCAGTGGGATGGCACGTCGAGCTGGAGTTCATGGAGGACGACCAGCACACGCGGGCGGTCGCGATGGTGCGGCTCCCCGACGGCAGCGAGGTCCGCGCGCACGGCCACGCCAGCCGGCACCGCGTCGACTCGCATCAGCCGAGGGTCGGCGAGGAGGTCGCGGGGGCGCGCGCTCTGAACGAGCTCGCGATGCAACTGCTCACCAAGGCGCACGACGAGATCGACGCGGCGTCGGGGAGGACCTCACACCCCATCCACGTCTGAGCCGGTCCGCCGGAGCGACGCCCGCACCGCACGCACCAGCGCCTGCGCCCGCGGGTCCGCCGTCACGGTCTTGCGGAAGCCGTTGGTGACGTAGCCGAAGGCGATGCCCGCCTCCGGGTCGGCGAAGCCGAGCGCGCCGCCGCGGCCCGGGTGGCCGAAGGAGCCGGGGGACAGGAACGGGGACGCGCTGCCGTGCAGCATGTAGCCGAGGCCGAAGCGGGTGGGCACGACGAGGATCCGGTCCGGCCCGGCCGACTCCTCGGCGCGGGCGCGCTCCAGCGTCGCCGGGTCGAAGAGCCGGGCGTGCCGCGTCACGCCGTCGACCTCGCCGATCAGCGCGGCGTAGAAGCGTGCCAGCCCGTCGGCCGTCGCGATGCCGTTGGTCGCGGGAAGGGCCGCCGCGCGGTACGCGGGGTCGTTCTGGTCGGGGAACGGGGTGACGGCGGCGAAGGCGCGGCGGGTGAGGGAGTCCGGGTCGGCGTAGGCCTCGGTGACGGCCCGCTTGGGGCGCAGGCGGGGGCCGCTCCCCGACGGTTCGGCCTCGTCGAGGCGCCCGACCCGGCCCGCCCGGCCCGCCGCCTCCTCCGCGGCCGGCAGGCCCAGCCACAGGTCCAGACCCAGCGGGCGGGCGATCTCGTCCGCGAGCCACTCACCGGTGCTCCGCCCGCCCGTCACCCTGCGCACCAGCTCGTCGAGGAGCCAGCCGTAGGTGAGCGCGTGGTAGCCGTGGTCGGTGCCGGGTTCCCAGATGGGTGCCTGCGCGGCGACGGCCTGCGGTCCGCGCAACGAGTCGAGCGCTTCGTCCGGGGTGAGCGGGCGGTCGAGGACCGGCAGCCCCGCCCGGTGGTTCAGCACGTGCCGGACCAGCACCCGCTCCTTGCCGTGCGCCTTGAACGCGGGCCAGTACTCGCCCACCGGCGCGTCCAGGTCCAGCTCCCCGCGCTGGTGCAGCAGCAGCGGTACGGCGGCGGCGACGCCCTTCGTGGCCGAGCGCACGACCTGGGCGGTGCCCCGGCGCCAGGGTTCGGTGCCGGCTGTGTCATCGACGTCCCTGGTGCCGCCCCACAGGTCGACGACCTTGCGCCCGTCCCGGTAGACGGCGACCGCCGCGCCCCGGTCACCGAGCTCCGCGAAGTTCCGTGCGAACGCGTCCCTGACCGGCTCGAAGCCCTCGGCCACCGTGCCCCGCACGTCAACGTCCGCGCTCACTTCTCCACCCGTCCCTTCGGATCGCCTGCGACAGTGGGTGCAACCGTCGCCGGCCGCCTGCGATTCCTCACCCGCTCGCCGACACCGACCACGGGTCGAAGCCGAAGGGCAGTTCCAGGCGGTGGGCGCGCATCAGCTCGTCGTCGGAGAGCAGGCCGGCCGTCGGGCCGTCCGCCGCGATCACGCCGTCGCTGAGGATCAGGGCGCGGGAGCACAGCTCCAGGGCGTAGGGCAGGTCGTGGGTGACCATCAGGACCGTGACGTCCAGGGAGCGCAGGATGTCGGCGAGTTCGCGGCGGGAGGCCGGGTCGAGGTTGGACGAGGGCTCGTCCAGGACGAGGATCTCCGGCTCCATCGCGAGCACGGTCGCCACCGCCACCCGGCGTCGCTGGCCGAAGGAGAGGTGGTGCGGGGGCCGGTCCTTGAACTCGCCCATGCCGACCAGCGCGAGCGCCCGGTCCACCCGCTCCTCCAGCTCCGCCCCCTTCAGCCCGGCCGCCGCAGGTCCGAACGCCACGTCCTCGCGCACGGTCGGCATGAAGAGCTGGTCGTCGGGGTCCTGGAAGACGATGCCGACCCGGCGCCGGACCTCCGCCATGTTCCGCTTGTCCACGGGCAGCCCGGCGACCGTGACCGTGCCGGTGCCGCCGGTCAGGATGCCGTTGAGGTGGAGGACGAGCGTCGTCTTGCCCGCGCCGTTCGGGCCCAGCAGCGCGACCCGCTCGCCGCGGGCGACGGAGAAGTCCACGCCGAAGAGGGCCTGATGCCCGTCGGGGTAGGCGTAGGCGAGGCCGGAGACGTCCAGAGAAGCGGTCACAGCACTCATCCCAGCACACCCATCGCAGCGCCCCTCACAGCGACCATCCCAGCAGACAGACGACGAGCGCCGCACACGGGAGGGCCAGCGCGTACGACCACTGCGCCCGGGAGGCGGTCACCTCGTCGATCACCGGCATCGAACCGGCGTACCCGCGGCTGACCATGGCCAGATGGACGCGCTCGCCGCGCTCGTAGGAGCGGATGAAGAGGGCTCCCGCGGACTTGGCGAGCACGCCCCAGTGCCGGACGCCCCGCGCCTCGAAGCCGCGCGACTCCCGGGCGATCCGCATCCGGCGCATCTCGTCCGCGATGACGTCCCCGTACCGGATCATGAAGGACGCGATCTGCACCAGCAGCGGCGGCAGCTTCAGGCGCTGGAGGCCGAGCAGGAGTTCACGCAGCTCGGTGGTGGAGGCGAGGAGGACGGAGGCGGCGACGCCCAGGGTGCCCTTGGCCAGTACGTTCCAGGCGCCCCACAGGCCGTTCACGCTCAGCGACATGCCGAGCACCTCGATCCGCTCTCCCTCGGCCACGAACGGCATCAGCACCGCGAACGCGACGAACGGCACCTCGATCAGCAGCCGCTTGAGCAGGAAACCGGCGGGCACGCGAGCCGCGTACGCCACCGTCGCCAGCAGCAGCGCGTAGAGGCCGAAGGCCCACATCGCCTCGCGGGGCGTCGACACCACGACGATCACGAAGGCGAAGGTCGCGGCGAGCTTGGTGTGCGGCGGCAGACCGTGCACGGGGGAGTGACCGTGCCGGTAGAGCCGGTGCGCTCCCCCACTGCTGAACGCGTGGGAGGTACCCCCATCGGCGCCCACGTCAGGCGCTCGTGTCCGTGCGGTCCGGGACGCTCGTCGGCGAGGTGTCGTCGCCGCGCCGCCTGCGCACCGACCAGAACACCGCGCTGCCCGCGACGACCGTGACGCCGACGCCGATCACGCCCGCGAGGCCGCCGGAGACGCGGGCGTCGGTGATGTCCTCGACGCCGTAGTCGGCGAGCGGGGAGCCGGCGCTCGCGTGCTCCTCGGTCTTCTCGTCGATGCCCTTGTCCGCGGCGACCTTCTCCAGGCCGTCGGGGTCGGCGGAGGCGTAGAAGCTGACGAAGCCGGCCAGGACCAGCGAGGTGACCAGGCCCGCGATCCACAGCTTGCGGTGGGAGCGGGCGGCGGTGGGCGCGGCGGCCGGCTCCGCGTCGGGGACGTCGACGAGTTCGCCGTTCACGCGCAGCTTGAGCTTCCGCGTGAGGCCGCGCGCCCCGTACACGAGGTCCGGGCGTACGGCGATGACGGCGCCGACGGTCAGCGCGGTGATCGCGGCCTCGCCGATGCCGATCAGCACGTGCACGCCGATCATCGCGGTGGCGACCTTGCCGATGGCGACGTCGGTGGTGCCGCCGATCCAGTACAGGAACGTGAAGGCGAGGGCGGCGGCCGGGACGGAGACGAGGGCGGCGACGAAGGAGGCGACGGTGACCGAGCGGCGGGTGCGCGGCAGGACCTTCACCAGGCCCCGGAAGAGGGCGTAGGCGACGACCGTGGTGACGATCGCCATGTCGGTGATGTTGACGCCGAGCGCGGTCAGGCCGCCGTCGGCGAAGAGGATGCCCTGCATGAGCAGGACGACGGAGACGCAGAGCACCCCTGTGTAGGGGCCCACCAGGATCGCGGCCAGGGCACCGCCGAGCAGATGTCCGCTGGTGCCCGCGGCGACGGGGAAGTTCAGCATCTGCACGGCGAAGATGAACGCCGCGACCAGTCCCGCGAGGGGCGCCGTCCGCTCGTCCAGCTCGCGCCGCGCGCCGCGCAGGCTGACCGCGATGGCGCCCGCGGCGACGACTCCGGTCACGGCGGAGGTCGGGGCGTTGATGAATCCGTCAGGTACGTGCACGACTCGATGATAGGGACTAGTTGCAACCCCTTTGCAAGAGCGAGGTAAAGGCTGATCTCACATGTGATATACGCCCCGAAGGGCATGGCCGGGGAAATATGGGACATTGGAGAAGGGGTGGACGCAGAGCATTCGCACAGGTGGCACAGCGCAAGGGGCGATCCGATGTCCGTTGTCGAACAGTACGCACGAGCCCATGTCCTGACGGACTCGGACCTTCCGGACGAGGACGACGGCGGAGCGATACCCGTCGTGCTGCGCTACGACCCCGACCACGATCCGCGGTCGGTGTGCGTCGGGCTGCCCGCGCGGGGCCGCGGTTCCGGTCCCGGCCTCCGTGAGTGGACCTTCGACCGGGCGCTGCTCGAACAGGGCCTGCGCGCCCCCGCCGGGAGCGGCGAGGTACGGGTGTGGCCGTGCGGCCGGGTGCAGGCGGTCGTCGAGTTCCACACCCCGCAGGGCTGCTCCGTGGTCCAGTTCGAGACCAAGGCGCTCATCCGGTTCCTGCGCCGGACCTACACGGCGGTGGCCCAGCCGGTGGCCCACTGAGCCACCGGCCGCACGTGCCCGCCTCGACGGCCGGCCGCCGTCTCAGCCCGCGTTCTTCAGCAGCGCCGCGACGATCGGTCCCGCCGACTCGCTGCCGTGGCCGCCCTGCTGGACCACGCCCGCCGCGGCCACGTCGCCCCGGTACGCGGTGAACCAGCCGTTGGGCTTCTCCTGGCCGTCGACCTCCGCCGAGCCGGTCTTCGCACCGGCGTCACCGCCGACCCCGGCCATCGCCTCCGCGGCGGTGCCCGCCGCCGCCGTGTAGGACATCAGCTCGCGCAGTTGCGCCAGCGTGGACGACGACATCGTGCGGGAGGCCGTGGCGAGCTTGCGCCCGTCGACCGACGGGGCGACCAGGTACGGCTGGTGGAAGCTGCCGGACTTCACGGTCGCCGACACGGACGCCATGTTCAGCGGGTTCATCCGCACCCCGCCCTGGCCGATGAGGGAGGCGGCCATCGGGGCCGCGCTCTGCACCGGCACCGAGCCGTCGAAGGTGGGCACGCCGACCGACCAGTTGTTCATCGAGAGGCCGAACACCTCCTTCGCCTGCTTGGTCAGGTCGTCGTTGGCCAGCTCGGGGGCCTGGCTGATGAAGGCGGTGTTGCAGGAACGGGCGAAACTCGCCTTGAAGGTGCCGTCCTTGATCTCGAACTTGTCGTCGTTCTGGAACTTCCAGCCGCCGTAGCTGAAGTACTTCGGGCACGGGTGCTTCTTGTCCATCGACGCCAGGTCCTTCTCGATCAGCATCGAGGCGGTGATGACCTTCATCGTGGAGCCGGGGGCCAGCGAGCCCTGGAAGGCGGTGTTGAAGCCGTGGCCGCCGTTGGCGACGGCGAGGACCTCGCCCGTGGAGGCGCGCAGCAGGACCACCGACGCCCGCGCTTTCCCGGCCACCTGCTTCTCGGCGGCGGCCTGGAGGGCGGGGTCCAGGGTCGTCTTCACGGTGCCGGGCGTGCCCTCGCTCAGCTCCAGCAGCGTCTTGTCGGAGGCCTTCGCCGCCTTCGACTCCTTGCCGCGGACCACGCGCAGCTCGATGCCCGGGGTGCCGCCGGCCTGCTCGCCGTATTTCTCGCGCAGGCCGTCCAGGACGGTGCCGAGCGACGGGTACTTCGCGGCGGTGATCTCCGCGCCGTCCCGGTCCAGCGCCTCGACCGGCGGGGCCCCGGCCTCCCCGGTGACCAGCTTGTCGCCGTCCTTCAGTTCCGGATGGACGACGGCGGCGTGCCAGTCGACGCGCGGCTCGCCGTCGCCGGCCCGGCGGACGACGGTCAGCGCACTGTCGTACGCCAGCGGCTTCGTCGTCTCCTTGTGGGTGACGGTGGCCTTCACCGAGAACGGCACCTTGTCGCCGGCCGGGGTGCCCGCGGTGAGCGTGACGTCCTTGACGTGGGCGTCCTTGGCGTAGCCGGTGAGCAGGGCTTTCGCGGCCTCGGCGTCGTCGGTGGCGGCGGCCGCCCCGGCGACGTCGCCCTTCTGCCAGGCGGTCAGGAACCGCTGGGCCGTCGTGGTGACCTCGGCCGCCTTCAGGGGGCCCGACTTCGCCTTCTCCCCGGCCGCCGCGGACGTCGTCCGCGCGCTGTCCTCGGTGCCGGCCCCGCCGCCGTACATCGCGTAGGCGCCGAATCCGGCGCCGGCCACGACCACGGCGGCCACGCTGCCGATCACGGCGGGTTTCGTCCTCCGCCGCTCGCCCGCGGCCCTTCTGCTGCCCACTGTGTCCCGTTCCTCCGCGGCGCCCGGATTCCCGGGGTCCCTCGGTGCCCTCGTTGCCTCACGCTTCCAACGACGGCGACCACAGTAGGGGCACCCGTCGCCTCCGGCCTGTCTCAGCCCCCCGCCCGCAGCACGTCCGCCACGATCGGGCCGGCCGCGTCACCTCCGTGGCCGCCCTGCTCGACCATGGCCGCCGCCGCGACGTCGTTGCGGAAGCCGGTGAACCAGCTGTCGGAAGTGGACTCCCCGTCGACCTCGGCCGACCCGGTCTTGGCGCCGATGTCGCCGCCGAGCCCTGACATGGCCTCGGCGCCGGTGCCCTGCGTGGCGGTGAGCCGCATCATCTGCTTGAGCTGGGAAGCGGTGCTCTGCGGCAGGCCCTTGGCGGTGGCGAGCTGACGGCCGTCCAGGTCGGGCGGGACCAGGTAGGGCTGGCGGAACTCGCCGGTGATGGCGGTCGCCGTCACGGACGCCATGTTCAGCGGGTTCATCTGGACCTGGCCCTGGCCGATGGCGTTGGCCGCGCGGTCCGGGCCGCCGGACGCGGGCACCCTGCCGTCGAAGGAGACGATGCCGGTCTGCCAGTTGTCCCCCTTCAGCCCGAAGCGCTCCTCGGCCTCCGCCGTCAGCGAGGCGTCCGTGAGCGGGTTCTCGTCGACGAGCTTGATGAAGCCGGTGTTGCAGGACCGCATGAAGGTGTTGGCGAGGGTGGCGCCCTCGTCGGCCTTCATGCCGGTGAGGTTCTTGAAGGTCTGGCTCTGCCAGGTCGCCGTGTCCGGGCAAGGCGCCGGGCCGTCCATCGAGGTCACGCCGTTGTCGATGAGCATCGCCGCGGTGATGATCTTCATGGTGGAGCCGGGGGCGACGCGTCCCTGGAAGGCCGCGTTGAAGCCGTCCGCGCGGTTGTTCGCCACGGCCAGCACCTCGCCGGTGCTCGGCTCGACCGCCACCACCGAGGACTCGCCGTACCGCTTCACCGCCTTCTCGGCCGCCGCCTGGACGTTCGCGCTGAGTGTCGTCTCCAGCTTTCCGGGCTCGCCCTCGGTCAGCGTCAGGAGCGACGTGTCGGCGGCTTCGGCGGCCGTGTGCCGGACCATCAGCTCGACGCCGGGGGTGCCGCCCGCCTTGTCGCCGTACTTCTGGCGCAGCGTGTCGAGGACCGGGCCGAGGGAGGGGTACTTCTCCTTCGTGAGCACGGTGCCGTTGCGGCCGACCGCCTGGATCTGGGGTGTCGACGACTCCTCGGTGACCAGGGTGTCGCCGTCCTTCAGCCGGGGATGGACGACGGACGGCTCCCAGTCGACCAGCGCGCGTCCGCTGGTCTCGCCGCGCACCACCGTCAGCTTGCTCTTGTACGTCAGCGGCTTGGTCGCGCCCTCGTACGACACCTTCGCCTGCACGGTGAACGGCACGGCGGTGCCGGTCGCCGTGCCGGGAGTGATCTCGACGTCGGTGATGTGCGCCGCCTCGCCGTAGGCGGTGAGCAGCGTCCCGGCGACCGTGGCGTTGTTCGTGTACGACGCCGCCGTGGTCGCGTCGCCCTTCTCCCAGGCCGTGAAGAACTTCTCCGTCGTCTCCCCGACCTCGTCGCCGCTCGGCGGCCCGCTCTTCTTCGCCGTCCCCGCGGACCCCGAGCCCCCGCCGCCGTCCAGCGCCGACACGACGTTGTAGGCGCCGTATCCGGCCCCGCCCACCATCACGGCGAACACGCCGCCTATGACGGCGACCTTCACCCCCCTGCCCATCGGCAGTCCCTCCCCATCCCCGGATCCCCGTTCAGACTTCCGCCCGCTCTCTTGAACGCGTTCAGAAGCAATCGTGGGTTGCACTCTATGTGCAGGGCGTGACCGGCGGTACGGATGTTTCCGTTTGGTGGCCGAATGGAGATGCGGCGTCTTCGGGCCCGGACTCAGACCCAGGTGTCGAGCCACATCCGCGCCCGCCAGTCCTCCATCGGGATCGCCGTGCCCGTGTAGATGGGCCAGAAGTAGATGAAGTTCCACGCGATCAGCAGCACCAGTACGCCCGCTCCCGTCGCCCCCGCGACCCGCCGGGCGTCGCCGCAGCCCGGCCGGCCCACGATCGCCCCCAGCAGCATCGCCACCGCCAGGCACAGGAACGGCAGGAAGACGACGGCGTAGAAGAGGAAGATCGTGCGCTCCTGGTACAGGAACCAGGGCAGATAGCCGGCCGCGATGCCGCAGGCGATGGCGCCCGCGCGCCAGTCGCGGCGGAAGACCCAGCGCCACAGGACGTACAGCAGGGCGAAGCAGCCCACCCACCACAGCAGCGGGGTGCCGAGCGCCAGGACCTCGCGGGCGCACTTCTCGCCCGCGTCGGCCGGGCAGCCGTCCGAACCGGCCGCCGGCGACTCGTAGAAGTACGAGACCGGACGGCCCAGGACGATCCAGCTCCAGGGGTTCGACTGGTAGGTGTGCGGCGAGGTGAGGTTGGTGTGGAACTCCAGCACCTGCGTCTCGTAGTGCCACAGGCTGCGCCACCAGTCCGGGAAGAGCCAGGACCAGGAGCTGTTCCTGCCGTCGGTCGCCGCCCAGTCGCGGTAGTAGCCGCCGCTGCCGTCGGCGGGGGAGAGGATCCAGCCCAGCCAGGACAGGACGTACGTGGCGAGCGCGACCGGCACCGTCGACAGGAACGCCCAGCCCAGGTCGTGCTTCAGCACCGCCAGATGCGGCCGGTGGGCGCCCGCGACCCGGCGGGTGCCGACGTCCCACAGCACGGCCATCACACAGAAGGCCGCCATGATGTACAGGCCGTTCCACTTGGTGGCCGCGGCCAGGCCCAGCATGAGCCCCGCCGCCAGCCGCCAGGGGCGCCACCCGAGCCGGAACGTCTCGGCGATGTGCGCGTCCGGGCGGACCAGGCCGTCGTCGTCCACCGGCAGCGCGGCGGCCAGTTTCCCGCGGGACCGGTCGCGGTCGGCGACCAGGCAGCCGAAGGCCGCCAGCACGAAGAACATCAGCACGCTGTCCAGCAGCGCGGTGCGGCTCATCACGAAGTGCAGCCCGTCCACCGCCATCAGCGCGCCCGCCAGGCACCCCAGGAACGTGGAGCGGAACAGCCTGCGCCCGATCCGGCACAGCATCAGCACCGACAGCGTGCCGAGCAGCGCCGTCATGAACCGCCAGCCGAACGGGTCGAACCCGAACAGCAGTTCCCCAAGCCCGATGACGTACTTGCCGACCGGCGGATGCACGACGTACGCCGCGTCCGTCGGGATCGGGACGTCGCCGCCGGAGTTCAGGATCAGGTCATTGGCGTTCTTGTCCCAGTTGACCTCGAAACCGCGGTGGATCAGCGCCCAGGCGTCCTTGGCGTAGTACGTCTCGTCGAATATCACCGCCTTCGGGCTGCCCAGGTTCCAGAACCGCAGCACGCCCGCCAGCAACGCCACCAGCAGCGGCCCGCCCCACGCCGACCAGCGCACGATCCGGTCGGCCGGCGCCTTGGCCAGGCCCAGGAAGGCCCACAGGCGCGGACCGGGGCTCGTGTACGCCGGCACCAGCCGGTCGCGGACGTCGCCGGCCGCGGGCCCCGCCGTGTAGCCGAAGCGGCGCAGCCGCTGCTGCCAGGGGGGCCGCCGGTCGTGCGGGGCCTGGTCCTGCCGGGTGTCCGTGGAGGACGCGGTACTGGTCACCGCGCCATCGTAGGGAACCGTACTGTGCGCGTCCCGCGCATGGCCCTCACCGGTGGTCCGAACGCGTCCTCGCGGCAGGGCGCTCGCCCGTCCCTGGGAGGATGGGGGCGTGACTGGAACCCTTGTACTCGCGGGCACCCCCATCGGCGACGTCCGGGACGCCCCGCCGCGGCTCGCCGAGGAACTGGCCGGCGCGGACGTCGTCGCCGCCGAGGACACCCGGCGGCTGCGCCGGCTCACCCAGGCGCTCGGCGTCACGCCCAGGGGGCGTGTCGTGTCGTACTTCGAGGGCAACGAGTCGGCCCGCACGCCCGAGCTGGTCGAGGAGCTGGCGGGCGGCGCACGCGTGCTGCTCGTGACCGACGCCGGGATGCCGTCCGTGTCCGACCCCGGCTACCGGCTGGTCGCCGCCGCCGTCGAGCGGGACGTGCGGGTGACCGCCGTGCCCGGCCCGTCCGCCGTGCTCACCGCGCTCGCCCTGTCCGGGCTGCCGGTCGACCGGTTCTGCTTCGAGGGCTTCCTGCCGCGCAAGTCCGGCGAGCGGCTGACCCGGCTGCGTGAGGTGGCCGGGGAGCGCCGCACCCTCGTCTACTTCGAGTCCACGCACCGCGTCGACGACACCCTCGCCGCCATGGCCGAGGTCTTCGGCGCCGACCGGCGGGCCGCCGTCTGCCGGGAGCTGACCAAGACCTACGAGGAGGTCAGGCGCGGCGGGCTGGGCGAGCTGGCCGCGTGGGCCGCCGAGGGGGTGCGCGGTGAGATCACCGTCGTCGTCGAGGGCGCGCCGGAACAGGGGGCCGAGGAGTTCGGGGCTCAGGAGCTGGTGCGGCGGGTGCGGGTGCGCGAGGAGGCGGGGGAGCGGCGCAAGGAGGCGATCGCCGCGGTGGCCGCACAGGTGGGTGTGCCCAAGCGGGAAGTGTTCGACGCGGTGGTGGCGGCGAAGAACGCCGGGTCCTGACGGGTCCTGACGGGTCCTGACGGGTCCTGGCGGTCCTGGCGGTCCTGAGGGTCCTGATCCGGCCGCGCTTGACCCGCTCCTGACCAATCGGTCCTTGCGCCAAGGGCGGCCCAAATCGGCTCAAACACTCGGCAGATCCGGTGCTTTCCCGCTGGTGGAGGAGTCCACTGGAGGAAGGAGCGAAAAAGGATCGCCCAGCGAACCCAAGGAGCCGGGATGAACACGAGCGAGAGTGCGGCGCGGACCGGACTGCGCGCCGGGGCCACCTCCGTCGTCCACGAGTCGTACTCCTTCGCCTGCATGCGCTGCGGGCACGGCTGGGAGCAGTCGTTCGAGATCGAGCACCACAAGGACGTCGACGGCAACGACTTCGTGCTCTACGTCGCGGACGGCCGCGTCGTGCCCTCCCCGCTGACCCGGCCGACCTGCGACAACTGCGACAACCACCTCGTACGGATCATGCGGCCGGGGCGGGTCGCCTCGGTGCGCGGCGCCGCGCACGGCCTCCACCGGGTGCCGCCGGCCGGCCCCCTGGAGGTGCCGCAGGTGCCCGAGGCGCCGGGACCCGGGGCGCCGGGGCTCACCTCCGAGCGCCGGCACTGGCACCTGGCCGACCTCCTGAACGCCCTCCACCTCCACCGCGGGGCGAGCTGACGGCCGTTCCGGGCCCGGGGGGACCTTTCGTAGGATCTAAGGCATGCCTTCGAACGCCTCCGGCCGGTCCGACAAGAACGACGCGCCTCCGCTCCCCGAACCCCTCCGGGTACCGGTCGCCGACTCGCACACCCACCTCGACATGCAGTCGGGCACGGTGCAGGAGGCTCTCGCCGAGGCCGCGTCGGTCGGGGTCACCACGGTCGTCCAGGTCGGCTGCGACCTCGCCGGCTCCCGCTGGGCGGCCGAGACGGCGGCGGCGCACGACGCCGTCCACGCCACCGTCGCCCTGCACCCCAACGAGGCGCCGCGCATCGTGCACGGGGACCCCGAAGGCTGGTCGAGGCAGGGGGCGCGCGAGCCCGGCGGAGACGCGGCGCTCGACGACGCCCTCGCCGAGATCGACCGGCTGGCCGCGCTGCCCCAGGTGAAGGGCGTCGGTGAGACGGGACTGGACTACTTCCGCACCGGTCCCGAGGGCAAGGCGGCCCAGGAGCGGTCCTTCCGCGCCCACATCGAGATCGCCAAGCGGCACGGCAAGGCCCTGGTCATCCACGACCGCGACGCCCACGCCGACGTCCTGCGCGTCCTCAAGGAGGAGGGCGCCCCCGAGCGCACCGTCTTCCACTGCTACTCCGGCGACGCGGAGATGGCCGAGATCTGCGCGAGCGCCGGGTACTACATGTCCTTCGCCGGCAACGTCACCTTCAAGAACGCCCAGAACCTGCGCGACGCGCTCGCGGTCGCCCCGCCGGAACTGGTCCTGGTGGAGACCGACGCGCCGTTCCTGACACCGGTGCCCTACCGGGGCAGGCCCAACGCGCCCTACCTGGTACCGGTCACGGTGCGTGCCATGGCCGACGTGCGGGGCGTCGACGAGGACACGCTGGCGACGGCCCTCGCCGCGAACACGGCCCGCGCCTTCGGGTACTGACAGGGCACTGATCGGGCACGCCACGCTGCGTAGCCGCGTCGCTTTGGAGAGTGACGAACGCTCCGCTAGGTTCTGGGGGCCCGATCCGGACCCCTGGAGCTGTCGGCGTGAGCAGAACGCAGTTCGAGTTCGAAACCTTCGCGGCCTACGAGACGCACGCACCGTACGACGTGCACAGCGCACCCACCCTGGCGTACGGCGACACCTACCGGCCCGCCCACGAGGTGACCGGACCCGCGCTGCCCCGACAGGGCGCTCCGCGGACCGAGGCTCCCGCACCGGGCGACGGCCGGGCCGCGCGCCGGCGCCGGGAGCGGTGCGCCGGGCGCGCGGACGGCTCCCTGCGCCGGCTGCTGCCGCGTGCGCTGGTCGTGGCGTTCCTCGCGGGCGGCACCACCGCCTTCGTCGCCAAGGACAAGGCGGTCGAGCTGACCGTCGACGGCACCCCGCGCACGCTGCACACCTTCGCCGACGACGTGACCGAACTGCTCGCGCAGGAAGGCGTCGAGGTGGGCGCCCACGACGTGATCGTGCCCGCGCCCGGCACCCCTCTCACCAGCGGCGAGGAGGTCGCCGTCCGCTACGGACGGCCCGTGCTGCTCACCCTCGACGGCCACCGGCGCCAGGTGTGGACGACCGCGGAGACGGTGGAGGGGGCGCTGCGGCAGCTCGGCGTGCGGACGGAGGGCGCGTACCTGTCCACCGAGGGCTCCCGGCGCATCGGACGCGAGGGCCTCGCCCTGAACGTACGGACCGAGCGGGTGGTGACGGTCATGGCCGACGGCCGGGCCCGCACCGTCCGCACCAACGCCGCGACCGTGCGCGAGGCGGTCGAGGAGGCCGGGATCACCCTGCGCGGCCAGGACACCACCTCCGTCCCGGTGACCGGCTTCCCCCGCGACGGGCAGACCGTCACGGTGCTGCGGATCACCGGCTCCGAGGAGGTCCACGAGGACCCGATCCCGTTCGACGTGCGGCGGGCCGAGGACTCCGCCCTCTACCGGGGCACCGAGGTCGTCGAGCAGGCCGGCCGGCCCGGTCTGCGACGCACCACGTACGCGCTGCGCACCGTCAACGGCGTCCGCGAGAAGCCGCGCCGGCTGCACACCGAGGTGGTGCGCGAACCCAGCCCGCAGGTCGTGCGGGTCGGCACCCGCGCCCGGCCGACGTCCGTGCGGGGCGCCGACCACCTGAACTGGCAGGGCCTGGCCGCGTGCGAGTCGGGCGGCCGCCCGGACGCCGTCGACCCCTCGGGGACGTACGGGGGCCTCTACCAGTTCGACACCCGCACCTGGCAGAGCCTCGGCGGCGAGGGCCGCCCCCAGGACGCGCCGGCATCGGAGCAGACGTACCGCGCGAAGAAGCTGTACGTACGCAACGGCGCCGACGCCTGGCCGCACTGCGGCGCACGATTGCAGGGCTGACAAGGCGGGCCGCCGGGGGCGCAGTTTGGCATCCTGCGGTCCTGCGGTCCTGCGGTCCTGCGGTCCTGCGGTCCTGCGGTCCTGCGGTCCTGCGGCCCTGGCCGCCCCGGCCGCCCCGGCGGGCCTCCTGGGGCTCCCAGCCGCACGGGCGCGCTCTGTGTGCCCCGGATCCCCAGCGGCCCGGGGGCCGACAGCCCCCGACAGCACGCCCCGGTCCCAGCCGTCCGGGCACCGACTGTCCGCCCCGGCTTGGCAGCCGTCCGGGTGCCGACCGTCCGACCCGGCCTCCAGGCGCCGGGGTGTCCTGGCCGGAGCCCCGGGTGCTTGCGGCGCCCCCGCGTCCGGCGCCCCCGCGCCCCGGAACCCCCGCACACCGGCGCCCCCTGCGCGTCCTGCCGCACCCCACGCACGACCCCGCCGGCCCCGCTGCCGCCCCCGGCTACCCTTGCGGGGTGAGCAGCCCCACCCCCGACGCCCTCCTGGGTCCCGCCGACGTCCGTGAACTAGCGGCAGTCCTCGGCGTACGCCCCACCAAGCAGCGCGGCCAGAACTTCGTCATCGACGCGAACACGGTCCGCCGTATCGTCCGCACCGCCGAGGTACGCCCCGACGACGTGGTGGTCGAGGTGGGACCGGGTCTCGGCTCGCTCACCCTGGCCCTGCTGGAGGCCGCCGACCGGGTCACCGCCGTCGAGATCGACGACGTACTCGCCGGCGCCCTCCCCACCACCGTCGCCGCCCGCATGCCCGAGCGCGCCGACCGGTTCGCGCTCGTCCACTCCGACGCGATGCACGTCACCGACCTGCCGGGCCCCGCCCCGACCGCACTGGTCGCGAATCTCCCCTACAACGTGGCCGTACCCGTCCTCCTCCACATGCTCGACACCTTCCCGACCATCGAACGCACCCTCGTCATGGTGCAGGCCGAGGTCGCCGACCGGCTCGCCGCCGGACCCGGCAACAAGGTGTACGGCGTGCCGTCCGTGAAGGCGAACTGGTACGCCGAGGTCCGCAGGGCGGGTTCCATCGGCCGCAACGTCTTCTGGCCCGCGCCCAACGTCGACAGCGGGCTCGTGTCACTCGTCCGGCGGACCGAGCCGCTGAAGACCACCGCCGCCAAGCGCGAGGTCTTCGCCGTCGTCGATGCCGCCTTCGCCCAGCGCCGCAAGACCCTGCGGGCCGCCCTCGCGGGGTGGGCCGGTTCGGCGGCGGCCGCCGAGGCCGCCCTCGTCGCCGCGGGCGTGTCCCCGCAGGCGCGCGGAGAGGCGCTGACCGTGGAAGAGTTCGCGCGTATCGCTGAGCACAAGGCGCGCATCGCCGAACACAAGGAGTGACGAGCAAGTGAGCGTGACGGTCCGCGTCCCCGCCAAGGTCAACGTCCAGCTCGCGGTCGGCGCCGCCCGCCCCGACGGCTTCCACGACCTCGCCAACGTCTTCCTCGCCGTCTCCCTGTACGACGAGATCACCGCGACCCCGGCCGCCGACGGACTCCGCGTCACCTGCGAGGGCCCGGACGCCGACCAGGTCCCGCTGGACCGCACCAACCTCGCGGCACGGGCGGCCGAGGCGCTGGCCGCGCGGTACGGCCGCGAGCCCGACGTCCATCTCCACATCGCCAAGGACATCCCCGTCGCCGGCGGCATGGCGGGCGGCAGCGCGGACTGCGCCGGCGCGCTGGTCGCCTGCGACGCCCTGTGGGGCACCGGCGCCTCACGGGCGGAGCTGCTGGAGATCTGCGCCGAGCTGGGCAGCGACGTGCCGTTCAGCCTGGTCGGCGGGGCGGCGCTCGGCACCGGGCGCGGCGAGAAGCTGACGGAGCTGGAGGTCGGCGGCGACTTCCACTGGGTGTTCGCGCTGGCCGCGCGGGGGCTGTCCACGCCGGCCGTCTTCCGCGAGTTCGACCGGCTGGGGGAGGGCCTGGACATTCCGGAGCCGGTAGCCGACCAGGCGGTCCTCGACGCCCTCGCCAAGGGCGACCCGGCCGCGCTCGCCGTGGCCGTCTCCAACGGCCTCCAGCCCGCGGCGCTCTCCCTCTTCCCCGAGCTGTCCGACACCCTCGCGGCGGGGCGGGCGGCGGGTGCGCTGGCGGCCCTGGTCTCGGGCTCGGGTCCGACGACGGCCTTCCTCGCCATGGACGCCGGGTCCGCGTCGGACATCGCCGGGGTGCTGCGGGCCTCGGGGACGTGCCGGGACGTGCGTACGGCGGTGGGGGCGGTGGCGGGGGCGACGGTGGCTTGACGCGGTGCGCGTTACAGCTCGTTGATCGCGGTCAGGTCGACGTCGATGTCGTAGGGCACGTTGACCTTGACCCGGTCGTGGTAGATGCCGGTCAGGGCATAGGTGCCGGTGGCCTCGCCGCGTTCGTAGACCTGGACGACCGGGTGCTGGTCCTGGCCCGTCATGTCGACGAGCCAGAAATGGGGGATGCCCGCCGCCGCGTACTTGTGAGGCTTGTAGTCGCGGTCGCGCGCCTCGGAGTCCGGCGACACCACTTCGACGGCGAGCAGAACATCGGCCACTTTGTAGTACGTCTGTTCCCGATTCTTCACGGCTTCCGCGTGGACGACCGAAACGTCCGGCTCCGGGCCGTTGCGGCGGTCGATAACGACGGTCATCTCACGGCGGACCCGCAGTTCCCGGGGGGCGGTGCGGCGCAACTCGCTCACCAGCAGATCGATGACAACACTGTGGAAGTCCCGCTGGGCACTCACGAAAACCAGGCTCCCGTCGATCAACTCGGTGTGCGGCGGGAGATCCGGCAGGGTGAACAGGTCGTCCACGGTGTAACCGTCCATGGGCGGCACCGGCCAGTGATGACGGCGGTGCTCTGCGGACTCGGCGGTCATGGTTCCTCCCATGGGCGGGATCCTGCTGCCTGCTCCCCACCGTAGCCGGGTGGTCCGACATACGTCACCACAAAGAGTGACGACCCCCGTCCGCGTCACCCCACCCCCCGGAGGGCCTACGCTTGAAGGCTGATCGTCCCCCAGTCAGGAGAGAAATGGCCGTCAACCTGGTCAATGTCGAGAACGTCAGCAAGGTGTACGGCACCCGTGCACTTCTCGACGGCGTGTCCCTCGGCGTCTCCGAGGGGGACCGCATCGGTGTCGTCGGCCGTAACGGCGACGGCAAGACGACCATGATCCGGATGCTCGCCAAGCTGGAGGAGCCCGACACCGGCCGCGTCACCCAATCCGGTGGGCTGCGGCTGGGCGTGCTCACGCAGCACGACTCCCTCGACCCCGCCGCCACCGTCCGCCACGAAGTCATCGGCGACATGGCCGACCACGAGTGGGCCGGCAACGCCAAGGTCCGGGACGTGCTGACCGGGCTGTTCGGCGGGCTGGACATGCCGGGCTTCCCGCAGGGTCTTGACACCGTCATCGGGCCGCTCTCCGGTGGTGAGCGGCGCCGTATCGCGCTCGCCAAGCTGCTCATCGACGAACAGGACCTCGTCGTCCTCGACGAGCCCACCAACCACCTCGACGTCGAGGGCATCGCCTGGCTCGCGGGGCACCTGCGCGAGCGGCGCTCCGCGCTCGTCTGCGTCACCCACGACCGCTGGTTCCTCGACCAGGTCTGCACCCGCATGTGGGACGTGCAGCGCGGCGACGTCTTCGAGTACGAGGGCGGCTACTCCGACTACGTCTTCGCCCGCGCCGAGCGCGAACGCATCGCCGCCACCGAGGAGACCAAGCGGCAGAACCTCGTCCGCAAGGAGCTGGCCTGGCTGCGGCGCGGCGCCCCCGCGCGGACGTCCAAGCCGCGCTTCCGCGTCGAGGCCGCCAACGAGCTGATCGCGGACGTGCCGCCGCCCCGGGACAGCAGCGAGCTGATGAAGTTCGCGTCGTCCCGGCTCGGCAAGACCGTGTTCGACCTGGAGGACGTGACCGTCCAGGCCGGTCCCAAGGTGCTGCTCAAGCACGTCACCTGGCAGCTCGGCCCCGGCGACCGCATCGGCCTGGTCGGCGTCAACGGCGCCGGCAAGACCTCCCTGCTGCGGGACCTCGCGAACGCCGCGTACAGCGACGGGGAGCAGCAGCCCGCCGGTGGGCACGTCAAGGTCGGCAGGACCGTCAAGCTGGCGTACCTGTCCCAGGAGGTCGCCGAACTCGACCCCACCTGGCGGGTGCTGGAGGCCGTGCAGCACGTCCGCGAGCGCGTCGACCTCGGCAAGGGCCGGGAGATGACCGCCGGGCAGCTGTGCGAGACGTTCGGCTTCGGCAAGGAGAAGCAGTGGACGCCGGTCGGCGACCTGTCCGGCGGTGAGCGGCGCCGCCTCCAGCTGCTCCGGCTCCTCATGGACGAGCCCAACGTCCTCTTCCTCGACGAGCCCACCAACGACCTCGACATCGAGACCCTGACCCAGCTGGAGGACGTCCTCGACGGCTGGCCCGGCTCGATGATCGTCATCTCCCACGACCGGTTCTTCGTGGAGCGCACCACCGACCGGGTCTTCGCCCTGCTCGGCGACGGTGCGTTGAGGATGCTGCCGCGCGGCATCGACGAGTACCTGGAGCGGCGCCGGCGCATGGAGGAGGCGGCCGCGGCCACCGTACTCGCGGCAGCCGCGAAGCCGTCCGCGGACGTGCCCGAGAAGAGCGCCGCCGACGTGCGCGCCGCCAAGAAGGAGCTCCAGAAGATCGAACGGCAGCTGGACAAGGTCTCCGAGAAGGAGACCAAGCTGCACGCGCGGATCGCCGAGAACGCCACGGACTTCGCGAAGGTGGCCGAGCTGGACGCCGAGCTGCGCGAACTGGCCGGTCAGCGCGAGGAGCTGGAAATGCGCTGGCTGGAACTGGCCGAGGACGCCTGAGCCTGCCCTGCGCGCGGGGGGCGCGTACGGCGTGAAGAGGACGTGCTGTGCTCTCTGGGGGGATACCCCCCAGACCCCCCGCCCGTAACAGAGGCATCACGGGCGGGTCCTCCCTTGGGAACAGGGGCGGACGCGGCCCGGTGTGCCGTCCTGCCCGGGTGATAGAAAGGCCGTCCGAGAACTGTCTGAATGACTGCCGTCAAACGACTCCGAGGCCAGCGCGTACCTCGGGACGTGGCTAGAAATCAGTGAGTAATAAGGGGGAACGCGCTGATGAGCCAGCCGCCCAATCAGCCGCCGCAGGGTGGCTTCGGAGCACCGCAGGATCCACCACCGGGAGGCTTCGGGGCACCGACCCCGCCGCCCCCGCAGGGCCCGCCGCCCGGTCCGCCGCAGCAGCCGCAGCCGGGGTACGGCTACCCGCAGCAGCAGCCGGGACAGCCGGGGCAGCCGGGTCCCTACGGACAGCCGGGGCCGTACAACTCCGGCCCGTACGCCCAGCCCCAGCAGCCGGGTCCGTACGGCCAGCAGCCCGGCTACGGCTATCCGCAGCCGCAGTTCCCGGGCGCGCCCGGCACCCCGCCGCCCGGCGGCTCCGGGTCCCGCAACCCCTTCAAGGGCAAGCCCGCCCTGGTGATCGGCGCCGCTGTCGCGGCCCTGCTCGTCATCGGCGGCAGCGTGTGGGCGGTCACCGCGAGCGGCGGTGACGAGGAGAAGGACAAGAAGCCCGTCGCCGGCAAGAGCGACGACCCCAAGCCCTCCGGTTCCGGTGGCGCCCCGGTCAACCCCGGCGACGGCAGCGGAGACGGCGGCGAGGATCCCGAGGACCTCAACGAGGGCCGCCAGGCCGGTGAGTCCAAGGTGCTCTGGTACAAGGAGGCGCCCGACGCCCCCGGTTCCGGCGCCGACGCCCCGGGCATGTGGATCACCGGCGAGACCGCGGTGAAGGCGGCGTACAAGCAGGTCTTCGCCTACAACGTCGGCGACGGCAAGCCCAGCTGGGACCCGATCGCCTTCCCGGAGAAGATCTGCGCGGTCACCCCGGAGAAGACGGCCGGCGACAAGATCGTCGTCGCGTACATGAGCGGCTCCAGCGACCGCGCCAAGTGCAACCAGATGCAGGAGATCGACCTCGCCACCGGTGAGAAGGGCTGGAAGGAGGAGGTCGAGGACGGCGAGCTCTTCGACACCACCCTCTCCGTCGAGCTGAACGTCAGCGGCGACATCCTGATGGTCGGCCGCTCCCAGTCCGGCACCGCCTACGACGTCCGCAGCGGCAAGAAGCTGTACGACAAGAAGCGGTACGGCGACGCCTGCTTCCCCGCCGGCTTCGCCAGTGGACCGAAGACGATCGTCCAGGTCGCCTCCTGCGGTGCCGGCGGCAACAACGAGCACGACGAGGTCCAGGGTCTCGACCCGAAGACCGGCAAGGTCCTGTGGACCTACAAGTACGAGAAGGGCTGGCGGGTCGAGCGCGCCTACTCCGTCGACCCGCTCGTCGTCTACGCCACCAACGAGGACAAGAAGGTCTGGAACATCTCCACCTTCACCTCCAAGGGCAAGGTCCTCGAACAGGTCGGCGTCGACGAGGACTTCGCCCCCGAATGCGGCTGGGCCATCCTCGACCGCGACCTCCAGGGCTGTGCGGGTGTCGCCGTCGCCGACAACACGCTCTACCTGCCGACCGAGGCGACCAGCGGCGCCAACGAGGTCGTCGCGATCAACCTCACCACCGGCAAGGAGAAGTGGCGCGCGAAGTCCCCCGCGGACGAGTCGATGATGCCGCTGCGGGTCGAGGGCGACCAGCTCATCGCCTACGTGCAGCCGTCCTACGACGCCGGCGGCCAGGTCGTGTCGATCGCGACCGGCGGCAGCAGCCACAAGCCGGTCAAGCTGCTGCAGAACCCGCAGGGTGTCGCGGACATCGAGAACAGCTTCTACTCCAAGGACATCGACTGGGTCGACGGGCGGTTCTACATCTCCACCACCCGCCTGACCGGCAACGACGAGTCGAAGGAGAAGTTGATGCTCGCCTTCGGCAAGTGACCTTCTTCGCCCGTCCCGTGCGATCAGCCCGATCCGTGCGGTCAGCCCGGCCCGTGCGGTCAGCCCGGCCCGTGCGGTCCGTCCGGTCCGTCCGGTCCGTGCGGTCCGGCCGCCCAGGCCGGTTCGCCCGGCCGTCCCGGCAGCCTCTGCCGTCCCTGTCGTCTCCGCTCCCCGAGGTACTCACGTCATGACCCAGCCGCCGCCCCCGCCGCCCAACCAGCCCCCGCAGGGGGGAGGCTTCGGCCCGCCGCAGGGCCAGCCGCCCACCCCGCCGTCGGGCGGTGGGCCGAACCTCGGCAAGGCCCCCGAGCCGGGTTACGGCTACCCGCAGACGCCGCCGCAGGCGCCCGCGGCTCCGCCCACCCCGCCGACGGGTTCGCCGCAGCCGGGGTACGGGTACCCGCAGACTCCGCCGCAGCCCCAGCCCGGTTACGGCTACCCCGGTCAGCAGCCGGGCCAGCAGCCCGGTCAGCAGCCCGGCCCGTACGGGCAGCCGACGCCGCCGTACGGCCAGCCCGGTCAGCCCGGTTACCCCGGCTACGGCTATCCGCAGGCGACCGTGCCGATGCAGCCCCAGGCCGGCGGGCCGGGTGGCGGCAGACGCAAGATCAACGCGCAGATGGCGATCATCGTGGCGGCCGTCGTCGCCATCGCCCTGATCATCGGCGGCGGTGTCTGGTACGCCGGCTCCGACGACGACGGCGGCAAGGACGACACCGCGAGCTCCAGCGGGGGCACCGGTGGCAAGGGAGGCACGGACGAGAAGGGCGGTGAGGGCGGCAAGTCCTCCGGCGGCGAGGAGAAGGTGCCGTCCGACCCCGCATCCAAGGTGCTCTTCCAGGTTCCCGCGCCCGCGGTGAGCAAGGAGGACAACAGCGTCGTCGTCTCCGGCTCGTGGCTCACCGACAAGGTGTACGCCAAGAGCGGCATCGCCGAGATCGTCGGCTACGACCCCGCCAAGGGCAGCGAGAAGTGGACGATCAAGCTGGACGGCCCCGTATGCACGGCCAGCAAGCACGTCACCGACGACAACAAGACGGTCATCGTCCACCAGCCCGACATGCCCACCAAGGCGGAGCCCTCGCACGGCTGCACCCAGGTCGCGGTCATCGACCTGGACGCGGGCAAGAAGCTGTGGACGAAGACCGCCGGTGACCAGCCGATGTCCTTCGACAACGTCACGATCAGCGGCGACACCGTCGCGGCCGGCAGCACCGACGGCGGTGTGGCCTTCGACATCGCCAAGGGCGACATCCTCTGGTCCCCGAAGACCACCGACACCTGCTACGACGCCGGCTACGGCGGCGGCGAGAAGCTGGTCGCGGTGCGCAAGTGCGGTTCGTACGACGCGCGGCAGCTGAACATCCAGACCATCGACCCGAAGAGCGGGAAGGTGATCTCCGAGTACAAGATGGCCAAGGGCATCGAGTACGCGGGCATCGTGTCGACGAACCCGCTGGTCGTGGCCGCCGACGTCGGCGACTCCGCCGGTGACGGCAGCGGCATCTCGGACTTCTTCTCCATCGACAACAAGACCGGCAAGCTGCTCACCCGTATCTCCGCGCCGGGCGAGCAGTTCGCGGCCCGCTGCGACACCATCACCAAGATCGAGCACTGCTCGGGGCTCGCGGTCGGCGACGACCGGCTCTACATCCCGACCGAGGAGCACGAGGGCAGCGGCGAGTCGTACAGCCGGACCAACGAGGTCGTCGCCTTCGACCTGGCCACCGGGAAGCAGACCGGTCAGCGCGCCGACGCCGGTGACGGCTACACGATCACCCCGCTGCGCATGGACGGCGGCAACGTGATCGCCTACAAGCGCCCGCCGTACGACAAGGGCGGCCAGATCGTGAGCATCGACGGCGGGTCGTTCAAGCAGACCACGCTGCTGGAGAACCCGGCGACGGAGGCGGTGCGGGACGTCGAGTCGAGCATGCTGCCGGAGTACTCCGAGATCCTCTACTCGCAGGGGCACCTGTACATGTCGCAGGTGTACGCCAGCGAGCCGTCCAGCGCGGACGAGAAGGAGTACCTGGCGATCGGATTCGGTACCAGCGGCTGACGCCGCTCGGCGTACCGCCGGCGACCCCACGGTCCTTCTCGCGGCCCCGTCCCTGTTCCTTCAGGGGCGGGGCCGTATTGCGGGGGATTTCGGCGAGCCGGGGCGGTTCTCGCCGGTAGGGGCAGCGCGACGTCGAGCCAGCGTGTAGCTTCCGGGGCATGAAGGGCGGGGTGGGGGCCGGGGCCGTGGGCGGGGGAGTCCGGGGGCCTTGCCGTCCGTGCCGGGGGACCGGGTGACTGGGGGGTTGCTCCATGGGAGTACGGCTCATGGTGGTCGACGACCACCGATTGCTCGCCGAGGCGCTGGCTTCGGCGCTGAAGCTGCGCGGGCACCGGGTGCTCGCCGCGGCGGCGCCGGCCGCGGGTGCGGCGGAGCTGGTGATCAGCCGGGCGCCGGAGGTGTGCCTGCTGGGGACGGCGACGCCGGCCGAGCCGGGCATCTTCGATCCGGTGCTGCGGATCAAGCGGGAGCGTCCGCAGGTGGCGGTGCTGGTGCTGGGGCCGGTGCCGAGTCCTCGCGGGATCGCGGCGGCGTTCGCGGCGGGGGCGTCGGGGTACGTGCGGCACGACGAGCGGATAGAGGGCGTCGAGCGGGCGATCATGAAGGCGCGGGCCGGGGAGGCGGCGGTGGCGCCGTCGCTGTTGCAGGGGGCGTTCGGTGAGCTGCTGAATCCGGCGGCCCAGCCCGACGACGAGGGGCAGCGGCTGTTGCAGATGCTCACGCCGAGGGAGGTGGAGGTCCTGGTCCGCGTCGCCGACGGCGAGGACACCAGGCTGATCGCGGCGGGCATGGGCATCGCCCCGTCCACGGCGCGTACGCACGTCCAGCGGGTCCTGATGAAGCTGGGCGTGGGATCGAGACTGGAGGCAGCGGCCCTGGCCGCCCGCACGGGCCTACTGGACCGGGCGGGCGCAGCAGGCGCGTAGCTGCGGGCAGTCGTGCCTCCCCCAGTGCCTGAACGGCCTGGGAGGTACCCCCAGGGCGGCACGGGTGGGCGATGGGGGTCCCCCCGCTCGAGCGAAGCCGAGAGTGGGGGAGGCACCCCGCAGCGCCGGGCCGCGTCACCCACCCCCGGCCCGCACCGGCGCCGGATGCCCCCCCAAGCGCAGGGCACCCGCACCGGCGCCGGATGCCCCCCAAGCGCAGGGCACCCGCACCGCGTCACTCCCGCGGAGCCCCCTCCTCAGAGACCGGCGGCGGTGGAGCCGTCGGCCTCAGCTTCAGCCAGGCCAGGAAGAACAACCCCAGCAGCAGCATCCCCAGCCCGGTCCACAGGTTGATGTTCACCCCCTGCGCCTTGTCGATCTCGTCGTCGGACGCCACGAAGCCCGCGATCGTCACGATGACGCCGTAGACGACGAACAGCCCGCCGATGATCCGCCGGATGTCGAACAGCCGCGCGGCCGTGACGGACTTGGTCTCCAGCTCGGAGACCTCGTCCTGGACGTTCTTGTCGGAGTAGGAGTTGGAATCAGACATGCTCTCTCTATCCTCCCGCGATCAGAACGAGAACGGGATGTAGCAGGCGGCGGCCAGTACGACCGCGCCCCAGCCCAGGAGAGCCGGCTTGCGGTACCACGCGTCGTCGCCCTTGGCGGGCGCCTCGGACATGCCGGGGGAGGTGGTGCCGTAGACCAGGCCCTGGAGCTCGGCGGCGGGCTTCGGCGCGGTGAACAGGGACACGGCGACCATGACGACCGCACCGGCCACGAAGCCCGCGATCGCGGAGACGAAGTTGGCGCCCTGGTCGGAGGGGATGTCGATGATGCCCTGCTTGTAGATGACGAAGTAGTTCACCATCGCCGCGGTCGTGCCCGCGATCAGGCCCCAGAAGCCGGACTTCATGGACGCCCGCTTCCAGAACATGCCGATGATGAAGACCACGAACATCGGCACGTTGAAGAAGGAGAACAGCGTCTGGAGGTAGCTCATGATGTTCGAGAAGGACGACGCCAGGAAGGCCGTGCCGATCGAGGCCAGGACGCCGATCACGGTGATCAGGCGGCCGAAGCGCACGTAGTAGCCGTCCTCGCGGCCCTTCACGACGTACTTCGCCCAGACATCGTTGGTGAAGACCGTGTTGAAGGAGGAGATGTTCGCCGCCATGCCCGCCATGAAGGCGGCCAGCAGGCCGGTGACCGCGATGCCGAGGACGCCGTTGGGCAGCAACTGCTGCATCAGGTACGGGATCGCGTCGTTGTACTGGAGGTCCGAGCCGGGCGTGCCGATCTTCGGGACGAGGACCGCGGCGACCAGGCCCGGGATCATCACCACGAAGACGATGAAGATCTTCGGGAACGCGGCGATGAGGGGGGTGCGCTGGGCCGCCGAGAGGTTCTTCGCGGACAGGGCGCGCTGCACCTCGGCGAAGTTCGTCGTCCAGTAGCCGAAGGAGAGCACGAAGCCGAGGCCGAGGACGATGGTCAGCCAGTTGGCGCCCAGTGGGTTGTCGCTGCCGATGCCCGTGCCGCCCCATGCGGTCATGAAGTCGCCGCCGCGTGACTGCGTGAGGGAGTCGGACAGGCCGTCCCAGCCGCCGACCTTCTTCAGGCCCAGGATGGTGATCGGGATGAGGCCGGCCAGGATCACGAAGAACTGGAGGACCTCGTTGTAGATCGCCGAGGACAGGCCGCCCAGGGTGATGTACGCCAGGACGAAGAAGCCGGCGACCACGATGGCCACCCACTGGGGCCAGCCCAGCAGGGCCTCGACGACGATCGCGAGGGCGTAGAGGTTGACGCCCGCGATGAGGATGGCGGCTACGGCGAACAGGATCGAACTCAGCAGGTGCGATGCCTTGTCGAAGCGCAGCAGCAGGAACTCGGGGACCGAGCGGACCTTCGAGCCGTAGTAGAACGGCATCATCACCAGGCCGAGGAAGACCATCGCCGGGATGGCGCCGATCCAGTACCAGTGGGTCGTGTAGACGCCGTACTGGGCACTGTTGGCGGCCATGCCGAGGATCTCGGTGGCGCCCAGGTTGGCCGCGACGAAGGCGAGGCCGGTGACCCAGGCGGGCAGCGAGCGGCCGGACAGGAAGAAGTCCAGGCTGGTCTTGACCGAACGGCGGGCGGCGAAGCCGATGCCGAGCACGACGACGAAGTAGATCCCGAGGATCGAGTAGTCGAGCCAGTTGGTGGGGAGTCGAAGCTCCGCGGCTAGATGTGTGGGGGTATGCATACGAACTCGCTTCGTTGCGCGAACTGATCCGAGCGGAACTTACGCCTCCGCGTTCAGTATTTGAACACTTTTGGTGACTTTCTTTGTTTGATTGTGATGATCGATGGGCTGGCGGGTCGCTGATTGGTCGCTGGTCGGTTGTGACATGTTATGTTTGATTGTGTTGAATGATTGGGTGCGGATGCAGGTGTAGAGGAGTCCGGCAGTGAAGAAGACCTCGACCCGGCTGGCCGACGGTCGCGAGCTCGTCTACTACGACCTGCGCGACGACACCGTGCGGGACGCCGTCGACCGCCGTCCGCTGGACCGGACCGTCACCACCTCCGAGGTCCGCCGCGACCCGCTGCTCGGCGACTCGGTCGCCGTCGCCTCGCACCGCCAGGGCCGCATCTACCACCCGCCGGCCGACGAGTGCCCCCTGTGCCCCTCGCAGGGCGAGCGGCTGAGCGAGATCCCGGACTCGTCGTACGACGTGGTGGTCTTCGAGAACCGCTTCCCCTCGCTGGCCGGCGACTCCGGCCGCTGCGAGGTCGTCTGCTTCACCTCCGACCACAACGCCTCCTTCGCCGATCTGAGCGAGGAGCAGGCCCGGCTCGTGCTCGACGCCTGGACCGACCGCACCTCCGAGCTGTCCCATCTGCCCTCCGTCGAACAGGTCTTCTGCTTCGAGAACCGGGGCGCCGAGATCGGAGTGACGCTCGGTCACCCGCACGGGCAGATCTACGCCTACCCCTTCACCACCCCCCGCACCGCCCTGATGCTGCGCCAGGTGGCCGCCCACAAGGAGGCGACGGGCGGGGAGAACCTGTTCGACGCCGTCCTGGCGGAGGAACTGGCCGGTGAGCGGGTCGTCCTGGAGGGTGAACACTGGGTGGCCTTCGTGCCGTACGCCGCGCACTGGCCGTACGAGGTGCACCTCTACCCCAAGCGGCGGGTGCCCGACCTGCTCGGCCTCGACGAGGCGGCGCGCACAGAATTCCCCCAGGTGTATCTGGAACTCCTGAGGCGCTTCGACCGGATCTTCGGGATCGGTGAGCCTCCGACGCCGTACATCGCGGCCTGGCACCAGGCCCCCTTCGGGCAGCTGGAGGACTTCGAGGGCGTGGCGCGGGACGACTTCGCGCTGCACCTCGAGCTTTTCACCATCCGCCGGACGTCCGGCAAGCTGAAGTTCCTCGCGGGCTCCGAGTCCGGCATGAACGTGTTCATCAACGACGTGCCCCCGGAGCGCGCGGCCGAGCGACTGCGAGAGGTAACGAGTTGATGAGCGGGAAGTACCTGGTCACGGGCGGGGCCGGTTATGTCGGCAGTGTGGTCGCCCAGCACCTGCTGGAGGCCGGCCACGAGGTCGTCGTCCTCGACAACCTCTCGACGGGCTTTCGCGAGGGCGTGCCGAGCGGTGCCTCCTTCATCGAGGGCGACATCCGCGACGCCGCCAAGTGGCTGGACGCGTCGTACGACGGCGTGCTGCACTTCGCCGCCTTCTCCCAGGTCGGCGAGTCGGTCGTGAAGCCCGAGAAGTACTGGGACAACAACGTCGGCGGCACCATGGCCCTGCTGGAGGCCATGCGGGGCGCGGGCGTGCGCCGTCTCGTCTTCTCCTCCACCGCCGCCACCTACGGCGAGCCGGACGAGGTCCCGATCGTCGAGTCCGCGCCGACGAAGCCCACGAACCCCTACGGCGCGTCGAAGCTGGCCGTGGACCACATGATCACCGGCGAGGCGGCGGCCCACGGCCTGGGCGCGGTCTCGCTGCGCTACTTCAACGTCGCGGGCGCGTACGGGGAGTACGGCGAGCGCCACGATCCCGAGTCGCACCTCATCCCGCTGGTCCTCCAGGTGGCACAGGGCAGGCGCGACGCCATCTCCGTCTTCGGCGACGACTACCCGACGCCGGACGGCACCTGCGTCCGCGACTACATCCACGTCGCCGACCTGGCCGAGGCCCATCTGCTGGCCCTGGACGCGGCCGCCTCCGGCGAGCACCTCATCTGCAACCTGGGCAACGGCAACGGCTTCTCCGTCCGCGAGGTCGTCGAGACCGTCCGCCAGGTCACCGGCCACCCGATCCCCGAGGTCCTGGCCCCCCGACGGGGCGGCGACCCGGCGGTCCTGGTGGCCTCGGCCGGCACGGCCCGCGAGAAACTGGGCTGGAACCCGTCGCGCGCGGACCTCGCGGGGATCGTGGCGGACGCGTGGGAGTTCGCGCAGCGGCGCGCGGGCTAGAGCGCGCGGGCCAGTACGCGCGGGCCAGTACATACGGACTTACCGGAAGGGCGAGGGGTCAGGGCATGGGCGAGGCTGTCGCAGGGGATGTCGCGGGTGCCGTCGGCGAGCGGTTCCGGGAGCTGTACGGGGCGGACCCCGAGGGAGTGTGGGCGGCGCCGGGCCGGGTCAACCTCATCGGCGAACACACCGACTACAACGACGGCTTCGTCATGCCGTTCGCCCTGCCGCACACCGCGGTCGCGGCGGTCTCCCGGCGCGACGACGGCATCCTGCGCCTGCACTCGGCGGACATCGGGGCCGACCCCGTCGAACTGCGCGTCGCGGACCTGACCCCCGAGTCGGACAGGTCCTGGACCGCGTACCCCTCGGGCGTCGTCTGGGCGCTGCGCGAGGCCGGCCACGAGCTGACCGGCGCCGACATCCACCTGGCCTCGACGGTCCCCGCCGGCGCGGGCCTCTCCTCCTCGGCGGCCCTGGAGGTCGTGGTCGCCCTCGCCCTGAACGACCTCTACGCCCTCGGCCTGCGCGGCTGGCAACTGGCCCGCCTGTGCCAGCGCGCCGAGAACGTCTACGTGGGCGCACCCGTCGGCATCATGGACCAGACCGCCTCCGCCTGCTGCGAAGCGGGCCACGCCCTCTTCCTCGACACCCGCGACCTCTCCCAGCGCCAGATCCCCTTCGACCTCGCCGCCGAGGGCATGCGCCTGCTCGTCGTCGACACGCAGGTCAAGCACTCCCACAGCGAGGGCGAGTACGGCAAACGCCGCGCGGGCTGCGAGAAGGGCGCCGCACTGCTGGGCGTGGACGCGCTGCGGGACGTGCCGTACGCGGAGCTCGACTCCGCCCTGGAGCGCCTGGCCGACGACGAGGAGGTACGCCGCCTGGTCCGGCACGTCGTCACGGAGGACGAGCGCGTCGAACGCGTCGTGTCCCTCCTGGAATCCGGCGACACCCGCGCCATCGGCCCCGTCCTGATCGAGGGCCACACCTCCCTGCGCGACGACTTCCGCATCTCCTGCCCGGAACTCGACCTGGTCGTCGACACGGCCCTCGCCTCCGGCGCCCTCGGCGCCCGCATGACCGGCGGCGGCTTCGGCGGCTCGGCGATCGTCCTGGCGGAGGAGTCCGACGTCGACGCCATCACCAAGGCGGTGGAGGAGTCCTTCGCGGCGGCGGGCTACACGGCCCCGCGGGTGTTCGAGGCGGTGCCTGGGGCGGGGGCTCGGCGGGTGGGGTGAGGCGGGGGGCCACTGTGCTCGGATCCACCCTGCAGGGCCTGGAATTCGCGCGTCTTCCCGGGCTGTCGAGGCACCCGGAAGGCGTGGAGGCACTCACGCTGTTCACAGCTTGCGTAACGGAACAGCGCACCTGAAGCCCTGCCGTCACGGCGGCTTCTGCCAGGGCCTACCTGCTCAGGCAGTCGGGGTTGACGTAAAGGCGGCTGTTGTCACCCAAGTCCCGACCGATAGCGTTGGCACACTCGTGAGAACCCTCGCCCCACCGGGAGCCATCCGTGAACCGCCGCCCCACCCCGCTCACAGCCATCGCGCTGGCTGCTGCTGCGGCCCTGTCACTGTCCGCCTGCGGGAGCGGTGAGGACAGCTCCAAGGACAACGACAAGATCGCGGGCGCCGACACGGAAGCCGACTCGTCGACCTCGGCTTCGCCGAGTGCGTCGGACTCCGCTGAGCGCCCGACGATCAAGTTGCCGTCGGACGTCAAGGACGTCTTCACGCCGGAAGAGACCGGAAAGCCCGTTGAGGACGCGATTCTGCGGGACAACGCGGAACTCGTCCGCGCGCTCGACGCGGCGATCGTCGCCCAAAATCCACGCCTTCCAGCCCTGGAGTTCTATACGGAAGGCGCAGGTGCTGCTGCCGCTGAGAAGTGGGTCCAGGGATTCAAGGATGCGGGCTGGACGGTAACGGGCACCACTCGGTACTTCGACCGTGCAGTGAAGGTGAAGTCCGAAACCAGTGCAGCGATCGGCTACTGCGCTGACGAGAGCAAGGCCTACAGCAAGATCATCAAGACCGGTAAGCTCACGGGTACGAAGGTCACCAAAGACAGCTACGTGGCCTACAACGTTGAGGTCTCCAAGAACGAGTATGGAATCTGGGAGCTCGTGAAGATCACGTCGACTCGCGGTGCCGCTGGGTGCCAGCCGTGACCCGGCTGTTTCGCCTTGCCGCTGTCACTGCCGCCGCAGGGTCGATGTGGCTGTGCTCGATTCCCAGTGCTTTCGCAGACAAGACCAATCCTGGAGAAGGTTCCTTCGGTGGGTCCGGTTCTGAGGCGGACACCAACGCCTCGGGTGGGCGTGCCGGTGACACCCTCAAGTCAGGGGTCAGCGGTGTGATCGTCTTCGAGCGCTCGAAGAACGGCAGCGGAGAGTCAGCCGGTGCCGTCACGTCGACCACGTCCTGGACGCCTCCGGCCTGCTATTACGCGCCGAAGTACACGCCCAAGCAGCTTGATTCGCAGATGCGTCAGGTGTGGATGAGTAGCGCCCCCAGCCCCGAGTGGGCCCTGAAGACGCAGAATCACTTCGTCAACGGCAAGCCCTACAAGGACTTCAACAAGGACAAGGAGGGCGAGGGATACTGGTGGGACGCGTATGTCACAGAGGGGCGGGAGTCGGATCCGGCGGCCCAGGACTGTGACGAGCTGCCCTTCTGGGTTGACGAGGGCGACGCTCCGCCGGCCGATGTCCCGCAGGCCATCACATCCGACATGCTCGCCCAGCTCGCGTACGCCGAGATCCACGTGCCCTCCACTGAGGTCGAACTCGCCCCGGCGAACGCCACGAAGGTGAACCTTCCGACGTGGGCCTGGCTGGACACCGCCGAGTTCAAGCCGGTCTCCGTCACCGCGTCCGTCCCACTGCTCGGTCTGAGCGCCACGACCACGGCCGAGCCCGTCTCCCTGAAGATCACCCCGGGTACGGAAGACGCGGTCACGTACCCCGCCTCCGGTCAGTGCGAGATCCATGACGGGCGGATCGGTGAGCCCTACGCCGAGGGCAAGGCCGACGAGACCCCGCCGTGCGGGGTGAAGTACCTGCGCTCCTCCGGCGACGGCTCGTACAAGCTCCAAGCCACCGTCACCTGGAAGATCAGCTGGACGAGCACGACTGGTGCGGGTGGCGACCTTCCCAACGGCGAGTTCGGAGCTGACCAGAATGTCGTGGTCCAGGAGATCCAGGCCGTGAACCGCTAGATCACGAAAACGGGGCAACGATGAGCGACATATACATCGACTTCGGTGTGCTGAACCGTGTGCGGAGCAACATCGAGCACATTGGCGAGATCATGGAGCACGAAGGCCAGTGGCCGGCAGCGGGCGTCGGAGGCGAGGTGGATCTTCGTGGTCAGTCCGCCGTGGGACCGGCCGATGGCGTGGTCTGCGGGTTCGCCTGCTGGGGCCCCTTTTCGCGGGCTCCGGCCCGCGTGCTGGTGTGCGCGCACGATGGTCGAGCCGACCGAGACGGCCCAGTTGAGGCCGTCGGCATCGGCCTGTGCGACCAGCGCGGTGAACACCCGCTCCCAGGTGCCGTCGATGGCCCAGTTTCGCAGCCGGTTGTAGACGCCTCGCCAGTTGCCGTACTTCTCAGGGAGGTGGACCCACTGCGATCCCGACTGAAACTTCCAGGCGATCGCGTCGATCACCTCACGGTGGTCCCGCCACCGACCACCCCGCTGCGGCGTCCGATCTGGGAGTAACGGCTCGATTCGCGCCCACTGCGCGTCAGCCAACTGGCACACACGAACAACGACCGGCGGGGCTGGTTGGAACGGCGCCGCTGTCAGGCGGTCGGCCCAGTGCGGAGCCGCCGCGCGTCCCGCACGAGCGTGTACGAAGCGCTGAGGAAGATCACGGCTCCAGCCACGAGCCAGAGGACCGATGCCCCAGAGCGGTACTCACGAACGGCAAGAACGAGCAGCATCGCGCTGGCAAGGACGCCGAAGGCCGAGATCAGAGCGCTGATGCGGTGAGTCACACGGACATCATCAACGACAACCTCGGCCAGCGGAAGTGATCCAAACGAACCGGCCTAGTCGCGCGGCGGACGCTGCAGCGAACTTCGGGCTGGTGGACACCGTTGCAGCCTTCATCGCCGACCCCACCGCGCTCGGCTACTTCATGCCCAAGGACGACCGGCAGGCCCTGCAGTCGGCGCTTCCCGGCGGCAATCTGCTCGTGGCCTTCGAGAATGCATGGAAGGCCGGCAGTGAGAAGGACAAGGCCGCGAGAGAGGGGAAGTGAGCGACACAATGAATGACGCGGAGATTTTGGCCTCCTTCGACGGACGCGGGCGCGCCGAGTTCCTGCTCGGAGGCTTCGGGGGGAGGCACTCCGACAAAGTCACGGCGATCGGCCACGAACTTGGTTATGCCCTCCGCGCCACCGAGATGCCCAGCAAGAGCACCCTCCGTCTGGTCTTCATACGAGACGACTCCCCGATCGCCCGCCAACGCGCCCTCCAGACTCAAGAGCGTTTGCGCTCGGGAGGTCCGCTCCTGCAGACGTGGGTGGTGCCTGGCGTGCATGCTGGTGCGGGCAGCCCCGTGTCAGACATCGAGATGGCCTCGACACGGCGGAAGCTGACCGCCTACGAGGAGAACGCCAACGGAGGACGAAGGCTCGCCGTCGTCCTCGCCCTGCTCAGTCTCGGATGCTTCGCTCTGGCCTGGGTGCTGCACGATCGACCCGGTGCTGCCGTGGCGCTGGCCTCCCTTGGCGCCCCGTTGGCCGTGGTGGCGGCTTTGACACCGCGGTGGATGCGGCGCTGGTACGAGAAGAACCGGCGGCTCATGGATCTGCACGACCAGCAGCGGGCGGGCCGTGGGGGCCCGGTCCCGCCTCCTCCGGCACCCGGGCCCCCGACCGACCGGCGCCCCGGTGATGAGGGCGGACAGTGATGCGTGTCGACTTCTCAGTCCCTGCCGAGTTCTGGCAGGCAGTCGCGCCCTTCATCACCGGGCCGACGGCACGGGGCACTTCGCCCCGCAGAACGATCGCCGGAAGGTTCAGCTCGCTATGCCTGGGGGAGGCGGTTTCCTCCTTCGTGTGGCTTGAGAACGTCTGGAAGGCTGGGAGAGAGGGACCGTGCCGCGCAACAGGAAAAGTGAAGGCCCTCACGTAGTGAGTCCGGGCCCCTTGTGCGGTCTCGGCGACGGTCTGCCGCTGACCATCGGTCACGGGACCGTCGTCCGGGCCGCCTGAATCTCTGCGACGGCTGCGGCGACAGCGGTGTCGAAGGCGGTGTCCTGGCGGGTGATGACTCGACCGCGGAACTCCTCGACGAGGCGGACGACACCAGAGAGGTCGGCGGGATCGGCACGGTTGATCTCCCGGGCCAGCTCGGCCTCGAAATCGTCGGCATCGCCGGGGAAGCCGTACCGCATGGTGAGGGCGGCACGCAGCTCGCCGATGGTACGCATAGGGGGACTGGGGCCGTCCGGAGAGAACCGTTCCATGTCTGATGCCGACGTCTATGGCCGGACGTTGTCGTGCTGAGTCTTCGGCAGGCCCTCGACGAACGCGGCGAAGGCGCGGGTGGAAACGGTCACGGTTTCATGAGGCGTCTTCGAGTCCCGCACGGTCACCCATGGGCCGCGGCCGGCGACTTCGACGCACTCGTTGCCCTCGCCACCGCTGTAGCTGCTCTTGAACCAGTTCACAGTCGTGTGCTCGTCGGGGAAGGCGCTATGCCGGTCATGAGAACAGCTCCTGTCGTGCTCTGCCCCGGGGCGGTGGTCCGCCGTTCTCGGTTCGGGCAGCGGGCTCCACTGTCTCCCCTCTGGGAACGGTCCGGGCTACGGCAGCAGAAGACTGCGCTGTCCCTGGGCGACGCCGCCCACGAAGGCCCGGTAGTCGTCCTCGGAGATTATGAGGACCGGGGCGTCGGGGTCGCCGGTGTCGTTGGAGTCGCGCATGGCGACCACACCCTCGACGAACGCAACCTCCAAGCAGTTGTCGCCTCCGTCACTCAGGTCGCTCTTGACCCAGGCGGCGTTGGTGAGGTCGACCTTCTTGTTCATGTGTAGCGGTCCTTGATCAGCTCGTGGATGTGGTGTCGGGACGCCTCCACGTCGAGGGCTTCGGCGCGGAGGTGATTGAACGCGGTTTCGTAGCGCCCGATGTCGCTATCTTCCTCCAGGTACAGGGATGTTGTCATCGGCTGCACCACTGCCACGGGGGGACCGGCAGGGAAGTGCAGCAGGTGAAACGGCCCGTCGATGCCTGCATGGGCGCCATGGGTGAAAGGGAGCACCTGGACAGTCACGTCCTTGTAGCGTTCGGTCACGTCGAGCAGGTGCTCCAGCTGGGCCTTCATCACCTGCCTTCCGCCCACTTCCCGCTGTAGTGCTGATTCGTCCAGCACACACCAAAGGTGCAAGGGGGACGTGCGTGACAGTGTCTCCTGCCGGGCCATGCGCAGCTCGACGAAGTTGTCGATCTCGCGGTCGGTCTGCCACTTGCGGCTGCGCTCCACGATGGAGCGGGCGTATTCCACCGTCTGAAGCAGTCCAGGGATCAGCCATGTGAAGGTCTCGCTCTTCGTCGCCAGTTCTTCGAGGTGCAGGTACTCGGCGAAGGGGTCCCGGATGGAGTGGCGGTACTGATCCAGAAGATTGCTCCGCCTTCCCGAGTTGGCAAGGGACGCCAGTCTGCGGAGCCTGTCGGTCCGCTCCGTGTTCTGGAGTCCGTACACCTCGAAGAAGCCGGCGAGCGCTACGGGCGGCACCCGTTGTTTGCCGTTCTCGATCTTGCTGAGCGCCGGGGCTCCGGAAAGTGCCAGCCGATGGGCGGCCTCGGCAAGGCTCATTCCTGCCGCCTTGCGTAGCGCCCGGAGCTCCAGGCCCAGGCGTCTCCGGTGCAGGTTGGGCTGAGCGTCAGTCATCTTCTACCTCCCTGGTGCGCACGGTAGCGCCGACGTGATCGGTATTCGCCGACTTCCCCGCCAGTGACACTTTCGAGTGAGAACTATTGCGAGAAATATTGCTCGCAGGCAACCATGCTCTTCGAGTCGCCTGCAATTTGCTTGGCACCAGGGGACATTGGCGGCCGATGCGGCTGCGCAGCCGAGTCATCGACCGGAAGGCGAAGCCGTCTTGGCCAGTTCGGCCCCTGTCTCCGCACCCGATCGAACCGAAGGGGTATCCATGCGGCGCCTATACAGGAATCTCGCCCGCTGGTCACGGCTGTTCCTCGAACCGACCGGACGTCAGCGAGCGGAGAGGTCGTCGCCGTCAGCGCACAGGACACGGGCAGTTTTGAGGGCAACGTCGCGGACGCGGTCCGTCCGTTCCGCCCTCGCTCCTACCGTCCGCCACTGGCACGCCCCCATCGACGGCACCTCCACCCCTCTCGTCCGCCCCTACCTCACCGCCTACGAGCGTGAGGAGAAGGCCCGGGTGCAGCGCCTGCGCCGCGATGTCCTCTGGTGCGCCACCTACGGCGTCGATCTCGACGTCCGCGACACCCACGCCTGGTTGGGAGCGGCGTCATGAACGGCGACAAGAACCACGTACGGCTCCTGCCCCGGACCGGCACCCACGGCCGGCCCGGCCTGCTCATCACGGACGGCGACGGCACCGTCTCCCGGCTGGCCGACCGGATCGAAGAGGTGCAGCTCGGTCTGGGCGAACGACTGCTCGGCCGAACGCGGGGACGGATGGCGACGCACCGCCCGGGGAACGCGGAAATCCGCCTTCTGACAGGCCAGTTGGCGGACGCGCTCGCAGACGCCCTGCTCATCGCCCGGTCCCGGGGCGCTCGCCTCGGCGGAACCGGGAGGGACCCGGCGGACCAGACTCCTCCGGCGCCCCGCGCGTACGGCCTGCTCACCCTCCCCGGCAGGGACCTCGCCTCCGCCGGTACCGCCCGGCGCTACGTCCGGGCCACGGCCGGGTCATGGGGACTGCTGCCCGGCGCGACGGACGACCTGGAGGCCATCACCGGGGAACTGGCCGCCAACGCCCTGGAGCACAGTGGCAGCCCCACCGTCACGGTCACCTGCGCTCTCACCGCCGACACGGTCACGATCGGCGTGACCGACGACGGCAGGAGCGGGCGTACGCCGGTGCTCCCCGCGCCGACCGGACCAGCCGATTCGGACTGTGAGCGTGGACGCGGTCTGCTGATCACCGACGCGCTGGCCACCCGGTGGGGGACGCGGCGGACGAGCGGCGGCCTGACGGTCTGGGCCGAGGTCTCCGTCGGGGCTGCGCCGGGAGCGCCGGCCGGTCCCGGGTGAACGGGGGGCTTTCACGCCCGCCCCGGTGTGTCATCGCCCTCATACTGGAGGCCGGGAGGACCCATGACTCAGGAGACCCTGTACCGGCGACTGCGTCACCGCCGTGATCGTATGACTCCACCGCCGGGCTTTGCCTGGCCCGAGATCAGTGACGGGCAGCTCGTGATGATGATGAGCCCGCGGCCCCGCCACCAGCTCACCGCGAAGCTGGTGTCCCGGCAGCTCGATGCTCAGGTTCCGGAGGGCTTGTTCGCGTTCGAGGCGACCGACACCGACGACGCGTCCCTCGGCACGCTGAGGATCCCGGACATCCTGGTCTGTTCCGGCGACGCCATGCAGACCGATGACCCCCTCGACCCCCACGAGATCGTCCTGGCGATCGAGATCATCTCCCCGTCCAACCCGGACAACGACTACCGCGCCAAGACCCGCGACTATCCGGCCATGGGCATCCCGCACTACCTGATCCTCGACCCGCGGGACGGAACCTGGACCTACCAGTGGGGGATCGGCCGGTCCGACGGCCGTCCTGCGTACGAGAACCGGCTGCATGGTCCGTACGGGGAACCGGTCGCCGTCGCCACCGACCTCGGCACTTGGACGATCGGCACCACCGAACTGCCCCGCTACAGCGCGAAGGACATGGGGCTGGAGCCCGAGTGACGACCGGCCCGGTCGTCTTGGCCGGGCTCACCCCAGCCGCTTCACCAGCGTGTACTCCGTGATCCCCGGCGGATAGTCGGGGATCACGCACATCACGTCGTAGCCGTGCCGCGTGTAGAAGTCCGGGGCCTGGAAGTCCCAGGTCTCCACGCGGGACGCCGCGCAGCCGCGTTCGTCGTGGGCCGTTCGCTCCGCCTCCGTCAGGAGGGCCGAGCCCAGCCCCGCGCCCCGGTGCCGGTCGTCCACCCACAGGTACGTCACATGGAGCCAGGTCGCCCAGGTGTGGCCGACGAGGCCGCCCGCCAGGCCGCCCGTCTCGTCCAGCACCCAGACGTGCAGCGGGAATTCGCGTTCGTGAGGGGTTCCGCGCAGGGAGCGCAGGACCGAGGAGGCCGCCGTGTTTGTCTCCCGCAGGCGGGTGCGCAGCAGATCGCGTCGTTCCCTGTCCACTTCTGTCACTAGACGGAACATGCGGCTCACCATAAACGTGCCGGGCTGTCAGTTCTGCAAATAACCTTCCGCTCCCGGCGCCCGCCCGTACTCTGATGAGCAGCACCGGTGGGGGCCGGTGCCGTTCAGGGGGCGAGACAGCCGGGTACGGCGCCCGGGGCGGGGGTAGCGGTTACTGCATGGCGGCGGCCGTGTGGCTGCGGCGACCCGTCCCGGAGTACCGAGCGCACAGTTGGATACGAAGCTTCGGGCGTCGTACCCGTGCCGGTGTCGTCTTCCGGGTTCCGTGTTCCGGGTTCCGTGTTCCGTGGATGGACAGACGATGGGTATCCCCTGCTCCTCCCGGAGCTTGGGGGAGGGGGTTTCGTGGTTCGTATCCGAGTCCTGGTCGTCGACGACCATCGCATCTTCGCCGAGTCGCTCGCCGCCGCCCTGGCCGCCGAGCCGGACGTCGACGTCTCCGCGGCCGGCAGCGGCCCGGCCGCGCTGCGCTGCCTGGAGCGGGCCGCGTCCGAGGGGCGGCGGTTCGACGTGCTGCTCGTCGACGCCGACCTGGGGGGTCATGTGCCCGGCGCGCGCCCGGCCGTGCCCGTGCGGGACGGCAACGAGGACGGGCTGGTGGACGGGATCTCGCTGGTCGCCGGGGTGCGGTCGGGGCAGCCGGGCGTACGGATCGTGGTCCTCGCCGAGAAGGACGACCCCCGTCGGGCGGCCCTCGCGCTGGGGGCCGGGGCCTCCGGGTGGGTGGCGAAGGACTGCTCGCTGTCGCGGCTGCTCAGCGTCATACGGGGCGTCCTGCGCGACGAGACGCATCTGCCGCCCGCGCTGCTCACCGGCGTCCTGCGCGAGCTGACCGCCGCCCGCAAGCACCGCACCGAGAGCGAACGGCTGGTGGAGTCGCTGACCCCGCGGGAGCGGGAGGTGCTGCGCTGCATGGTGGCCGGGCTGGGGCGCAAGGCGGTCGCCGAGCGGCTGTATCTCTCCCCGCACACCGTGCGGACGCACATGCAGAACGTGCTGGGCAAGCTGGGCGTCCACTCCACCCTCGCCGCCGTGGCACTGGCCAGGCGGGCCGGGGTGGGGCCGGCGGACTTGGGGCCTCCCGGGCAGATCGGGTCGCAGGAGAGCAACAGCGCCTGACTACGCCGGTGAGCGGGGGCTGGTGCGTGCAGCTGCAAGGCGGAGGAGGGCGACAGGGCGGAGCCCTGGCAACCGACGACAACGCGGCAGATGCGCGTGCCGGCCCCCGCGTCTGCGGCACGATCTGCCCAGAGGCCCTCAACCGGGGATGTTGTCGAACGGGGCGGTCAGCTGGCGTAGCAGCGCCGCCAGTTCGCTGCGTTGGGCCCGGGAGAGTTCGGCCAGGATGGCGCGCTCCTGTGCCAGGAGGCCGGCGAGTGACTGGTCGGCGCGGTCGCGGCCCTCGTCCGTGAGCCGGACCAGTACGCCGCGTCGGTCGCTGGGGTCGGGCAGGCGCTCCACCAGGCCCTTCTTGGCCAGGCGGTCGATACGGTTGGTCATCGTGCCCGAGGTGACCAGGGTCTGGGTGAGGAGCTGCCCCGGCGAGAGCTGGTACGGGGTACCCGCGCGGCGCAGTGCCGTGAGGACGTCGAACTCCCAGGGCTCCAGTTCGTGTTCGGAGAAGGCCAGGCGGCGTGCGCGGTCCAGGTGCCGGGCGAGTCTGCTGACCCGGCTCAGTACCTCGAGCGGTTCCACGTCGAGGTCCGGGCGCTCCCGGCGCCATGCTGCGACCAGCCGATCGACCTCGTCCTCCATGACGATCAGTGTAGTGGTTGTGTCGACGTGAAGTCTCTTGATGTTGACTGTCTTGACGTCGAGATAGTTTGCGTGACGCTGGGTACCCGTCTCGGACAGCCCCGCCCCGGACAGCCCCGGCCCGGTCCAGCCTCTGGAGGTTCCATGCCCGCCACCGCCCCCGCCTGGGACCCCGCCCAGTACCTGCGGCACGCCGGGCCCCGGGCCCGCCCGTTCACCGACCTCCTCGCCCGCGTCCCGGACCTGGCCGGCACCCCGCCCCGCATCGCCGACCTCGGCTGCGGCCCCGGCAACGTCACCGTCCTGCTCGCCGACCGCTGGCCCACCGCCCGCATCACCGGCTACGACAACTCACCCCGGATGCTCGAACGGGCCCGGGAACACGCCGGGCCCACACCGCAGGGCGGCCGCATCGACTTCGCCCCCGCCGACGCCCGCACCTGGACGCCCGCCGAGCCGTACGACCTCCTCATCAGCAACGCCACCCTCCAGTGGGTCCCCGGTCACGTCGAGCGCTTCGCCGACTGGATCGGCGCTCTCGTCCCCGGCGGCGTCCTCGCCTTCCAGGTACCCGGCAACTTCGACGCCCCCAGCCACCGCCTGATGCGCGAACTCGCCCACTCCCGGCGCTGGCGGGACCGCCTCGCCGGCACCCTGCGCCACGACGGCGCCGTCCTCACCCCCGAGGCCTACCTCGCCCACCTGACCGCCGCCGGCTGCACCGCCGACGTCTGGGAGACGACGTACGTCCATCTGCTGCCCGGCCAGGACGCCGTACTGGACTGGGTGAAGGGGACGGGGCTGCGGCCCGTCCTCACCGCGCTCGACGACGACCCGGAGGCCCGCGACGCGTTCGTCGAGGAGTACCGGACCGTCCTGCGCGCCGCCTATCCCGCCGGGGCGCACGGCACCCCGTTCCCCTTCCGCCGCGTCTTCGCCGTCGCCCGGAAGGAGGGCACTCGCTGATCGGCGCGGTCGGTCAGGGCTCCACTCACGCCACCCCGTCCGCGACGAGCGCGTCCACGGCCTCCTCGGACAGGCCCAGCTCGCCGAGGACGGCGCGGGTGTGCTCGCCCGGCGCCGGCACCGCGTCCATGCGGGGCGTGTCCCCGGTCGGGCCCGGTGGGGCGAGCGCCGGTACGGGGCCGGCCGGTGTGGGCACCTGGTGCCAGCGGCCGCGCGCCGCCAGCTGGGGGTGGTCCCACACCTCGGCGAGTGTGTTCACCCGGGCGCCCGCGACCGGCACCGCACTGAGCCGTTCGAGCGCCTCGGTGCTGGTCAGCTCCGCGAAACGGGCCGCGATCAGCGCGCCCAGCGCCTCCCGGTGCGCGTTGCGGTCCGCGTTGGTGGCGTAGTCGGGGTGCGCGGCCAGCTCCGGACGGTCCAGGAAGCCCGCGCAGAAACCGCGCCACTCGCGGTCGTTCTGGACCGCCATCATGACGACCTTGCCGTCGCCCGCAGTGAAGGGGCCGTACGGGTAGATCGTCGCGTGCGCGGCGCCCGCCCGCGGGGGCGGCTCGGCTCCGTCGAAGGCGTAGTAGAGGGGGAAGCCCATCCACTCCACGGTGGCCTCCAGCATCGACACGTCCAGATGCGTGCCCCGCCCCGTCCGCCCGCGCTCCAGCAGCGCGCCCAGGATCGAGCTGTACGCGTACATCCCGGCGGCGATGTCCGACACGGAGATGCCCACCTTGGCCATGTCGTCCGGCGAGCCGGTGACGGACAGCAGCCCCGACTCGGACTGCACCATCAGGTCGTACGCCTTGCGGTCCTCGTACGGGCCGGGGGCCCCGTAGCCGGAGATGTCGCAGACGATCAGGCGCGGATGCCGTGCCAGGAGTTCCTCCGCACCGAGCCCGGCCCGGGCCGCCGCCCCCGGCGCCAGGTTCTGCAGGAAGACATCCGCCTTCGCGATCAGGCGGTGCAGTACGTCCATGCCGCGCGGGTCCTTGAAGTCCAGGGTGAGGGACTCCTTGTTGCGGTTGACCCACACGAAGTGCGAGCTCAGGCCGCGTACGCGGGTGTCGTAGGCGCGGGCGAAGTCCCCCGCCCCGGGGCGCTCCACCTTGATCACCCGCGCGCCGAGGTCGGCGAGCTGGCGGCTGGCGTAAGGAGCGGCGACCGCCTGTTCCAGCGAGACGACGGTGACTCCGCGCAGCGGCTGCATGTGTTTCCGTTCCGCCCTTCGCCCGCTAGTTCTTGCGGTGCCCTATCAGCCGCGGCTTCGGCTCCAGGCCGTCCAGCCCGTGCCACGCCAGGTTCACCAGATGCGCCGCCACCTCCGCCTTCTTCGGCTTGCGCACGTCCAGCCACCACTGCCCGGTCAGCGCGACCATGCCGACCAGCGCCTGCGCGTACAGCGGGGCCAGCTTGGCGTCGAAGCCGCGGTTCTTGAACTCGCGGCCCAGGATGTCCTCCACCTGGGTGGCGATGTCCGAGATGAGGGAGGCGAAGGAACCCGTGGACTGCGGGATGGGCGAGTCCCGGACCAGGATGCGGAAGCCGTCCGTGTACTCCTCGATGTAGTCCAGGAGCGCGAAGGCCGCCTGCTCGCACAGTTCGCGGGGGTGGCCGGCGGTCAGGGAGCCGGTCACCATGTCCAGCAGCCGCCGCATCTCACGGTCCACCACCACCGCGTACAGCCCCTCCTTGCCGCCGAAGTGCTCGTACACCACCGGCTTGGACACCCCGGCCTTCGCCGCGATCTCCTCCACCGACGTGCCCTCGAAACCCTTCGCCGCGAAGAGGGTGCGACCGATCTCCAGCAACTGCTGGCGGCGCTCGGCACCGGTCATCCGGGTGCGACGTGCGCGCCGGGGCTTCTCATTGCTCGGGGTGCTGCTGGAGTCGGTCGCCACGGCGACCATCATGCCGCTTCGACGGTTTCCTTCCGGCGGCGGGAGGAACCTTGGTCCGTGTTCCGCCGGGAATCGATACGCGAGCGTGACGGCCACCGCACGTCGTACGCCCACCCGAACTGCTCGAACCAGCGGATCAGCCGGGCGGAGGAGTCCAGCTGCCCGCGCATCACCCCATGCCGCGCCGAGGTCGGGTCGGCGTGGTGCAGGTTGTGCCAGGACTCACCGCAGGACAGGATCGCCAGCCACCACACGTTGCCCGAACGGTCCCGCGACTTGAACGGGCGCTTGCCGACCGCGTGGCAGATCGAGTTGATCGACCACGTCACGTGGTGCAGCAACGCCACCCGGACGAGTGAACCCCAGAAGAACCCGGTGAACGCGCCCCACCAGGACATCGTGGCCAGCCCGCCGATCAGCGCCGGAAGGGCCAGGGACACCATCGTCCACAGGATGAACTGGCGGGAGATCGCGCGGAGCGCCGGGTCCTTGATCAGGTCCGGGGCGTACTTCTCCTGCGAGGTCTGCTCCTCGTCGAACATCCATGCGATGTGGGCCCACCACAGGCCCTTCATCAGGGCCGGCACCGTCTCTCCGTAGCGCCACGGCGAATGCGGGTCGCCCTCGTCGTCGGAGAACTTGTGGTGCTTGCGGTGGTCGGCCACCCAGCGGACCAGCGGCCCCTCGACCGCCATCGAGCCGGCGATGGCCAGCGCGATCTTCAGCGGCCGCTTCGCCTTGAAGGAACCATGGGTGAAGTGGCGGTGGAAGCCGATGGTGATGCCGTGGCAGCCCAGGAAGTAGAAGAAGACCAGCAGGCCCAGGTCCAGCCAGCTCACGCCCCACCCCCACGCCAGCGGCACCGCCGCCACCAGCGCGAGGAACGGGACGGTGATGAACAGCAGCAGCGTGATCTGTTCGAGGGACCGCTTCTGCTCACCGCCCAGCGTCGCGGAGGGCGCGGCGGTGCCGTCGGAGGGCTGCGGAGCGTCTGCGATCACATCGGAACTCGTGGTCATGCGCGTCCCCTGTGGGGTCGAGGGTGGGGTCCGGTGCCGGGCTTCGGGAACCACGCACGTTTCCTACGGTTCCGTAACCTACGGCGACGTAAGTATGGCAGCGCGTCGTCCCGCGGCAAGAGCCCGAGGACCTGCGCGTCCTGGCCGACACCTATCCTGGGAATCGGTCGGACAGCGCGGTCCGCTCTGATTACTTCCCGGACGTCCGGCCCGGTAAGCGGCGCCCGCCGCGCGAGACGGCCGTCCGGGTTCCCTCCCAGACGAGCTTCAACACTGCAAGGAGCCGCACCTGTGAGCAGTGCCGACGACCAGACCACCACGACGACCAGCAGCGAGCTGCGCGCCGACATCCGCCGGCTGGGTGATCTCCTCGGAGAGACCCTCGTCCGGCAGGAAGGCCCCGAGCTGCTGGAACTCGTCGAGAAGGTACGCCGACTCACCCGAGAGGACGGCGAGGCCGCCGCCGAGCTGCTGCGCGGCACCGAACTGGAGACCGCCGCCAAGCTGGTCCGCGCCTTCTCCACCTACTTCCACCTCGCCAACGTCACCGAGCAGGTGCACCGCGGCCGCGAGCTGGGCGCCAAGCGCGCCGCCGAGGGCGGACTGCTCGCCCGTACGGCCGACCGCCTGAAGGACGCCGACCCCGAGCACCTGCGCGACACCGTCCGCAACCTCAACGTCCGGCCGGTCTTCACCGCGCACCCCACGGAGGCCGCCCGCCGCTCCGTCCTCAACAAGCTGCGCCGCATCGCCGCCCTCCTGGACACCCCGGTCATCGAGTCCGACCGGCGCCGCCTCGACATCCGCCTCGCCGAGAACATCGACCTGGTGTGGCAGACCGACGAGCTGCGCGTGGTCCGCCCGGAGCCCGCCGACGAGGCCCGCAACGCCATCTACTACCTCGACGAGCTGCACGCGGGCGCCGTCGGCGACGTCCTGGAGGACCTGACGGCGGAGCTGGAGCGCGCCGGCGTCAAGCTGCCCGACGACACCCGCCCGCTCACCTTCGGCACCTGGATCGGCGGCGACCGCGACGGCAACCCCAATGTCACCCCCCAGGTCACCTGGGACGTCCTCATCCTCCAGCACGAACACGGCATCAACGACGCCCTGGAGATGATCGACGAGCTGCGCGGCTTCCTCTCCAACTCCATCCGCTACGCCGGCGCCACCGAGGAGCTCCTGGAGTCCCTCCGGGCCGACCTGGAGCGGCTGCCCGAGATCAGCCCCCGCTACAAGCGCCTCAACGCCGAGGAGCCCTACCGGCTCAAGGCCACCTGCATCCGGCAGAAGCTGGAGAACACCAAGCAGCGTCTCGCCAAGGGCACGCCCCACGAGGCCGGCCGCGACTACCTCGGCACCGCCCAGCTCCTTGACGACCTGCGGCTCGTCCAGACGTCCCTGCGCGAGCACCGCGGCAGCCTCTTTGCCGACGGCCGCCTCGCCCGCACCATCCGCACGCTGGCCGCCTTCGGCCTCCAGCTCGCCACCATGGACGTCCGCGAGCACGCCGACGCCCACCACCACGCCCTCGGCCAGCTCTTCGACCGGCTCGGCGAGGAGTCCTGGCGCTACGCCGACATGCCCCGCGAGTACCGCGCCAAGCTCCTCGCCAAGGAGCTGCGGTCCCGGCGTCCGCTGGCGCCCAGCCCGGCACCCGTCGACGCCGCCGGCGAGAAGACCCTCGGCGTCTTCCAGACCGTCAAGCGCGCCCTGTCGGTCTTCGGCCCCGAGGTCATCGAGTCCTACATCATCTCCATGTGCCAGGGCGCCGACGACGTCTTCGCCGCGGCGGTGCTGGCGCGGGAGGCGGGTCTCATCGACCTGCACGCCGGCTGGGCCAAGATCGGCATCGTGCCGCTCCTGGAGACCACGGACGAGCTCAAGGCCGCCGACACCATCCTGGAGGACCTGCTCGCCGACCCCTCCTACCGGCGCCTGGTCGCCCTGCGCGGCGACGTCCAGGAGGTCATGCTCGGCTACTCCGACTCCTCCAAGTTCGGCGGCATCACCACCTCGCAGTGGGAGATCCACCGCGCCCAGCGCCGCCTGCGCGACGTCGCCCACCGGTACGGCGTCCGCCTGCGTCTCTTCCACGGCCGCGGCGGCACCGTCGGCCGCGGCGGCGGCCCCACCCACGACGCCATCCTCGCCCAGCCCTGGGGCACCCTGGAGGGCGAGATCAAGGTGACCGAGCAGGGTGAGGTCATCTCCGACAAGTACCTCATCCCGGCCCTGGCCAGGGAGAACCTGGAGCTGACCGTCGCGGCCACCCTCCAGGCCTCCGCGCTGCACACCGCCCCGCGCCAGTCCGACGAGGCCCTCGCCCGCTGGGACGCCGCCATGGACGTCGTCTCCGACGCGGCCCACACCTCGTACCGCAAGCTGGTCGAGGACCCCGACCTGCCCACGTACTTCCTGGCCTCCACGCCGGTCGACCAGCTCGCCGACCTGCACCTGGGCTCGCGGCCCTCCCGCCGCCCCGGCTCGGGCGTCTCGCTCGACGGACTGCGCGCCATCCCGTGGGTCTTCGGCTGGACCCAGTCCCGGCAGATCGTCCCCGGCTGGTACGGCGTCGGCTCGGGCCTGAAGGCGCTGCGCGAGACCGGTCTGGACACCGTCCTCGACGAGATGCACCAGCAGTGGCACTTCTTCCGCAACTTCATCTCCAACGTCGAGATGACGCTGGCCAAGACCGACCTGCGCATCGCCCAGCACTACGTCGACACCCTGGTCCCGGACGAGCTCAAGCACGTCTTCGACCGGATCAAGGCCGAGCACGAGCTCACCGTCGCCGAAGTCCTCCGCGTCACCGGCGAGGACGAACTGCTGGACGCCGACCCGGTCCTCAAGCAGACGTTCACCATCCGCGACGCCTACCTCGACCCCATCTCCTACCTCCAGGTCGCCCTCCTCGGCCGTCAGCGCGAAGCCGCCGCCGCGGGCGAGGAAGCCGATCCCCTCCTCGCCCGGGCCCTGCTCCTCACGGTCAACGGCGTCGCCGCGGGCCTGCGCAACACCGGCTGACCCGCACCCCGCACGCACGACGGTGCCCCCGCGCTCATCCCGAGCACGGGGGCACCGTCACGTACGTACCTACAGACGCTTCACACCGCCACGAACGCCGCCGTCAGCAGCGCCACACCGGCCCCGGCCATCACCCACCCCGCCCGGGCCCGCCGCAGACCGCCCGCCACCACCACCGACGCCAGCAGCAGCGCACCGCCCAACGGCACCCACGCGTACAGCACCCCCGCCGGACCCGAACGCACCACGTCGTCACTGCCGGGCTTCATCACCACGGAGTACGTCCGCCCCTTCGCCACGGCGACCGAATCCTCGATGACGACCCGCTCCCGCGCCTGCGACCCCGCCGACACCGGCGCGTACGGCCCACTGCACGTCCCCCCGCCGCACCGCGTCACCTCGACCGTGCCCTGCTCCCGCCCCTTGGTCAGCAGCACGTGCTGAGCCGTACCCCAGGACGCCCACACACCCGCGATCAGGATCAACGCCGTGACCGTGCCCATCGCGGCGAACCGGCCGAACCGCAGCACGGCGCGTGAGGCCTGACGGGGACGGGCAGCGGTGGCGGCTGAGGCAGGCATGGCCGGGATCATTGGCCATATCTGTGCGCTCGGTCAACTCGCCCGCGAACCATTGACGGACAAGTCCGGAGTTGTACGCGGGCCCGAGGTGCACGTCAGGACCCGAGGTGCCCGTCAGGAGTTGTACGCGCTCTGCGCCCGCTCCAGCCCCTCGATCACCAGAGCCTCGACCGCGTCCGTCGCCCGGTCCACGAAGTAGTCCAGCTCCTTGCGCTCCGTCGACGAGAAGTCCCGCAGCACGAAGTCCGCCACCTGCATCCGCCCCGGCGGCCGCCCGATCCCGAACCGCACCCGGTGGTACTCCGGACCCAGCGCCTTGGTGATCGACTTCAGCCCGTTGTGGCCGTTGTCGCCGCCGCCCAGCTTCAGCCGCAGTACGCCGTAGTCGATGTCCAACTCGTCGTGGATCGCCACGATGTTGCCGACCGGCACCTTGTAGAAGTCCCGCAGCGCCGTCACCGGCCCGCCCGACACGTTCATGAACGACATCGGCTTCGCCAGGATCACCCGCCGGCCCGCCGGCCCCGGCGGCCCGATCCGCCCCTCGACCACCTGCGCCTGCGCCTTGCCGTGCCGCTTGAACCGTGCCCCGATCCGCTCCGCCAGCAGATCCGCCACCATGAAACCGACGTTGTGCCGGTTCGAGGCGTACTCGGGGCCCGGATTGCCGAGACCGGCCACCAGCCAGGGCGCACCCGCGTCCGTCGTCACGTCGGTGTCTCCTTCGTATCCTTCGTGTCCTGCATACCCGTCCACACATGCGCGTCGGCCGCTGCCCCGCACGGGAACAGCGGCCGACGAAAGAAGACCGTAGCGAGGATCAGGCCTCGGCGGCCTCTTCGCCCTCACCCTCGGCGGGGGCTTCCTCGGCCTGCGCCGACAGCACCTGCACGACGACGGCGTCGCCGTCGACGTCGAGCTTCACACCGGACGGCAGCTTGACGTCCTTGGCGTGGATGGAGGCACCGGCCTCCAGGCCCTCGACGGAGACGGTGACCGACTCGGGGATGTGCGTGGCCTCGGCCTCGACCGGCAGCGCGTCCAGGACGTACTCCAGCAGGAAGCCACCGGGGGCCAGCTCGCCCTCGGCCTGCACCGGGATCTCGACCGACACGGTCTCGCCGCGCTTCACCAGCTGCAGGTCGACGTGCTCCAGGAAGCCCTTGATCGGGTCACGCTGAACCGACTTCGGGATCGCCAGCTCGTTGGTCTTGCCGTCGATGTCCAGCGCGATCAGCACGTTCGACGTACGCAGCGCCATCAGCAGCTCGTGGCCCGGAAGGGTCAGGTGCAGCGGGTCCGAACCGTGACCGTACAGAACACCCGGAACCTTGCTGTCACGACGGATACGACGCGCGGCACCCTTGCCGAACTCGGAACGCGTCTCGGCGGTGAGCTTGACCTCAGACATGATCACTCCTCGTAGAAAGTAGAACGGACGTGGTCACCCGGCCACGAACGGCCTGCTACGAAGAGCGCGTCGATTACGGACCGCCGTACCCACGTCTTCGAAAAGACGAGTACGGCCTCCCTCGCCGAGCAACTTCAGCAGTCTACTCGGAGAGGAAGGCCGTACCCAAAACGATCAGGAGCGATGCCCTGCAGAACGGTTACTGCTCGACGCTCACTGCTCGTCGAACAGGCTCGTCACCGAACCGTCCTCGAACACCTCACGCACCGCACGCGCGATCGTCGGCGCGATCGACAGCACCGTGATCTTGTCCAGCTCCAGCTCGTTCGGCGTCGGCAGCGTGTCCGTGAACACGAACTCGCTCACCTTCGAGTTCTTCAGCCGGTCCGCCGCCGGACCCGACAGCACACCGTGCGTCGCCGTCACGATGACGTCCTCCGCACCGTGCGCGAACAGCGCGTCCGCCGCCGCGCAGATCGTGCCACCGGTGTCGATCATGTCGTCGACCAGGACACAGATCCGGCCCTTCACGTCACCGACGACCTCGTGCACCGTGACCTGGTTCGCCACGTCCTTGTCGCGACGCTTGTGCACGATCGCCAGCGGCGCGCCCAGCCGGTCGCACCAACGGTCCGCCACCCGCACCCGGCCCGCGTCCGGGGAGACCACCGTCAGCTTCGAGCGGTCCACCTTCGCACCCACGTAGTCCGCGAGCAGCGGCAGCGCGAACAGGTGGTCCACCGGGCCGTCGAAGAAGCCCTGGATCTGGTCCGTGTGCAGATCCACGGCCAGGATCCGGTCCGCACCCGCCGTCTTCATCAGGTCCGCGATCAGACGCGCCGAAATCGGTTCACGTCCCCGGTGCTTCTTGTCCTGTCGCGCGTAACCGTAGAACGGCACGATGACGGTGATGGAGCGGGCCGACGCGCGCTTCAGCGCGTCGATCATGATCAGCTGCTCCATGACCCACTTGTTGATCGGGGCCGTGTGGCTCTGGATCAGGAAACAGTCCGCACCACGCGCCGACTCCTGATAACGCACATAGATCTCGCCGTTGGCGAAGTCGAAGGCCTTCGTCGGGACGACCCCGATACCCAGCTGGTGGGCGATCTCCTCGGCAAGCTCGGGGTGGGCGCGGCCGGAGAAGAACATCAGCTTCTTCTCGCCGGTCGTCTTGATCCCGGTCACAGCACTGTCTCCTCAGAGGTTTCGCAGCTGAGCGTCACGGGCGCTCTCCCGACTGGTCGCGGGGGCGTCTCAGCTGGTGGGGTGCGGATGTGCACTTATCACGGTACGCCGTGTCCGGCGCGCCGGTTTCCGGTCAGCCTTCGCCGCCGGCCTCCCGGGACACCGCCTCGGCCGCCTTCGCCGCCGCGCTCCCCGGACGCTTACGAGCCACCCAACCCTCGATATTCCGCTGCTGGCCACGGGCCACGGCCAGCGAACCGGGCGGCACATCCTTCGTGATCACCGAGCCGGCGGCGGTGTAGGCACCGTCCCCGACCGTGACAGGAGCCACAAACATGTTGTCCGAACCCGTCTTGCAGTGCGAGCCGACGGTCGTGTGGTGCTTGCTCTCCCCGTCGTAGTTCACGAACACGCTCGCCGCGCCGATGTTCGTGTACTCGCCGATCGTCGCGTCACCCACGTAGGAGAGGTGCGGGACCTTGGTGCCCTCGCCGATCGAGGAGTTCTTCGCCTCGACGTACGTACCGATCTTGGCCTTCGACCCGAGCCGGGTGCCGGGCCGCAGGTACGCGTACGGACCCACCGTCGCCTCCGGACCGACCACGGCGCCGAGGGAGACCGTGTTGTCCACCCGCGCGCCCGCACCGACGCGGGTGTCCGCGAGGCGGGAGTTCGGCCCGACCTCGCAGCCCTCCGCGAGGTGCGTCGAGCCCTCCAGCTGCGTACCCGGGTGAACGACGACGTCCTGCTCGAAGGTCACCGTCACGTCGACCCACGTCGTCGCCGGGTCGACGACGGTCACGCCGGCCAGCATGGCCCGCGTCAGCAGCCGGTCGTTCAGGGCCCGGCGGGCTTCGGCGAGCTGCACGCGGTTGTTGATCCCCGCGATCTCCCGGTGGTCACCGGCCACGGAAGCGCCGACCCGGTGACCGGCCTCGCGCAGGATGCCGAGGACGTCGGTGAGGTACTCCTCGCCCTGGCTGTTGTCCGTCCGCACCTTGCCGAGCGCGTCGGCGAGCAGCTGACCGTCGAAGGCGAAGACACCCGAGTTGATCTCACGGATCGCCCGCTGCGACTCGGAGGCGTCCTTGTGCTCCACGATCCCCGTGACGGCACCGGAGGCCCCGTCCCGCACGATCCGGCCGTACCCCGTCGCGTCCGGCACCTCGGCCGTCAGCACGGTCACGGCGTTCCCATCGGCGGTGTGGGTGGCGGCGAGGGCCCGCAGCGTCTCGCCGGTGAGGAGAGGAGTGTCGCCGCAGACCACCACCACCGTCCCGTCGACGGCACCGCCCAGCGCCTCCAGGCCCATCCGCACCGCGTGCCCGGTGCCGTTCTGCTGCTCCTGCACGGCGGTGCGTACGTCGGGGGCGACCTCGGCGAGGTGCGCGGTGACCTTCTCGCGGGCGTGCCCGACGACGGCGACCAGGTTCTCGGGGTCCAGCTCACCGGCGGCGGCGAGCACGTGTCCGACGAGGGACCGGCCGCACAGCTCGTGCAGGACCTTGGGTGTGGCCGACTTCATACGGGTGCCCTCACCCGCTGCGAGAACGACGACGGCTGCCGGGCGAATGGCGCTCACGGGATGCCCTTCGGCTTTGAGGGGGTGGGGGTGGACGTCCGCAGGATACCGGGGTGGTTTTTGGGGGGCATGAGTGCGGGCCCTGGCAGACGTGCCAGGGCCCGGAAGAGGCAGCTCCCCCATCAGGATTTGAACCTGAACTTAAGGGACCAAAACCCTCAGTGCTGCCTGATTACACCATGGGGGATGGAACTCGACCGATCCGGACATTCCGTCAGGTCGCCGAGTCGGCACCCAACACTATGCCGTACCGGGTGCCTTCCGTGCGACGGTACAACTCGCCGCCGAATCCCCGCTCCCGAGGGTGATGGGTGGGCCGTTCAGGTATTCGAGGGATATCGCGTCCTATCGCTTGTCGAAAGTCACCGGAAATGTGCCGCCCCCCGCCCGTAGGCTGGAGGGCATGACCACGACGGGGGAAGACCACGTACCGGCCCGGGGTGGGCCTTGGTGGTGGGACAGGCGGCGCGGTGCGGTGCTCGATGTGAGCCTCGGTGCCGTGTCCGCGTTGGAGTGCGCGGTGGAGGGGGTTCCGTTCGCGCGGGACGCCGGGATTCCGTTGGCGGCGGGGGTCGTCTTCGGGTTGCTGGCCGGTTCGGTGCTGGTGGTGCGGCGGAAGTGGCCGCTCGCTGTCGTGCTGGTGGGGATCGCCATCACGCCGGCCGAGATGGGCTTCCTGCTGGGGGTCGTCGGCCTGTACACGCTGGCGGCGTCGGAGTTGCCGCGGCGGATCATCGGGTCGCTGGCCGGGATGTCGTTCCTTGGGACGTTGATCGTGACGTTCGTGCGGTTGCGGCAGGACATGGCGCGGGACGGCATCGATTTCGGGGACTGGTTCCTTCCGTTCGCGTCGATCGGGACGTCCCTGGGGATGACCGCGCCGCCGCTGCTGCTGGGCATGTACGTGGGGGCGCGGCGGCGGTTGATGGAGAGCCTGCGGGAGCGGGCGGACAGTCTGGAGCGGGAGTTGCAGTTGCTCGCCGAGCGCGCGGAGGAGCGCGCGCAGTGGGCGCGTAACGAGGAGCGGACGCGGATCGCGCGGGAGATGCACGACGTGGTCGCGCACCGGGTGAGTCTGATGGTGGTGCACGCGGCGGCGCTTCAGGCCGTGGCGCGCAAGGACCCCGAGAAGGCGGTGAAGAACGCCGCGCTGGTGGGGGACATGGGGCGGCAGGCGCTGACGGAGCTGCGGGAGATGCTCGGGGTGTTGCGCAGCGGCGGGGACGGCGGGCGGGCCGAGCGGGCGTCGGTGCCGTTGGCCGCGGTGGGGGTGGCCGCGGCGGCGGCTGCCTCGCGGGCCGCGGACGGCGGTGAGGGGTCCGTCGACGGACCGACTCTGTCCGAGCTGGACGAGTTGATCGGGCAGTCGGAGGCGGCCGGGATGGTCGTGGACCTGTCCGTGGAGGGGGAGGGGCGGTCGTATGCGGCGGAGGTGGAGTCGACGGCGTTCCGGGTGGTGCAGGAGGCGTTGACGAACGTCCACAAGCACGCGGCGGGTGCGAAGACGTACGTACGGCTGGCGCATCGGGTGTCGGAGATCGCGATGCAGGTGGAGAACGAGCCGCCGCCGGACGAGTCGTCGTCGGCGCGGTTGCCGTCGGGGGGCAACGGGCTGGTCGGGATGAAGGAGCGGGTGACCGCTCTGGGCGGCGTGTTCGTGTCGGGACCGACCGACGCGGGGGGTTTCCGGGTGTCGGCGGTGATTCCGGCGTCGTAGCGGCGGGGCCGGCCGCGTCGCCTGTCGGCCCGTGGTGGTCTGTCGGCCGTGGTGATCAGTCGGCCTGTGTGGTCTGTCGGCCTGTGTGGTCTGTCAGCCCGTGGTGAGGCGGGTCGGCTGGGTGCCGGCGACGAGGGTGGCGAGGGCCTGGTCGATGTCGGGGCCGAGGTACCAGTCGCCGGTGTGGTCGAGGGCGTAGACGCGGCCGTCGGTGTCGACGGCGATGAGGGCCTGGCTGTCGGTCTCGGTGCCGAGGGGGCATGTCTGGGTGTCGAGGGCGCGGCCGAGGTCGCCGAGGGTGCGGGCCATGTGGAGGCCGTGCAGGGGGTCCAGGTGCAGGGTGGCGGGGGCGATCTGGCGGCCGGGGCCGGTGGGGGCGATGTGCAGGCCGCCGAATTCTGCCCAGGCCTCGACCGCGGCGGGGAAGACGGTGTGCCGGTGTCCCGCGGGTGAGGTGTGCTCGCGCAGGGCGTCGGCCCAGATCTCGGCCTGCTTGATGTCCCAGCGTCCGGGTTGCCAGCCGGCGTCGCGCAGGGCGGCGTCGACGGGGACGGGGAAGCGGGTGGTGGAGGTGCGGTCGGCTTGCATCTGCCCTTGGTTCGTTTAGGTCTAGGTCTAGGTCTAGGTCTAGGTCTAGGTCTAGGTCTGCGTCTGGGTCGTCCGGTGCCGCGCGGGTCGGTCGTCGGCGTCGGTCGCCGGTGGGTCAGTCGTCCCTACGTTGTTGGTCGGGCTGAGCGAGCCATTCGTAGGGTTGGCTCACCCAGGGGTGCCGGGTGTGGCTTTCAGTCGTGTGCCGCGCGTATGGCTTCGGACGATTCGCCGCCCGGCGCCCCACGACGACTCGGCTGCTCATTAGGAATTGCGGCACTGATCGCTCAGTAGGGACTCGACAGCGAGGTCGTCCGTGGTGCCCGTGTACAAGCGACCTGCGGAGAAGCACGTGACAGCGATCTGGGCCGGTCTCGACGCCGGTAAGACCCATCACCACTGCGTGGTGATCGACGAATCCGGCAAGCGGCTGTTGTCGCGGCGCGTGGCGAACGAGGAGACCGAGCTGCTGAAGCTCCTGACCGATGTCCTCGGCCTCGGCGACGAAGCAACTTGGGGCATCGACCTGGCGGACGGCGGGGCTGCCTTGGTGATCGCTGTCCTGCTCAACCACGGCCAGCCGCTGCTCTACATACCCGGCCGGACCGTCAACCGCGCCTCGGAGGGCTACCGGGGCGACGGGAAGACCGACGCCAAGGATGCGGCCATCATCGCCGACCAGGCTCGCATCCGCCGCGACCTGGCACCGCTGCGGCCCACCGACGAGCTGGTGGCCGAGCTGAAGGTCCTCACGCGCCGCCGCCGCGACCTCAGCGATGACCGCACTCGCACCATCAACCGGCTCCGCGGCCACCTCACTGAGATCTTCCCCGGTCTGGAGCGCGAGCTCGACCTGACCAATGTTGGCCCGCTGGTGCTGCTGAGCGGCTACCAGACCCCAGCCGCCATCCGCCGTGCCGGCACCCGACGGCTGACGACCTGGCTGCGCAACCGCAAGGTCGTACGCCCCGAGCTGCTCGCCGCCAAGGCCGTCCAGGCCGCCGAGGGCCAGCACACCGCTCTGCCCGGCGAGCAGATGACCGCCCAGGTCGTCCACTCCATCGCGAAGGAGGTGACGGCCCTCAACGAGAAGATCGCCGAGACGGACAAGCTCATCGAGGGCCGGTTTCGCCAGCACCGCCATGCCGAAGTGATCGCCAGCATGCCGGGCATCGGCCCGCTGTTGGGAGCCGAGTTCCTCGCCGCCACCGGCGGTGACCTGAGCACCTTCGACAGCGCCGACCGGCTCGCCGGATTCGCCCCCGCCGCACGCGACTCGGGAAAGGTCAGCGGCAACTTGCACCGGCCCACCCGCTACAACCGCCGCGTCCAACGCGTCTTCTATACCTCCGCGTTGATCAGCATCCGCTGCTGCGACGAGTCCCGTCGCTTCTACGACCGCAAACGCGCTGAAGGCAAACGACACAGCCAAGCTGTCATGGCCCTCGCACGCCGACGTGTCAACGTCTTGTGGGCTCTCCTGCGTGACGGACGGTGCTACCAACCCACACCGCCCGTCACCCACGCGGCTTGACATCCTCATTAGGAATCGTTCGCGGTGGGGTCGACGACGCGGACGCCGAAGTGGGCGCTGAGGGCTGTGCAGGCGCGGCACGGTGCGGCGAAGCTGCCGTGCAGGGGGTCGCCGTCCTCGCGGATGCGGCGGGTGGTGAGTTTGGCGTGCTTGAGCGCCTTGCGGGCCTCGCCGTTGGTCATGGGTTTTCGTGCGGCGCGTTTGCTGCGGGTGGCGTCCGCGGCGGCCAGGTGCCGTGAGATGAGGATGGTCTCGGCGCAGCGGCCGGTGTAACGGTCGCGTTGGCCACTGGTGAGGGTGTCGAGGAAGTCCTGTACGAGGTGGTGCAGGGCGGGCGGCGTGTCGGCGCGGGTGGCGGTGCCCGTGAGGGTGGTGCCGCGCACGGAGAGTGCGGCGGCGACGGTGGGGAGTATGCCGTCGCGGCGGTGCTGGAGGGTGGGGGCGTGGAGGGCTTCGGTGGCGCTCCAGCCGATGCGGGGATCGCCGCCCCGGGGGTCGTCGGACCGCCCGGTGTGCGGTCCCGTCTGTGTCGCACTCATGATCATCTTCCCCTCCTGAGCATCCCCCCGAAGGTCACAGACTGCCAAATCCCGTGGCTGCTGCGGAAGCTGGGGCGTGGCGACACGCCCGGGTACGGGCGTTCCGTCACGGAGGGGTGACGGCAGGTCACGGAAGCGGAGGGGCGGGTGTCGGGTACGGGGTCCGGCGCCGGTGACCGGTCTCGTCGTACCGCATAGGCTGTCGGCACCGCGATCGCGTGCGGTGACCGGACAGTACAGACAGATCAGACAGACACAGATCAGACAGACGCCGCAGGGGGCAACCGCCATGACGACAGGTCGGCTCGGGCTGGGGGCACCTCCCGGCCGCCAGGACGGGGGACACGCCGCGCCGCCGAACGCGGCCTATGCCGGGCAGGTCGTACATTTCCCGGATCCGGTGCGGGCGGCACGTCACCCGAGAGGGGTACGGGTGGACGAGGGCGGTTACCCCGTCTTCTCGCCGTACGCCCGCGCGGTGGCGGAGATCGCGGACCCGCCGGAGGGTTTCGGGGTCGACGAGCTGCGGCTGACGGACTACGTGTCGGCGAACGCCGCGCTGTCGGCGTCGGGGCACGAGCTGTGGGACACGGTGCCGGCGGTGGCGACGCCGCACGGCTGGACGTGGCACCACGTGGCCGGGTCGCGGCGGATGGAGCTGGTCCCGGTCGAGGTGAAGGCGCTGCTGCGCCACCACGGCGGGATCGCGACGGCGGCGGTGGACCAGGGCAAGCGCGGGACGCGGCCCCTGCAGGAGACGCGTCCGGCGCATTTCGGTCTGCCGAAGTCGGGTGTCGCGGTGTCGGAGCAGCAGGTGCAGGAAGTCGAGGAGGAGCTCGGGTACCGGTTGCCGGGCGCCTACCGCTCGTTCCTGAAGGCGGCGGGTGGCTGCGCGCCGGTGGGTACGGCGCTCGACGCCGAGTTGGGGCTGCTGGTCGACCAGCCGTTCTTCACGGTGCGTGAGGAGGCGGCGGTCAATGACCTCGTCTATGTCAACAAGTGTCTGCGGGACCACCTGACCAAGGACTATCTGGGCGTCGCGTTCGTCCAGGGCGGTCTGCTCGCCGTGAAGGTGAAGGGCGAGCGGCTCGGTTCGGTGTGGTTCTGCGCCTACGACGATGTGCGGGACGTGGACCCCTCGGTGCCGCCGGCGGATCGCGTGGCGCGGCTGCTGCTGCCGTGCGGTGAGGACTTCGACGCGTTCCTGTCGCGGCTGGCGGGGTCCCCGCCGGAGCTGGAGACGGTGGCGAACCTGATGGTGGACGGCGGTTTCGCGCGTGCGGTGCCCGCGCCGTCGGCGTCTGTAGGGGAGTGAGCTGACGATGGTGACGTTCGCGCAGGCGCAGGAGCGCGCGGAGGAGTGGGTCAACGGCGAGCTGCCGGCGTACCAGCACCGTGAGGTGCGGGTGCGGGAGTTCGACCTCGGGTTCGTGGTGTGGGCCGAGGACCGTGCGGACGGGCCGCGTTCGGACGGCGGCGCGCAGCGGCTGGTGATCGCCCGGGACAGCGGTGAGGCGACGTTGTGGCCCGCGCTGCCGGTGGGTGAGGTGATCCGCCGGTACGAGGAGGAGTACGGCCGTCCCGACGAGGCCGCGGAGCCGGCGCAGGCGCCCGCGGCGCGGGTGGACCTGAACCAGACGTCGTTCCTGCTGAGTCCACCGGAGTGGTTGCAGGAGGCGGCGGACAAGCTGGGTATCCCGGACCGTCGGCGTGGGGACCACGACAGCGGCGGCGGCACCAGCGGCACCAGCGGGACCGGTGCCGGTGCCGGTGCCGGTAGCGGGGCTGGGGCTCCGGCCGGGGCTGGAGCCGGGGTGCTTCCCGAGACGCAGGCCGGGGTGCCGTCGGGGCCTGCGGCTCCTGCGGCCCCCGCCGCTCCTTCGGCCGCACAGGGGAGCGGTGCGGCGTGGCCGGCCGCCGGGGCGAGTGGTGCCGGTGGCTCCGGGACGGGCGCGGGCGCGTCCGGTGCGCCGGGTGCGCCTGCCGGGGCGACGCCCTGGGCGGGGACGGACACCAACGCGGACGCCGGTGACGACCGTTCCGTACCGCTGCCCGAGACCGTGTTCGCGCCGCCGCTGAGCGGTGTCGACGACGACACGCCGCCGCCCGCGGCGACGCCGGACGCCAAGACGGCGTTGATGTCGGGCGGCAGCGGGCTTCCGCCTACGGCGCTCTCGCCGGCGATCGACGACCCGAACGCGCCGGCCGCGTCCGCGGGGGCGGGCACACCGCCGCCCGCGCCGTCGGCCGCACCGCAGCACCTCGCCGGTCCCGGTGGGCCGGCCGGTCCCGGTGGGCCCGCCACGCCGGCCCGGCCGCTCGCGCCGAACGCCGGGGAGATCGCCGACGCCGCGACCAGCAAGGCGGCGCCGCCGCGCCGTGGCGGTGGTTCGACCACGCCGCCTCCGCCGGGTGCCCCGGGTGCGCCGGGCGCGCGGCCGGGGAGTACGCCTCCGCCCCACACACCGGGTGCGCCGGGTGCGCCGGCGGGCGGTTACGTGCCGACGCAGATGGTGTCGTCGCTCGGTCCCGAGGGTCCGGGTGGTCCGGGTGGTCCGGGTGGTCCGGGTGGTCCGGGTGGTCCGGGTGGCCCGGGTGGTCCGGGTGGTCCCGGTACGCCGCCTCCGCCGAACGCGCCGCAGCCTCCGGCCGGTCAGGGCGCCCCCGGCGCGCCGGGTACGCCGCCTCCGCCGAGCGCCCCCGGTGGGACACCCCCGGGCGGGATGCACCATGCCGCCACGATGCTGGCCGACCCGGGCCGGACGGGCGGCGGTGCGCCACAGCCGCCCGGTCCGCCCGGTCCTCCTGGTGCTCCCACGCCTCCCGGTGCTCCCGGCGTCCCGGGCGCGCCCGGCGGTCCCGGTACGCCGCCGCCCCCTGCCGCTCCTGGTGCGCCCGGTGTTCCGGGTGGGCACGGCCCGCAGGGTTCCTCGGGTGGCGCGGGTGGTGCCGTGCACCACGCGCAGACCGTGCTGGCCGCGCCCCCGGTGAGTGGCCCCGGCGCGCCTCCGCCGCCTCCGGGTGCTCCGGGCGTGCCCGGTGCGGCCGGTGGACCTGGCGTCCCCGGCGGACCCGGCGTCCCCGGTGGCCCGGGTGCCGCGCAGCCCATGCCGCCCGGTGCGCCCGGTGCGCCCGGTGCCATGCCGCCACCCGGCGGGCCCGTCCCCGGTCAGCCGCCGGCGTACGGCTATCCGCAGCAGCCCGCCGGTCTGCCGACCGTCGGTCCCGGCTACCAGGCCGTGCTGCGTTATCGCGCGCAGGACGGTTCCGAGCAGCAGCTGATCCGGCGTTCGGCGCCGGGTACGCCGCACCCGGAGTGGCAGATCTTCCACGAGTTGCGTGCCATGAACGTGCCGCCGGACCAGGTGCTGGAGCTGCACACGGAGCTGGAGTCGTGCGTGCTGCCGGGCGCGTACTGCGCGCGGATGATCCGGGAGCAGTGGCCGCAGGCGCGGATCACCTCCATCGCGCCGTACGGCACGGACCACGCGAGCCGGCAGCAGGGCATGCAGCAACTGCTGGAGCACCAGGGCGAGCTGCACCAGGTGGCGGACGGGCCGGCCCGTCCGGCGCCGGTGCGCGCGCCGCTGCCGCACGTGCAGCCGGTGCCGCCGGTTCCGCCGGAGGCAATCGGGCAGGAGCTGGGCGGCGCGTTCGGGCCGGGTGTCTTCCGGTTCGAGCAGGCCGCGGTGTCCCGGCAGGGTGTGCCGCCGGTCGTGGCGCACACGCTGGTGGCGGCGGGTCTGCCGATGGACATGGGCCCGTTCTTCTGGGCGCAGGCCCAGCCGGGGCGCCCGGTGCCGACGCTGGCGGAGCTGGCGGCCGAGCGCGGGGTGCAGCCGGCCTCGGACGCCGGTTCGTACCTCGTCGTCGGCAGTGACTTCGGCCGGGCGATCTGCGTGCAGTACGGTACGGCGGCCATCGTGGCGGTGCCGGTGGAGGCGGGGCCGGGCGGTGCGCCCGTGCCGCCGCAGTTCGTGAACTCGGGGCTGCCGGAGTTCGCGCGCTGCCTGGCGCTGCTGGGCCGGATGTGGCGGCTCAGGTTCGGTCTGAACCAGGAGCAGGCGGGCCGCTGGACGGTGGACTTCCAGGCGCAGCTGGCCGCGCTGGACCCGGCGGCGCTCGGCTCCCCGGAGAGCTGGTGGTCGGTGCTGCTGGAGCAGATGTGGGACGGGTTGCTGTGAGGCGCCCGCGCCGCTGACGTACGTATCCCTGACGTACCCCTGACGTACCCCTGACGTACCCGACGGGCGGGGCCCGGTCGACCTGTGAGGCGACCGGGCCCCGCCCGTTCGCGTGCGGTGTGTCGCATTATGAGGGCTTACGAACGATCCATAAAGTCGGTTAAGTCCATTTAGTGCGGCAAGTTCACCACAGGGGTGATGAGCATGAGCAGCGCATCGGCGCCTCCCCACGGCTTCGTGACCGTACGCGGGCGCGAGCGCGGCTACCGTCCCGAACAGGTGGAGGCGTGTGCCGAGGCTCTTTCCCAGGAGCGCGACGCGGCCTGGGAACGGGCCGCCCGGCTCACCGTGCTCGCCCGGGAGATGGAGGAGGAGCTGGAGGACCTGCGGGAGGTGGTCGCACAGCTCACCTCGCAGGACTACGAGGCGCTCGGTGAGAGCGCGCGCCGCCTGTTCCAGCTCGGTCAGGAGGAGGCCGAGGCCGTACGGCAGGGGGCGCGCGGTGCGGCGGAGGGGCTGATGGCGGACGCGCGGGCGCACGCGTCCGGCGTGCGTGAGGCGGCGCAGGCGCACGCCGACGCCGTACGCGCCGAGGCTGACGAACGGGCCCGGCATCGACTGTTGGCGGCGCGCGCGGAGGCCGACGAGACGCGGATCGAGGCCCGGCACGAGGTGAAGGCCGGGCGCGGAGAGGCGCTGTCCGCGCTGCGCGAGATGCGGAAGCGAACCACCGGGATGCTCGCCGAGCAGGCCAGGGAGCTCGCCGAACGGCACGCCGCGGAGGAGCGGGCGGAGGACGAGCGGGCGGGCGCCCTGGACGCGCACCACGCGGAGTTGGTGGCCCGCGCCGAGCGTCAGGCGGATGAGGCGGGGGAGGCTCTGGCCGACGCCGAAGAAGCGGCCGGGCGGCTACAGGAGGAGGCCCGGGACCGGGCGGCCGAGGTGGTCGCCGAGGCCCGGGCGCGCCAGGAGCGGATCGCCCGCGACACCGAGCGGGTGCTGCGCGAGCACGGGGAGCGGTGGGACGAACTCCAGGCCCACATGGCCTCCGTACGCAGCAACCTCAGTTCGCTGACGGGGCGGGCCGTGGAGTGACACCGGGGCACCGGCCCGCGCCTCGTGCCTCCGTCCCGCGTCTCCGTCCCGCGCCCCCGCTCCCCGCCCCGCGGTTCCGGTCGCCGTCAGCCGCCCCTGCGCACCGCCCCCGCCAGGATCGAGCCCTCCACGGCCTCGTAGTGGCGGCGTTGCTCCTCCGCCTGGTGCCGGCCGGAGAGCATGGTGCCCAGCCAGCCGCAGGCGAAGCCCAGGGGAATGGAGACCAGGCCCGTCGTGGTGAACGGGAACCAGTTGAAGTCGGCGTCGGGGAACGCGGAGACGGGCGAGCCGGAGACCAGGTTGGTGCCCGGCATCAGCAGCAGTACGGCCAGCGAGCCGCCGATGAGGGTGCTGAGCAGCCCGGCGCGGGTGTAGCGGCGCCAGAAGAGGCCGTAGACCAGGGCGGGTGCGATGGCTGACGCGCCCAGGCAGAAGGACAGGGTGACCAGGGGTTGGAGGCTGCGGTGCTGGACGAGGGTCGCGAGGAGGATCGCGGGGATGCCGACGGCCAGGGCGCAGACGCGGGCGAGGGTCATCTCGCGGCGCGGTGACATCTCCTGCACGCGGGTGGCGAACACGTCGTGGGCGAGGGAGTTGGCGCAGGCGAGGATCATGCCGCCGACGGAGGCGAGCAGGGTGAGGAAGACGGCTGTGGTGACGGTCGTGAACAGGAAGGTCTCCGCGGTGGACACCTCCGCGCCGAACGCGGCCTGGGAGCCGACCAGGAAGGCGGTGTTGCCCTGCGGGTCGATCCCCGCGATCACCGCCCGCCCCACCAGTGCCGTGGCGCCGAAGCCGACGACCGTGATGACCAGTACGAACAGCGCCACGCTGGAGACCGCCCAGGACATCGAGCGGCGCACCTGACGGGCGGAGGACGCGGTGTACATGCGCATGGTGACGTGGGGGAGGCAGGCGCCGCCGAGGACGACCGTCAGCTGCGAGGTGATCATGTCCGCCTCGGAGTGGGGCCCGCCCGCGAACTGGAGTCCCGAGTTCAGGAAGGCCGAACCCACGCCGCTGCGGTCGGCGGCCGAGTCGAACAGCGCGCCCGGGTCCCAGTCGAAGCGGTGCAGGATCAGTACGGCGACCACGGCGCCCGAGCCGAGCAGCATCACGATCTTGAGGATCTGGATGAGGGCGGTGCCCTTCATGCCGCCGATCGCCGCGTAGCTGATCATCAGCACGCCCAGGCCGATGATGCAGCCGGTCTCCAGCGACTCGCCGGAGAAGCCGAGGACGAAGGCGAGCAGCTGCCCGGTGCCCGCGAGCTGCACCAGCATCAGCGGCAGCAGCGCGGCGATGGTCACCACGCAGGTGACGACGCGGACACTGCGTCCGGGCATCCGGCGGGCGAGTGCGTCGCCCATGGTGAACCGGCCCGCGTTGCGCAGGGGTTCGGCCAGCAGGAACATCAGCAGCATCAGCGACAGGGCGGTGCTGAGCGCCAGCACGATGCCGTCGTAGCCGAAGAGCGCGATGACACCGCACGTGCCGAGCACGGTCGCCGCCGATATGTAGTCGCCGGCGATCGCGAGGCCGTTGCGCATGGGGGACAGGGAGCTGTACCCGGTGTAGAACTCGTCGAGGTCGTCCCGGTCGGGGCCGGTCATCACACACAGCAGCAGCGTGACGGTGGCGACGGCGGTGAAGCCGACCAGGGACATGGTCTGGGCGTTGCCGCTGAACTCGGTCATCGCGAACTCGGTCATGGGGGACTCGCTCATCGCGAACTCGGTCATCGGGGACTCCGTCACCGTCCCGCCTCCCGCCGGGCGTCCAGTTCGGCCTCCTTGCGGATGCGGTCCGCGAGCGGGTCGACGTGGCGGCGCGCGGTGTGCTCGTACAGCGCGATCGCCAGCCAGGTGACGGGGAGTTGGAGCAGGGCGAGCGCCAGTCCGGTGGGCAGGCCGTCGGCGAGGGTGCCGGTCATGAACCCGGGGGCGTACGCGGACAGGATCAGGAACAGGGTGAAGTAGCCGAGCGCGGTGAGCGTGGCGGTGCGCCGCTGCCAGCGATAGGCGCTGCGCAGGACCCGCAGGTCGCTGTGGTGCCCGAGCGCGTCCCGGCGCGGTGCCCGGTGGGTGGTGGGCCCGGGGGCGGCCGGGTCGCTCCGGGGGTGGGGAGGCTGTGCCGGGGGCAGGTCGGCGTAGTGGGGAGGCTGCGCCGGTTGCCAGGGGTGGGCGTCGTAGGGGGACGGTGCGGGGTGGTGCGGCGGGCGCGGGTAGGGGGGAGGCGGGGGCCGGTGCGGGTACGACGGGGACGGGTCGTAGGACATCCCGGTGCTCCTTGCGCGGCTCGGGTCCGGTGTGGCGGACCGCAGGGAGGTGGGGGGCGGCGGGCCACGCACGCTACTCGCCGGTTCGGCCATGCGCTGCGTTTTGGCCAAACTGATCGGTCGGTATGCACGCGCGGCTCCTACGGTGGGTGTTACCCGCGTTAACCAGGCGTTTCGGGGGCGCGCCCGCCCGCGTGTTCAGTCCGGGAGGACCGGAAACCGGCGCGGCGCCACCACCAGCAGCACCAGGAACGCCAGCGCCGCCGCACCCGCCGCGCCCAGGTAGACGGCGTGCACGGCGTCGGCGATCGCCCGCCGCACGGACTCGTCCGCGGTGCCCGAATCCAGCGCCCCGGTCACGGAGTCGAGGCCGCCGGCGCCGAGGTCGCCCGTCCCGCCGAGACGCGCGGCCAGCACCCCGTTGGCGATCGCGCCGAAGACCGCCGCGCCGATCGTCTGCCCGGTCTGGCGGCAGAAGAGGACGGACGCGGTCGCCGTGCCCCGCTCCGACCAGCCGACCGTGGACTGGACGCCGACGATGAGCGGGAGCTGGAACAGGCCCAGCGCGGCGCCGAGCAGCAGCATCAGCAGCGTCGGCTGCCAGGCCTCGCCGGGATAGGGCAGGAGCGGGAAGGCGAACAGGATCAGGGACGCGGTGCCGATGCCGAGCATGGCCGTGTTCCGGAAACCGATCCTGCGGTACACGTGCTGGCTCAGGGCCGCGGACACCGGCCAGCTCAGCGTCCACACGGACAGCACGAAACCGGCGGCCACCGGCGCCAGGCCCAGCACCGACTGGGCGTAGGTGGGCAGGAACACGGTCGGCGCCACCATCAGCAGCCCCAGCGCGCCGAGCGCGAGATTCACCGCCGCGATCGTGCGGCGGCGCCACACCCAGCCGGGGATGATCGGCTCCGCCGCCCGGCGCTCGATCACCACCACGGCCACCACCAGGGCGAGGCCCGACCCGAACAGCGCGAGCGAGGGCGCCGACAGCCACGGCCACGCCACCCCGCCCTGCACCAGTGCGGTGAGCAGGGCGCCGCCGCAGGCGAACACGGCCAGCGCGCCCGCCCAGTCCACACGCGCGCGCGTGCCGGACGCCTCCCGTGCGGGCTCGTGCAGGTGACGGACGATCAGCCACAGGGCGAGGGCGCCGACCGGCAGGTTGATGAGGAAGATCCAGCGCCAGCCGGCGTACGCGGCCAGCACCCCGCCCAGGCCGGGGCCGGCGATCGCGGACACCGCCCACACCGTGGACAGCCTGGCCTGGATCCTGGGCCGGTCCTTGAGCGGGTACAGGTCGGCGGCGAGCGTCTGCACGGTGCCCTGGAGTGCGCCGCCGCCCAGGCCCTGAAGGACGCGGAAGGCGATCAGGGCGCCCATGTTCCAGGCGAGCGCGCAGAGCAGGGAGCCGAGGAGGAACAGCGCCGCCCCCGCCACCAGCACCGGTTTGCGGCCGAAGGTGTCGGAGAGCTTGCCGTAGACGGGGAGCGTGACGGTGACGGCCAGCAGATAGCCGGAGAAGAGCCAGGAGAAGAGGGAGAAGCCGCCGAGGTCGCCGACGATCTGCGGGACGGCGGTGGAGACGATCGTGGCGTCGAGGGCCGACAGCGCCATCGCGAGCATCAGGGCGGCCACGACGGCGCCGCGCCGGTCCGGGCCCGCGCCCGCTCCGGCCTCGTGCACCGCGGGTCGGGTGCTGTCCACGCCGTCCACCCGGCGCCTCCGTCCTTGCGTTCCCCCTGCATCCATCTGCCGTGGCCAGCTTCGCACTTGACCCTGACGCCGCGGGAGGGTGGAGCCTCGACGCGTCCCGGGGCCCTGGGGTGGAGGACAACCCCGAGATCTCCTCCGCCGAAGGGTGGACAGCCCCTAGGGGCAATGCCGTTCGGTTAGTCGTCTGGCGGGCTTGGCGATGCGTTGATCTCGATGTGGACGGCGGTTCTGTGGGTTCGATGGTCGGTGTT
>NZ_JBHJRX010000008.1:172942-195789 GCF_042268605.1 Streptomyces sp. NPDC056296 | reverse complement strand
CACGAATGCGGCAACGCCATGACAGCCACACCCGGCATCCCTGGGTGTCCCGATCTTACGAATGACCGCGATCAACCCACGAAGAAAGGTATGGACGCCCTGATGTCCGACAAGCCCTCCGTGCTGTTCGTCTGTGTCCACAACGCCGGCCGCTCGCAGATGGCCGCCGCGTGGCTGACCCACCTGGCCGGGGACCGCGTCGAGGTCCGTTCCGCCGGCTCGAACCCGGGCGAGAACGTCAACCCCGCCGCCGTCGAGGCGATGCGCGAGGTCGGCATCGACATCTCCGCCGAGGTGCCGAAGACGCTGACCGTGGACGCGGTCAAGGAGTCCGACGTCTGCATCACCATGGGCTGCGGCGACACCTGCCCGGTCTTCCCCGGCAAGCGGTACCTGGACTGGCAGCTGGAGGACCCGGCCGGCCAGGGCGTGGCGGCCGTCCGCCCGATCCGCGACGAGATCAAGGAACTGGTCGAGGGCCTGATCAAGGAGATCGCGCCGGATCCGCGGTCATGAGCACGGCGACGGACGTCCGCGACGTCGTCGTCGCGGCGGCCTGCGGCTGTGGGGTTCCCTCGGCGACTGATATATCGTCTTCCGATATCGGAGGCCGTAAGGTGCGGGCCTCGGTCGCCGAGGAGTGTGCCCATGAGCAAGCCATCGACCGCCACCGGTGTACCGGACGAGTTGCGGCGCCGGCTCGGCGTGCCCGACGCCGTGGTGATCGGCCTCGGATCGATGATCGGCGCGGGGATCTTCGCCGCGCTCGCCCCGGCGGCACAGGCGGCCGGCTCCGGTCTGCTGCTCGGCCTGGCCCTGGCTGCCGTGGTCGCGTACTGCAACGCGACCTCCTCCGCCCGGCTGGCCGCCCGCTACCCGGCCTCCGGAGGCACCTACGTCTACGGCCGTGAACGCCTGGGTGACTTCTGGGGGTACCTGGCCGGCTGGGGGTTCGTGGTCGGCAAGACCGCCTCCTGCGCGGCGATGGCACTCACGGTCGGCTCATACGTGTGGCCCGGCCAGGCGCATGCGGTGGCGGTCGCGGCGGTGGTGGCGCTGACGGCCGTGAACTACACGGGCGTGCAGAAGTCCGCCCTCCTCACGCGCGCGATCGTCGTGGTCGTCCTCGCCGTGCTCGCCGCCGTGGTCGTCGCCGCCCTCACCTCCGGCGAGTCGGACGCCGGGCGGTTGCACATCGGCTCGGACACCTCCTTCGGCGGGGTGCTCCAGGCGGCGGGCCTGCTGTTCTTCGCCTTCGCCGGGTACGCGCGCATCGCCACGCTCGGGGAAGAGGTCCGCGACCCCGCCCGCACCATCCCCCGGGCGATCCCAGTCGCACTCGGCATCACCCTGGTCGTCTACGCCGTCGTCGCCGTGGCCGCCGTGACAGTGCTCGGTACGAAGGGACTGGCGGACGCCACGGCGCCACTGTCGGACGCGGCAGAGGCCGCGGGCGCCGACTGGCTCGCGCCGGTCGTACGGGCCGGGGCCGCCGTCGCGGCGCTCGGTTCGCTGCTCGCGCTGGTCCTCGGCGTCTCCCGCACCACCTTGGCCATGGCCCGCGACCGGCACCTGCCGCACGCGCTCGCCGCGGTCCACCCGAGGTTCAAGGTGCCGCACCGGGCCGAGCTGGCGGTCGGCGCCGTAGTGGCCGTGGCCGCGGCGACGGTGGACGTGCGGGACGCGATCGGGTTCTCGTCCTTCGGCGTTCTGGCCTACTACGCCGTCGCCAACGCCTCCGCCTGGACCCTCGGCCCCGGCGAGGGCCGCCCGCACCGCCTGATCCCCGCTGTCGGCCTGACCGGCTGCCTGGTCCTGGCCTTCGCCCTGCCGTCGGCCTCGGTCGTCTCGGGGGCCGCGGTGCTGGTCGTCGGCGGCGCCGCCTACTGGGTACGCCGGTCGATCGCCGCCCGCAGGCCGTAGACCTGTCATTCGGGTCATCGGATCTTTGCCGGCGCCGCGGGGCTCGGGCGGGCTGAGCGGCGCAGTCTCTCAGCCCAACTGATCCGAACGACACCCCTGGGCGCGGCTCCACCCGGACGGGCCCGGCCGAGGCCGCGCGCCGTCGACTGCCGGCGGGGCTCCTACGGCAGCTCCGCGCCGAGGACTTCCCGGGCCAGCTCCGCCAGTGCCTTGCGGTCCTCGGCGAGGGCCTGCTTCCCCGCCTCCGTGGCGCGGTAGACCCGCCTGGCCCGCCCGTCGACGACACGCTGCTCGGAGACCAGAAGCCCGTCGGCCTCCAGTCGGTGCAGTGTCGGATACAGCGTGCCGGGGCTGATCCGGTAGCCATGACGGGCCAATTCCTCGGTCATCCACGCGCCGTGGATCTCCTCCTCGGCCGCGTGGTGAAGCATGTGCAGCCGCACCGCGCCCCGCTGGAACTCCCGCACCCTGGCCCACCTCCGGCAGTGACGAATCCGATATCGGGGCCCGATTCTACGCCCGGGTCAGCCCTGGCGGACGCCCCCGCACGACCCGGCTCCATCCGGACACGGCCGTCGTCGCGGCCGTGGACGGCGGCCGTGGACGGCGGCCGTGGACGGCGGCCGTGGACGGCGGCCGTGGGCGCGGCCGTGGGCGCGGCCGTGGGCGCGGCCGTGGACGGCGGCTGCGGGAACGGCTGGGCTCCTACCGGGAGGTGGCCGTCGCGCGGTGCGAAACCCTGCGCGCCCGGCTGGCGATGGCCGAGGACTTCGCCGCCACGCTCCGGCAACGGCTGGAGAAAGAGTCCGGAAGGCTGACTCAGCGGTAGCGAGGCAGGGTCTGGGTGACGCGCCACAGACGACGGGGAAGCTCGCACTCCTCGAAGTGGACGGCGAAGCCGCCGTGTTCGTGGACGTCGTCCCCGTGCGCGACTCCGGTGCCGTGGTGGGCGTCACCGGTGTGGCGCACGGTGTGGACGAAAATGCCACCGGGCCGGGCAGGACACGGGCGAGCTCAGCGACCGCCGCATGCATCTCCTCGGTCGACAGGCCATGCACAGCAGCATGTGCGCGAAGACCGCGTTAACCGAGTCGTCAGGCAGCGGGAGAGCGTCGCGGACGTCGTGCACGGCGGTGGTCACCCGCCGGGCCACACCCTGCGCCTCGACGGAACGGCGCAGCTGCTCCAGACCGGTCACTCTGCCATGCGCGCGTTGCGCCTCGCCCCAACTCCCGTTCGTCACCTGTCACGGTCTCCCCGCCATAATCCACACTTCCCTGAATTCATGTTTATCTGTACTGTCTTGGCGTGCTGACCGTTGCCTCCGACATCGACGTGCTGGCCCGTTTCGGCCGCGCGCTCGCCGACCCCATCCGCTGCCGCGTCCTGCTGGCCCTGCGCGAGGCGCCGGCCTACCCGGCGGACCTCGCGGACGCCCTCGGCGTCTCCCGCACCCGGATGTCGAACCACCTGGCCTGTCTGCGCGACTGCGGCCTCGTCGTCACCGCCCCGGACGGGCGCCGCACCCGCTATGAACTCGCCGACGAACGCCTCGGTCACGCCCTGGGACACCTCCTCACCGCGGTGGTCGCGGTCGAGTCGGACAAGACCTGCCCCGACGCCGCCGACCAGGGGTGCTGCTGATGACCGCGACATCCCTCGGGCCGTCACCGGCCCGCCGGGACATGCTCGCGAGGCGAATACGGCTACTGGTCGCCGCGACGATCGCCTACAACGTCATCGAGGCGATCGTCGCCATCACCGCGGGCACCCTCGCCTCGTCGACCGCACTGGTCGGCTTCGGCCTCGACTCCGTCATCGAGGTCTCGTCCGCCGCCGCGGTCGCCTGGCAGTTCTCCGCCCGCGACCACGCCCTGCGCGAGGCACGCGAGAGGACGACCCTGCGGATCATCGCCGTCTCCTTCTTCGCCCTCGCCGCCTACGTCGGCATCGACGCCGTCCGCGCCCTGGCCGGCACCGGCGAGGCCGACCGTTCCATCCCGGGCATCGTCATCGCCGCCCTCTCGCTCGCGATCATGCCCTTCCTCTCCGCCGCCCAGCGCCGCACCGGACGCGAACTCGGCTCCGCCAGCGCGGTAGCCGACTCCAAGCAGACTCTGTTGTGTACCTACCTCTCCGGCGTCCTCCTCGTGGGACTGATCCTCAACGCCACCCTCGGCTGGTCCTGGGCCGACCCCGTCGCCGCCCTCGTCATCGCCGCCATCGCCGTCAAGGAAGGCCGCGACGCCTGGCAGGGCAAGGGCTGCTGCGCACCCACAGCCCACCCGGCGGTGGACGCATGCGACTGCGGGCCGGGGTGCGCCTGCTGTTCGTGAACCCCCGCGAATCCCCGTGAACTTCACACCACTGCACTCCGCGAGCGGCATTTCCCGTTTTTCGTACAGCGCTACTGTCGAGCCGGTGTGAATTCGGGATTGGGTAAGTATCGCAGAAATCGTTCACTCGACTGCCGCGCATCCGACGGAGTAGGCAGACGTTACTTCGGATATGACAGAGGAATACGGGGAATTGGTGACGCTTGGCCCATACATTTACCGGCCCGGCAGAAACCACTGTCCGTCACCGAGCGACGGAACTCTGACCAGAGGCGGGCTCCCCGTCCCGCTCCGTGTGACCGAGCCCGTGCTGCAACGATTCCTGGATGTCATGACCGAACTGGAGACCAGCCTCGCCGAGCGGTGGGGGCGGTCTCAGGCGTCCCTGACCTGCACCCGGGCGGAGTGAACCGGGCGTCGTGTACGAGGAACAGACCCACCAGCACATGCCCTACGGCGAAGGCGCGTTCCGCTCCACGGGCGGCACCGGACGGCACCGGGCGCCCGAGGAAGCGTTCCAGGAGACCCTGGTCCCGCCGGAACCCGGCTGGGACCCGGCCGAAGAGCTCGCGTTCCTGCTCCAGGACGCGATGGAACAGCGGACCACCGTCGTTCACGGGACGACGGACACGTCGGCGATCGCCCCCGTGCCGGGCACGCCGCTGAGCAATCTGCAGGAAATCACGGCGGAACTGCCACCGTTGAGAGAATCCCCCGCGAGCCACCGCAGAGTGCGCAAGGGGAAGGTGAGCCGGCTGCGCGCCGCGAGCCTTTTCGTCGCGGCGCTCGCCGCGGTCATCGCGGCCTCCGTGAGCCTGTTCGGCGGCATGGTGGCCTACGAACCGCTGCGCCTGGCAGCCGTGACCCGCACGCGCGGCAGCGTCGTGTCCTGGTGGCCGCTGCTGGTGTACGGGCCCTGGCTGGTGGCGTCGCTGGCCGTCCTGCGGTCCGCGTTGCACCAGCGTCGCGCGGTCCACTCGTGGGCGGTGGTCCTGCTGTTCTCGGCCATCGCGATGCTGCTGTGCATCGCCCAGGCGCCCAGAACGGTCAGCGACGGTGCGGCCGCGGCCCTGCCGGGACTGGCGTCGCTGGTCTGCTTCCAGCAGATCGTCCGCCAGATCACGCTCACCCGTCCGCCCCGGCGAGCGGTGCCGCGCCACCGCCAGCGCCCCCCGTCCGCGTCGGATCCGGGCGACGACGCGGGGAACGCCGCGGCGCCGGATGCGGTGACCCTGCCCAATCAGCGGCGGCATCCCCCGCACTCGCCGCGGTCCGACGGGGCCCGGAAGCGGCCCTGAGCGGGAGGCGGCGCCCGGTTCTCCCGGAATCGGCGCCGCCGATCCGCGCGGCCCGGGGCCCGGGGCCCGGGGCCCGGGACTCGGGACTCGGGACTCGGGACTCGGAACCTCGGGACTCGGGACCCGGGACCTCGGGCCCGGGCCCGTCGGCTTCGGCTGGTCGGGGTCAGCCCTCGGTCAGGGTCACGTCCTGGTCGTGCCGTGCGTGGAAGCTCGGGAGCGGCAGACCGCCCATGGGCCGCAGTTCCATCAGAGTGGCCTCCACGTGGGCCGCGCCGGGCTTCAGGGCGTTCGCGGAGGGCGTGCCCGTGTTGACCCAGCGGTGCTCCAGGCCGTCGCAGACCGCGCGGGTACCACCGATGCCGTGCCGGACGGACGGGTCGCTCTGGCTCACGGTGGAGCTGACGAACACGGGGCCGGTGCCGGCGGTGCACCGGTAGGTGCCGGAGAGGGTGACGGTGCCGTCCGCGGCGAGGCGTCCGGTCGGGTCGACCGTCACCGACTCCGTGACGTAGCGGGCGTCGTGGGGGGCCGCGGTCGCGGCGGGGGCGGTCAGCAGGAGCAGGGCGGCGCCGGCGGCCGTGGCGAAGGCCGCGGATCGTACGGGCATGGGGTACCTCCCGGTCGGGCGGAATGGGGGGTTCCACTGGTACCGGGCGGACGGGCCGACGGCGGTGACCGTCACCCCTTCGGTGGCGAGTCCGCGTCGGCCGTCGTGGAACCGTCGCCGGGTTGTCCGGGTGTTGTCACGCTTGCCGCCCGGGTATTGGCGATGACTTCCCGCCGGGCGCACGGTCTTCTCATGCGACGGTCCCGACGACGGGACGGTCTCCCGACGTGGAGGTGCGCCATGTGTACCCACCGGCCTTCCTGCCCCGCAGCCGACTCCCCCGCCGCGCGGGGTGTGACCGCGCACGTCGTCGCCGCCCACCCCGAGCAGGGGTGGAACCTGCTGTGCGACGGCACGATCGTCTTCGACGACACCGGTGAGCTGCGGCCCGACGGCCGGGCCGTCGCGCCGCACCGGTCGTCCGCGGGGCGCCTGGCGATGGCGGCCTGACCGCCCCGGACCGCCCCGCCGGGCACCGCTCAGCCCTTCTCGGCGATGAACTCCCGCAGCAGGGAGGCGAGCAGCTCCGGCTGATCCTCGGCGATCAGCGTCCGGGCGTCCTCGACCTCCACCAGCCGCCCCTGCGGGAGTAGTTCGGCCAGGCGGCGGCCGTGGGCGCGGGGCATCATCAGGTCCTCCAGGGCCCAGACGACGAGCGCCGGCCGGTCGAACCGCCGCAATCCCTGGGCGGCCTCCAGGAGTTCGTCGCGGCTGACGTGGGTGTTGTAGTGCCGGAAGTCGCGGCGGATCGCCGGGTCGGTGCGCAAGGGGCGCAGCCAGCCTTCCACGACCGCGTCCGGCACGGGCCGCTTGGTGAGGGCGCCGATGCCGACGGGCAGGCGGCGCAGCGGCTTCAGGCCCAGGGTGCGTACGAGCAGGGACACGCCGCCGGGTACCCGGCAGGCGACACCGATCATCTTCCCGGCCAGTCCCGGCGGGTAGTTGTCGAACGCCTCGCACGCCACGAGCGCCAGCCGCGCGAGGCGCTCCGGGTGCCGGGCCGCCACCGTCTGAGCCCGTCCGCAGTCGTTCTCGACCAGGGTGACGTCGGTCAGGTCGAGGCGGTCGAGGAACTCCGCGATCAGTTCGTTGACGAGGTCCGGCGTGGGCGGCCGGGACATGGGCCGGCGGTGGGCGCCGTAGGGCAGGGTGGGCGCGATGACCCGGTGGTCGGTGCGCAGGTCGGCGAGGACCTTGCGCCAGACGGTCGCGTCGTGGACGAGGCCGTGGAGGAGGACGACGACCGGGCCGTCGCCGCCGGTGTCCTCGTACTCGATGGTTCCCGCGCTCAGTTCGATGTCCGGCATGCGGGAACTCTAGGGCGGGCACGGGATTTGCGGCAGTGGGGCCTACGGCAGTACGGCGAATCCGTCGAGTTCCACCAGCGCCCGTTCGTCCCACAGGCGTACGACCTCCACGACCGCCATCGCCGGGTAGTCGCGGCCCGCCAGCGCGCGCCAGGTGCGGCCGAGGTCGGCGGCGTGGGTGCGGTAGGCGGCGACGTCCGTGGCGTAGACGGTGACGCGGGCGAGGTCGGCGGGGGTGCCGCCGGCGGCGCGCAGGGCGGTCAGGAGGTTGGTGAGGGCCAGCTCGAACTGGGCGTGGAGGGTGTCTCCCGTGACCTTGCCTTCGGTGTCGAGGGCGGTCTGGCCGGCCAGGAACACGACGCGGGTGCCGGTGGCGACGACGGCGTGGGAGAAGCCGGTGGGCGGGGAGAGTTCGGGCGGGTTCACCCGTTCGGCGGTCATGTCCCGGCCTCCTGCGTCGTCGCGTCCAGCGTTCGGTACAGCTCCTTGGCGATGATGCCGCGTTGGACCTCGCTCGCGCCCTCGTAGACGCGGGGGGCGCGCACCTCGCGGTAGAGGTGTTCGAGGAGGTGGCCGCGGCGCAGGGCGCGGGCGCCGTGCAGTTGGACGGCCTTGTCGACGACGTACTGGGCGGTCTCGGTGGCGAGGAGTTTCGCCATCGCGGCGCGCCGCGGGACGTCCGGTGCGCCCTCGTCGTACGCCGTCGCCGCCGCGTACACCATCAGGCGGGCCGCCTCGGTGCGCAGGGCCATCTCGGCGACCTGGTGGGAGACGGTCTGGAGGTCGCGCAGCTTGCCGCCGAAGGCGTCACGGGCGGTGGTGTGCGCGAGGGTGGCGTCCAGGGCGGCCTGTGCCATGCCGACCGCGAAGGCGCCGACGCTGGGCCGGAACAGGTTGAGGGTGTCCATGGCGACGCGGAAGCCGCGGTCCGGCTCGCCGAGCACGTCGTCCGCGGTGACGGGCACGGCGTCGAAGGCGAGGGCGCCGATGGGGTGCGGGGAGAGCATGTCGAGGGGGGTGCCGGTGAGGCCGGGACGGTCGGCGGGCACGAGGAAGGCGGTGACGCCGCGGGCGCCGGCGCCCGGGGTGGTGCGGGCGAAGACGGTGTAGAAGTCGGCCTCGGGGGCGTTGGAGATCCAGCACTTCTCACCGGTGAGCCGCCATGCGGCGGGCCCGTCGCGGTCGGCGGCCAGGGGGCCCGGAGCCCGAGAGGTGCCCGGCCGGACGCCGGGCGATCGCGGCTGCCCGAAGGGTCCCGCGGAAGACCGCGCGGCGTCCGGGGCCGGTGGACTCGGCGCCCCGCCGTGCCCGGCGACTCCCGACACCCCGCCGTACCCGGTGTCACCCGACGCCCCGCCGTCGCCGGCGGCAGCCGGCCCCGCCCCCGGCGTCCGGGAGGTGCCCGGCCGGACGCCGGGCGATCGCGGCTGCCCGGAGGATCCGGCGGAAGACCGCGCGGCGTCCGGAGCCGGTGGACTCGGCGCCCCGCCGTGCCCGGCGACTCCCGACACCCCGCCGTACCCGATGTCACCCGACGCCCCGCGGCGCCCGGCGGCTCCCGACTCCGCGCCGTGCCCGGCGACTGCCGACACCCCGCCGTGCCCGGTGTCACCCGACGCCCCGCGGCGCCCGGCGGCTCCCGACTCCGCGCCGTGCCCGGCGACTCCCGACACCCCGCCGTACCCGATGTCACCCGACACCCCGCGGCGCCCGGCGACTCCCGACTCCGCGCCGTGCCCGGCGACTCCCGACACCCCGCCGTACCCGATGTCACCCGACGCCCCGCCGCCGTACCCGGCGGCAGCCGGCCCCGCGTCCGGTTCCGCCCTGAGGCTCAGCGCCGCCGCGTCCGAGCCGGCGTCGGGCTCGCTGAGGGCGAAGGCGGCCACCGCGCTGCCGTCGCTCACCCGGGGCAGCCAGTGGGCGCGCTGGGCCTCGGTGCCGTGGGCGTGCACCGGGTGGGCGCCGAGGCCCTGGAGGGCGAGGGCGGTCTCGGCCTCGGTGCAGGCGTGGGCGAGGGACTCCCGCATCAGGCACAGGTCGAGCGCGCCCGAGGTGAACAGGCGGGGCAGCAGGCCGAGGGCGCCGAGTTCGGCGAGGAGGGCGCGGTCGACGCGGCCCGGTTCGCCCTTCTCGGCCAACGGGCGCAGCCGTTCGGCGGCGAGTGCGCGCAGCTCGGCGCACCAGGTGAGTTGTGCCGGTTCGAGCGAGAATGCGGTCATCGCCGGTCCCTTCCCCTCTTCCCTGCCCTGCTCTCCTGCCCGGCTCCCCTGCCCGCTGGGCCACACCCGAGGTTATCGCGCACCGTTGACTGTCGTCACCAACACGATACGCTCGTTGGGCGAGCCCACCACGACAAAGGGGGCGAACCGCCATGGCAGATCCGCACCGCGCGGACCCGCACCGTTCCGCCCACGTCGACACCTTCGCGCGCGAGCACCTCCCGCCCCCGGACCAGTGGCCGGAGCTCCGCTTCGACCTGCCGGAACTGCGCTACCCCGCCCGGCTGAACTGCGCCGCCGAGCTGCTCACCGGCCCGCCCGACGACCGCCCGGTCTTCCGCACCGCGTCCGGCGACGACTGGACCTACGGACAGCTGCGGGCCCGCGTCGACCGGCTCGCCCATCTCCTCACCGGCGACCTCGGTGTCGTCCCGGGCAACCGGGTGCTGCTGCGCGGCCCCACCACCCCGTGGCTGGCCGCCTGCTGGCTGGCGGTGCTGAAGGCGGGCGCGGTGGCGGTCACCGTGCTGGCCCAGCAGCGCCCGCACGAGCTGCGCGCGATCTGCGAGATCGCCCGGGTGCGCCATGCCCTGTGCGACGTCCGGGCCGTGGACGACCTCGCCAAGGCGGAGATTCCAGGGCTGCGGATCACCACGTACGGAGGGGACGCGCCCGACGATCTGCTGACCCGTACGGAAGACGGCACGGCGCCGGACACCCCGTACCCCGCCGTGGACACCGCGGCCGACGACGTGGCGCTGATCGCCTTCACCTCGGGCACCACCGGGCGCCCCAAGGGCTGCATGCACTTCCACCGCGACGTGCTGGCGATCGCCGACACGTTTTCCCGGCATGTCCTCAAGCCGCACGCCGACGACCTCTTCGCGGGCAGTCCGCCGCTCGGCTTCACCTTCGGACTCGGCGGGCTGGTGATCTTCCCGATGCGGGCCGGGGCGAGCGCCTTGCTGCTCGAACAGGCGGGCCCCCGGCAGCTGTTGCCGGCCGTCGCCGAGCACCGGGTGTCGGTGCTGTTCACCGCGCCGACGGCGTACCGCGCGATGCTCGACGAGCTGGACGCGTACGACGTGACATGCCTGCGCCGCTGCGTCTCGGCGGGCGAGAACCTGCCCGCGGCCACCTGGCGGGCCTGGCACGAGCGCACCGGCCTGTCCATCATCAACGGCATCGGCGCCACCGAGCTGCTGCACATCTTCGTCTCCGCGGCCGACGGCGACATCCGGCCCGGCACGACGGGTGTTCCGGTGCCGGGGTGGCAGGCGCGCGTGCAGGACGAGAACGGCGCGCCGGTGGCCGACGGGGAGCCCGGGCTGCTGGCGGTGCGCGGGCCGGTGGGCTGCCGGTATCTCGCCGATCCGCGGCAGCGGGAGTACGTGCGCGGCGGCTGGAACATCACCGGGGACACCTACGTCCGCGAGCCCGACGGGTACTTCCGGTACGTCGCGCGCGCCGACGACATGATCATCTCCGCCGGGTACAACATCGCCGGACCGGAGGTGGAGGACGCGCTGCTGCGGCATCCGGACGTGGTGGAGGCGGCCGTGGTGGGCCGGCCCGACGCGAACCGCGGACAGGTCGTGGTGGCCCACGCCGTACTGAAGGAGGGCGCCGAGCGGGACGCCGACGCGCTGCGCGCGTTCCTCCGCTCGGAGCTGGCGCCGTACAAGTGCCCGCGCGAGATCGTCTTCCTGGAGGCGCTGCCGCGCACGGCGACGGGAAAGCTCCAGCGTTACCGGCTCCTGACCCCACCCGATCATCCCGGGGGCGACCAGGGGTAATGCCGAGGACATAAGATGATCAACGTGTCCGACCAGCACGCGCAGCACGCCCCGAGATCCCTGATCGTCACGCTCTACGGCGCGTACGGCCGTTTCGCACCGGGCCCGGTGCCCGTCGCCGAGCTGATCCGGCTGCTGGCCGCGGTCGGGGTGGACGCCCCCTCCGTGCGCTCGTCGGTGTCCCGGCTGAAGCGGCGCGGGCTGCTCCTGCCCGCCCGTACGGCCGGGGGCGCCGCCGGGTACGAGATCTCCGCCGAGGCACGGCAGTTGCTGGAGGACGGCGACCGGCGCATCTACGCCACGGCACCCTATGAGGACGAGGGCTGGGTGCTCGCCGTGTTCTCCGTGCCCGAGTCGGAGCGGCAGAAGCGGCATGTGCTGCGCTCCCGCTTGGCCGGCCTCGGCTTCGGCACCGCGGCCCCCGGCGTGTGGATCGCCCCGGCCCGCCTGTACGAGGAGACCCGGCACGCGCTGGGCCGCCTGGGCCTGGACTCCTACGTGGACTTCTTCCGGGGTGAGCACCTGGGCTTCACGCCGACCGCCGAGGCGGCGGCACGCTGGTGGGACCTGGCCGCGATCGCCAAGGAGCACGAGGCGTTTCTCGACCGCCACGCGCGCGTGCTGCACGACTGGGAGCGCCGGGCCGACACCCCGCCCGAGGAGGCCTACCGCGACTACCTCCTCGCCCTGGACTCCTGGCGCCACCTGCCCTACGCCGACCCGGGGCTGCCCGACCGGCTGCTGCCCGGGGACTGGCCGGGCAGGCGCTCGGCGGCCGTCTTCCGGGCCCTGCACGAGCGGTTGCGCGACGCGGGCGCGGTCTACGCGGCGACCGGGGCATCCAGGAACCCCGGTGAGTGACTCGCATCACATTTCTCCGCGATCAGGGAACCCTCAGCCTTCTCAGACCCTCTTCTCAGGTTTCTCACCTACCGTGCGGACGCATGAGTCTCGCGCGCAACTTGAACCGGGCCCTCACCGTCACCACCGGCCTCCAGGTACGGAGAGCGCCCCAGACGGCGAAGGGGAAGAGGTCCGCCCCGCCGGAACCCGCGGAACGGCCCGCGGCCACGTACCGATGTCCGTCGGCCGAGGAACTGGCGACCGACCGGCTGCTGCGCCGGCCCGTCTTCATCATCTCGTCCATCCGCTCCGGCTCCACCCTGCTGCGCATGATGCTGGGCGCCCACCCGCGGCTGCACGCCCCGCACGAGCTGCACATCGGCCGGCTGGAGGTCACCTGCGCCAACTGGTTCTCCGAGCGCGCGATGGGCGCCCTCGGTCTGGAGCGCGGTGATCTGGAGCATCTGCTGTGGGACCGCGTCATGCACCGAGAACTGGTCAAGGCGGGCAAGGACTTCATCGTGGAGAAGACCCCGGCCAACGCGTACATGTACCGACGCCTCAAGGACGCCTGGCCCGACGCGCGCTTCGTCTTCCTGCTGCGCCACCCCGAGTCGATCGCCCGTTCCTGGCACGAGACCGACCCCGTCAAGCGGCCGCTCGACACCGCCGTCACCGACGTACTGCGCTACATGACGGCCGTCGAGGAGGCCCGCACGGCGGACGCCGACGGCTTCTCCGTGCGCTACGAGGACATCACCGACGACCCCGAGCGGGAGATGCGCCGCCTGTGCGAGTTCCTCGGCGTCGACTACGCGCCGGCCATGCTGAACTACGGCAAGAAGACCGGCCGCGAGCTGGTCCGCGGACTCGGCGACTGGCGCGAGAACATCCGCACCGGCACCGTGCAGCCGGGGCGCTCGCTGCCGACGGAGGACGAGATCCCCGAGCGGCTGCGCGCGATGTGCGCGGCCTGGGGCTACCCGTCCTGACGCGGGCCGTGCAGCGTGAGCCTGGGTTTGGGGACGTCGGTACGTCCGGTCACCGGACGGCGGCTGCCCGCCCGGTACGGCGCGGGCCACGCGACGCCCGGCCCCTCGTAGCCCTGCTCGGCCGCCGCGTGCAGCGTCCAGTGCGGATCGTAGAGGTGGGGGCGGGCGAGTGCGCACAGGTCGGTGCGGCCGGCCAGGATCAGCGAGTTGACGTCGTCCCAGGAGGAGATCGCGCCCACGGCGATCACCGGGACGCCCGCCTCGTGCCGGATGCGGTCCGCGAACGGCGTCTGATAGGACCGCCCGAACTCCGGCCGCTCCTCGGCCACGACCTGCCCCGTGGACACGTCGACGGCGTCGGCGCCGTGCGCCGCGAAGGCGCGGGCGATCCGCACGGCCTCCTCGGCGCTCGTACCGCCCTCGGCCCAGTCGGTGGCGGAGACCCGGACCGTCATCGGCCGCTCCTGGGGCCAGGCACCGCGTACGGCGTCGAAGACCTCCAGCGGGAAGCGGAGCCGCTTCTCCAGTGAGCCGCCGTAGGCGTCGGTGCGGTGGTTGGTGAGCGGGGAGAGGAAGCCGGAGAGCAGATAGCCGTGGGCGCAGTGCAGTTCGAGCAGGTCGAAACCGGCGCGGGAGGCCCGGACGGCGGCTGCCGTGAACTGCTCCCGGATGTCCGTCAGCTGCGCCCGGGACAGCTCGCGCGGGGTCTGGCCGCCGGGCTTGTACGGCAGCGGGGAGGCGGCGACGAGGGGCCAGTTGCCGTCGGGGAGCGGTTCGTCCATGCCCTCCCACATCAGCCGGGTCGAGCCCTTGCGTCCGCTGTGCCCGAGCTGCACACCGATCGCCGTGCCGGGCGCCTGCGCGTGCACGAAGTCCGTGATCCGCCTCCACGCCTCGGCCTGCCGGCCGGTGTACAGGCCCGCACAGCCGGGGGTGATACGGCCCTCCTCGCTGACGCACACCATCTCGGTCATCACCAGCCCGGCGCCCCCGAGGGCCCTGGCCCCCAGGTGGACCAGGTGGAAGTCGCCGGGCACGCCGTCGGTGGCCGAGTACATGTCCATCGGGGAGACGACGACGCGGTTGCGCAGGGTCAGGCCGCGCAGCCGGAACGGGGTGAACATCGGGGGCGTGCCGGGCGGGCAGCCGAACTCGCGCTCGACGGAGCCGGTGAAGCGGGCGTCGCGCAGTCGCAGGTTCTCGTGGGTGACGCGACGGCTCCGGGTGAGCAGGTTGAAGGCGAACTGGCGGGACGGCTGACCGAGGTACCGGGAGATGTCCTCGAACCACTCCAGGCTGGCCCGGGCCGCCCGCTGGGTGGAGGCGACGACGGGGCGCCGCTCCGCCTCGTAGGCGGCGAGTGCCTCGGGGAGCGACGGCTGCTCCTCCAGGCAGGCGGCGAGCGCGAGGGCGTCCTCCACGGCGAGCTTGGTGCCGGAGCCGATGGAGAAGTGGGCGGTGTGGGCGGCGTCGCCGATCAGGACGGTGTTGCCGTGCGACCAGCGTTCGTTGACCACCGTGCGGAAGGTGGTCCACGCCGACTTGTTGGACCTCAGCGGCCGGCCGCCGAGGGCGTCGGCGAAGATCTTGGCGCAGCGTGCGGTGGACTCGGCTTCGTCCAGTTCGTCGAAGCCGGCCGCCCGCCAGACCTCCTCACGCATCTCGACGATGACGGTCGAGGCGTCGGGCGCATACGGGTAGCCGTGCAGCTGCATCACGCCGTGCTCGGTCTCGGCGATCTCGAAGCGGAAGGCGTCGAAGGCGAAGTCGGCGGCCAGCCAGACGTAGCGGCAGCGGTGGCCGGTGAGGGTGGGCCGGAACACCTCGCGATGCGCCTCGCGGGTGGTGCTGTGCACCCCGTCGGCCGCGACGACGAGGTCGTACTCCTCCGCGAGCCGGGCCGGGTCCGGGGCCTCGGCCCGGAAGCGCAGTTCGACGCCGAGGGCGTGGCAGCGCTCGTGCAGGATCTCCAGGAGGCGGCGGCGGCCGAGGGCGGCGAAGCCGTGTCCTCCGGAGGTGTGGCGGGTGCCTCGGTGGACGATGTGGATGTCGTCCCAGCGGACGAAGTCGGCCTGTAGGGCCGCGTAGACCACCGGGTCGGCGTGTTCGATGCCGCCCAGGGTCTCGTCGGAGAGGACGACGCCGAAGCCGAAGGTGTCGTCGGGGGCGTTGCGCTCCCAGACGGTGACCTGGCGGTCGGGGTCGAGGCGTTTGAGGAGGGCGGCGGTGTAGAGGCCGCCGGGGCCGCCGCCGATGATCGCCGCGTGTAGGGGGTGGCTTGTCGTCGCGGGCGGCTGCGGCGCCGTTGTGGTTGCTCGCGCCCCGCGGCGGAGCCGCTGATCGACACCGCCCCGCGCCCCTGGAGTTGGCATGCTCCCCTGAGTTGAAGACATGCCCTACCTCCCACGCCACTTCGGAGGGCGCTTCTCCGTGAAGGCCGCGTGGAACTCGGCGTAGTCCTCCCCGTTCATCAGGAGGGCCTGGGTCGCGGCGTCCAGTTCCACCGCCGCCGCCAGCGGCATGTCCAGTTCCGCGGTGAGGAGGGCCTTCGTCTGGGCGTACGCCAGGGCCGGGCCGTCGGCCAGGCGGCGGGCGAGTGACTGGGCGGCCTCGTCGGCGCGGCCCTCGTCGGTCAGCTCGCTGATCAGGCCGATCCGCTCGGCCTCGGGTGCCCGGACCGGTTCGCCGAGCATCAGCAGCCGGGTCGCGTGGCCGAGGCCGACGACGCGGGGCAGCAGGTAGGCGGCGCCCATGTCGCCGCCGGACAGGCCGACGCGGGTGAAGAGGAAGGCGAAGCGGGCGGACGGGTCGGCGACCCGGAAGTCGGCGGCCAGGGCGAGGACCGCGCCCGCCCCGGCCGCGACGCCGTGCAGGGCGGCGATCACCGGGAACGGGCACTCCCGTACGGCCCGCACCACCTGGCCCGTCATCCGGTTGAAGTCCAGGAGCTGGGCGGTGTCCATGGACAGGGTCGCGCCGATGATCTCGTCGATGTCGCCACCGGAGCAGAAGCCACGTCCCTCGCCGGCCAGCACCAGGGCCCGTACGGACCGCTCCCGGGACAGCTCCGCGAGCAGGTCGCGCAGGTCGGCGTAGGCCTCGAAGGTCAGCGCGTTGAGCTTGTCGGGCCGGGCGAGGGTGACGGTGGCGACGCCGTCGGTGAGGTCGACGCGCAGGTGCCGCCAGTCGGGGGTGGGGGCGGCGGAGCCGGTGAAGGGACTCATGACGGGCGGCCTCCTAGGGCGGGTGCGGCCTCACTGAGCGCTACGTCTGGATACGTCTCGAAGCTATCACCCATCTGTGACTGTCGTCACGAGGACGCAATAACCCGGTCCGCCGAAAGTCAGGGGCCGCCCCGTACCGGGGCCGAAGGTCCCGCGAGGTGCCCGTCGAACGGCTCTGCCGGGCGGCGCCGTACCATTCATAAGGTTGAAAGCAGGACAGGACGACAGCCTGCTCCGGAACGGACTAGCCGTGCACGATCGCTCCCATGCCCCCGCCTCCTGGCGCATCGCACTGCCGCACTCCGCCGCGGCCGTGCCGGTGGCCCGTGCCCTGGTCCGTACGGCGCTGGCCGAGCTGGAGCACACCGCCGACGGCGACACCGCGGAGCTGCTCACGGCGGAGCTGGTCGCCAACGCCGTCGAGCACACCGCCGGCGGGTCGCCGATCGAGCTGGTGGTGGAGCTGATGCCGACCGGCTGCCAGGTCGAGGTGCACGACCCGGACCCGGCGCCGCCCGGCGACCTCACCCGGCCCGGTGTGGAGCTGCCCGACCCCTGGCAGGAGCACGGGCGCGGTCTCCTGCTGATCCGCGCCCTGAGCTCGTCCTGCGGCCACCGGCCCACCGGGTCCGGCAAGGCCGTCTGGTTCAGGCTTCCTGCGGTACCCGCTCAGCGTCGTTCTTCGGCGTGACCTCCGCGCCCGCCTGGGCGAGGCGGGAGTGCCGGCGCCCGTAGGCGGTGTACACCAGCAGCCCGACCGCGAGGAACACCGCGAACTGGAGCCAGGTCGCCGCGCCCGTCTCGTAGATCAGGTACAGGCAGAAGCCGACCCCGAGCAGCGGCGTCACCGGGTAGAGCGGCACGCGGAAGGTACGGGCGAGGCCCGGCTCGCGGCGGCGCAGCGCGATCACGGCGACGTTGACGGCGGCCATGGTGGCGAGAGTGCCGATGGTGCACAGGTTGACCACCGCGTCCAGCGGGGCGAAGGCGGCCGGGAGGGCGAAGACCACGCCGACGATGAGCGTGCCGGCGACGGGGGTCGCGGTGCGCGGCGAGACCTTCTCGAAGACGCGCGGGATCAGGCCGTCGCGGGACATGGACATCAGGATGCGGGTCTGGCCGTACATCACGGCGAGCACCACCGAGGCGATGGCGACGACCGCGCCGAAGGCGACCACACCGCCGCCGATGGTGGAGCCGGTGACCTCGTTGACGACGTACGAGAGGGCGGCCGGCCGGTCGCCGACCGCGTCACCGCCGACGGCGCCGATCGCGGCGACGGCGACCGCGCAGTAGAGCAGGGTGACCAGGCCGATGCAGACCAGGATGGCGATGGGGATGTCCCGGCGCGGGTTCTTGGCCTCCTCACCGGCCGTGGTGATCGCGTCGAAGCCGATGTACGAGAAGAAGGCGGCGGTGGTGCCGGCGCCGATGCCGCCGAGACCGGCCGGGGAGAACGGGCTGAGGTTGCCGTCCTTGAAGGCGGCGAAGCCGATGGCGCAGAAGGCGATCAGGACGGCCAGCTTGAGGACCGCCATCGCGGCCGTGGCCCGGGCGCTCTCCCGCACGCCGCGTACCAGCAGCACACAGGCCAGGGCGATGACGATCACCGCGGGCAGGTTGACCGCGCCGCCGTCGCCGGGGCCCGCGGAGAGCGCGTGCGGCAACTGGATGCCGAGGACGCTGTCGAGCAGTTCGTTGACGTACTGGCTCCAGCCGACCGCGACCGCGGAGACGGACACGCCGTACTCCAGGAGCAGGCACCAGCCGACCAGGAAGGCGGTCCGCTCGCCGAGTCCGGCGTAGGCGAAGGAGTACGAGGAGCCGGAGACCGGGATCGCTCCGCCCAGCTCGGCGAAGGCGAAGGCGGTGAAGACGCAGGTGATCGCGGCAAGGATGAAGGAGACGACGACGGCGGGGCCGGCCTCGGCGACCGAGTCGGACAGGCCGACGAAGATGCCGGTACCGACGATCGCGCCGACGCCGAAGCAGACGAGCTGGAACAGCCCCATCGTGCGCTTCAGGCCATGGCCTTCGCGGTCGGCGCCGGATTCGGCGACCAGGAGGTGGGGGGACTTGATACGGGAAGCGGGCATTGCGGGTGGTGCTCGTTTCTGGTGGTGCGGGGGGCGCGACGGTGGTCGCGGCCGGCGGCACCGGAAGGGGTGGCTCCGGGGCCGCCGGTCAGAATAGCTGGCCTGGTCGGCCGCCCGGTCAGGCCAGCGTGGCGACCAGGACCGCCTTGATGGTGTGCAGCCGGTTCTCCGCCTCGTCGAAGACGACCGAGTGCGCGGACTCGAAGACCTCGTCCGTGACCTCCAGGGAATCGAGTCCGTGGGTCTCGAAGATCTCCTGGCCGACCTTGGTGCCCAGGTCGTGGAAGGCGGGCAGGCAGTGCAGGAACTTCACGTCCGGGTTGCCGGTGGCGCGCAGCACGTCCATGGTCACCGCGTACGGGGCGAGCGACTTGATCCGCTCGGCCCAGACCTCCTTGGGCTCGCCCATGGAGACCCAGACGTCGGTGACGACGAAGTCGGCGCCGCGCACGCCCTCGTCCAGGGTCTCGGTGAGCGTGATGCGCGCCCCGCTCGACTCGGCGAGCGTCTTCGCCCGGTCGACGACCTCCTGGGCGGGCCAGTAGGACTTCGGGGCGACGATGCGTACGTCCATGCCGAGCAGGGCGCCGGTGACCAGGTAGGAGTTGCCCATGTTGAAGCGGGCGTCGCCGAGGTAGGCGAAGGCGATCTCGTGCAGGGGCCGGTCGCTGTGCTCGGTCATGGTGAGGACGTCGGCGAGCATCTGGGTGGGGTGCCAGTCGTCGGTCAGGCCGTTGTAGACGGGGACGCCGGCCAAGGCGGCCAGCTCCTCGACCTTCTGCTGGCTGTCGCCCCGGTACTCGATGCCGTCGAACATGCGCCCCAGCACGCGTGCGGTGTCCTTCACGGACTCCTTGTGCCCGATCTGCGAGCCGGCCGGGTCGAGGTACGTCGTGGCGGCACCCTGGTCGGCGGCGGCGACCTCGAACGCGCAGCGGGTGCGCGTCGAGGTCTTCTCGAAGATCAGCGCGATGTTCCTGCCCTGGAGATACCGTGTCTCGGTCCCGGCCTTCTTCGCGGCCTTCAGCTCCGCGGCCAGCTCGACCAGGCCGCGGAACTCGTCCGCGGTGAAGTCGGTCTCCTTGAGGAAGTGGCGGCCGGCGAGGGCGGTCGGGACTGTCGCCATGGGGGCGCTCCAGAGGTACGGGTCGGGGACTGACTACTGGAAGTCTATACGAACTTCTGAATTTCTATACAGCCCGCTATGCAGTCTCGCCATACAGTCCGCTATACAGGCTCCCGCTCCACCGGGCAGCTCATGCAGCGCGGGCCGCCCCTGCCCCGCCCCAGCTCACTGCCCGGGATCTCGATCACCTCGATGCCCTGCTTGCGCAGATGGGTGTTGGTGGTGGCGTTCCGCTCGTAGGCGACGACGACACCCGGCTCGACGGCCAAGACGTTGCAGCCGTCGTCCCACTGCTCGCGTTCGGCGGCGTGGACGTCCTGGGTCGCGGTCAGGACCCGGATCTCGCCCCGGCCGAGGGCGGCGGCGATCGCGCGGTGCATGTGCTCCGGCGGATGGTCGGTGACCTTCAGGTCCTTGTCCCCCGCGCCCGGCTCGATGGTGTACGAACGGAGCATGCCGAGCCCGGCGTACTGCGTGAAGGTGTCGCCGTCCACCATGGTCATCACGGTGTCCAGATGCATGACGGCCCGCCGCTTGGGCATGTCGAGGGCCACGATCGTGCGTGCGGAACCCGCCGCGAACAGTTTGTACGCGAGCATCTCGACGGCCTGGGGTGTGGTGCGCTCGCTCATGCCGATGAGTACGGCGCCGTTGCCGATGACGAGGACGTCGCCGCCCTCGATGGTGGAGGGGTAGTCGGCCTGCCCCTCGGACCACAGGTGGAACGTCTCGTCGCGGAACAGCGGATGGTGCCGGTAGATCGCCTCGAAGTGGACCGTCTCGCGCTGCCGGGCGGGCCAGCGCATGGCGTTGATGGAGACGCCGTCGTAGATCCAGGCCGAGGTGTCCCGGGTGAAGAGGTGGTTGGGCAGCGGCCCGAGCAGGAAGTCGTCCAGCTCCATGGCATGGAAGCGCACGGAGGTCGGCTCCGGGTGCGCGTCGAGGAACTCCCGTTTGGTCATGCCGCCGACCAGGGCCTCGGCGAGTTCACCGGCGGGCAGGGTCTCGAAGGCGGCCCGGAGATGGTCCGTGGCCAGCACTCCGTACTCCTTCTCGTCGAAGACCCGGTCCAGGACGAGCCGCCGGGCCGCCGGGACGTCGAGGGTCTCGGTGAGCAGGTCGCCGAAGAGGTGCACGGCGACTCCGCGGTCGCGGAGCACGTCGGCGAACCCGTCGTGCTCGGCGCGCGCCCGGCGCACCCACAGCACGTCGTCGAAGAGAAGGGCGTCCTTGTTGCTGGGGGTGAGCCTTTTGAGCTCGAGATCCGGCCGGTGCAGGATGACGCGGGTGAGCCGCCCGGCTTCGGAATCGACTGTGAATCCCATGCCTCCATCCTGACCATTCGGGCGCCTGTTCACCCCCTGCTTGGGCAGACCCGTGCGCCCGGGTTCAGCCGCCGGGCCGCGGCTGGAGCAGTTCCGGGCGGGCGAGCGGGCGGCGGGCGGCGTGGCCCGGCTCCAGGATCGCGCGGGCGACGATCCAGCCGGACAGTGCCCCGGGGTCGGCCGGGTCACGGGCGAGGTCCTTGGCGTAGCCGTCCAGCGCGGTGGCCGGGTCACCGGCGGCGAGGTGCTCGTCGGGGGTACGGGGAGCGGCGGGGCGGGTGGCGAAGGCGTGCGTCCGGGGGTCGGGCCAGAAGCCGCGGTCCGGGCGGAACCGGAGAACGCCGTCCGGCCCGTCCGGCCCGGCCGGTGCGGCGACGTTGCGCAGCCGCCACTGGGTGCGGTGCAGGGAGGCGGCCGTACGGGCCCGGGACAGGGCGGCCGGGTCGACGGGTACGCGCAGCCAGCCGTCCAGCGTCCGCGCGAGGCCCTCGACGAGACGGCGCCCCGGCGCGGTGAGCCGGGCACTGGTCAGCAGGGTCCGCACGACCAGCCGGCTCTGCAGCCGGCGCAGCGCGAAGTGATAGGCGGCGGCCTCGGCGTGCTCCGGCTCGGCCAGCCGGTCCCGCCAGAAGCCGGTGACGCCGGTGAAGGCGTACGCGCCGTGCAGCAGCCCGGTGAGGTGGCGCGGGTCGGCGCGCCAGGGGGCGTAGAAGCGCTCCTCGCGGTCGTCGTCGAGGAGGGGGAAGAGGTGGAGGAGTGCGGCGAGCTTGCTGTGCTGGAACTCGTGGACGAGGGTCTCGGCGAGGGCGAGCGCGGATCCGGGGCGGGATATCAGCATGGCGCCGAAGGAGTCGCCGCTGGAGGCGGAGACGGCGACGGCCGGTGGAGCGGGTGGGGCGAGGGCGGTACGGCCGCAGGGCACGACGGCGCGTATCAGCGCCGGGTCGAGCCGTCCCGGCCCCTGGCCGTCACCCGCCCCGGCGAGTATCCCGACGGCGCCGTCGAAGACCCGCTGCCACTCCGCCGCCTCGTCGTCGTCCAGCCGGGCGGGCGGCACCGGGTCGTCGAGGTCGCGGTAGGGGTCGAGGTCGTCGAGGGGTATGGCGACGGGGCCGGCGGGGGTGGCGTGGGTGAGCGTGCGCAGGGGGAGCCAGGGGGCGGGCGTGGGGGTGGGGGCGGGGGCGAGGGCCGCTGCGGAGGCGGGGGCGACTGCGGATGCGGCTCCCGAGGCGGGGGCGACTGCGGGTGCCGCCTCCGAGGCGGGGGCGGCTCCCGAGGCAGGGGCGGCTACGGGTGCCGCCTCCGAGGCGGGCGTGGGGCCGGTGACCGCTCCCGAGACGGGTGCGGCTGCGGGTGCCGCTCCCGAAGCGGAAGCGGCCACAGACGCCGCACCCGAGCCAGGCCTGGGACCGGCGACCGCACCCGAGACGGACGCGCCCGCAGACGCCGCACCCGAAGCAGACCCGGCCACAGACGCCGCACCCGCGGCAGCCCCCGCCGCAGACGCCGCACCCGAGCCAGGCCTGGGACCGGCGACCGCACCCGAGACGGACGCACCCGCAGGTGTCGCCCCCGAGCCGGACGCCCCTACGGAGGAGGGCGCCGCTCCGGAAGCGGGCGCCGATGCAGAAGCGGGCGCTCCCGAGGCGGGTACCGCTCCGGATGCGGCTGCGCCTACAGAGGCAGGGGTCGCTGCGGGGTCGGGGGGGGAGCCGGCCCGGCGGGGGGGGGGCGGGAGGAAGGCTCCCC